>NZ_CP036265.1:1122500-1422500 GCF_007743815.1 Alienimonas californiensis
TGTTCTGGGCCGCGATCCTGCCGTTTCAGATCACCTGCGTGCTGATCGTGGTGGGGTACACGGCGTTCGTCATCTGGGCGCCGAAGTGGAAGATGAAACGCGGGCACGCCGCGGCGACGGGCCTTGGGCTGGCGGTGGTGGGATTTATTCCGCTGTGCCTCGGCGTCGGAACGCTGCTCGACCCATTCCGGTTCGGGGAGTTTCATTACGAAACGGCGGCGAAGGCGAACGATTATCATGTCCGCCGTTCTATTCCGGAGGCGGCGCGGGATATCACCATCTACCAGAAAGCGGGCGGATTCGAGGCGCAATACAGCATCTCCCGAGCCGACCTCGAGGAGTGGATCGACGCGGAGTGGAAATACATGGCCAGCTACCTTGCTATCGAACGGGAGGAACTCGACGCCCCCGCGCCGGAGCCAACGCCTGAAGAACTCGCCGGCCCGGGGGGCGAGCAATGGTTGAAATATCAGGCTGAGATTAGAGCACTATCCTGGAGCCGGTTCAGCGATCACGGCTGGCCAATGCCAGCGGACGCGGTGGAGATTCAGGGTGCCCACGCTCGAAACGGTGCCGGATCGACGTACTACTACAGCGAAAGCGAAGGCCGGGCCTATCAGCGGGCCGGTTATTGGTGATCGGCGGCGGACGAACGGCCCCTTCCTGACGGTCGGGGCTCTACGTTTCCCCTCAGTCGCCCACGCGGCGGAGTTTGCTGGCGCTGGTCAGGTCCACCTTGAAGCCGCCGGGGCCGGAGAGGGTCGCTTTTTGGGAAGAATCCACCGCGGCGAGACGGCCGTTGGCGACGTCGAACACCACGGCGCCAGTCTGCGTGCCGCCGTCGAACTTCATCGGGGCGTCGGCCTGGGCGTCCAGGGGCTTCAGTTCGCTGTTGAGGGTGACGACGGCGGCTTTGTCGTCGGCGCTTTTGAGCGTCAGCGTGCGGGCGTCCGTCACCTTGCCGAAGGCCAGGGCGAGGGTTTCCTCGTTCTTCCAGCTGGCGCCGACCGCCGTGCCGGCGGGCGGGAGGGTGTAGCCGCGGTCGGTGAACAGCAGTTTGACCTGCTCCTCGCCGAATTGATTGCCCTCGCCGGCGGCGGCGATGGCCCGGGTCACCTTGGCGGGCATCTCAACGCCCTTCACCTCCCCGTCGGCGGCGATCGTGCTGGTGAAGGTCTGCCCGGCGAGGCTGCCCAGCACCCGCAGTCGGGCCGGCAGGGTGGCGGGGTCGCGGGCCTCGTCGCCCTCGGCGGCGCTGTCGAAGGTCACCGGGGTCGCCCCGCCGCCGGTCGCCTTCACCGTGACCCGCTGCACCGTGCGTTCGACCACGGCGGAGCCGTCCGGGTTCACGCTTTTCACCTCCCAACTGAGGACGATGCCGAGGTCGTTCTTCACCTCGGAGGTCTCCCCCAGCTGGGTGATGCTCGCGGTGGAGTTCTGGGTGAAGGCGTAGGTGTGGGTGTCGCCGGCGGCGAACTCCCAGCGGACGTCGGCGGCGGCGGCGGTTTGTGCCGCCGCGACAGACGGCAGCGCCGGGGCGAGGAGCAGAGCGGCGAAGGCGAGCGGCGAACGCATGGGGAGTCCGTTCAGAGAAACTTGGCGGCGGCGCAGGATAACGCCCCCGCGGTCCGGCGTCGCCGGGCCGCGGGGGCGTTGGCAGCGGCCTCAGGACGATCGACGGCTCAATCGAGGCTCATCGTGACCGTCTTACTTTCGAGATAGTTCGACAGCGCCGCCTCGCCCAGTTCGCGGCCGATGCCGCTTTCCTTGAAGCCGCCGAAAGGGGCGGCGGCGTCGAACACGTCGTAGCAGTTCACCCAGACCGTGCCGGCCCGCAGGGCGGCGGCGGCTTTGTGCGCCTTCGCCACGTCCCGCGTATAAACGGCGGCGGCGAGACCGTAATTGGTGGTATTGCCGCGGCGGACGACGTCCTCGACGTCCGTGAATTTCTGCACCTGCATCACGGGGCCGAAGATTTCCTCCCGGGCGATCTTCATGTCGTCCTGCACGTCGGTGAAGACGGTCGGCTCGATGAAGTAGCCCTTGTCGCCGTAGCGGGAGCCGCCGGTCTTGAGGGTCGCCCCCTCGCTCTTGCCGCTCTCCACGTAGGCCATAATCGTGTCGAACTGCTCTTTGGAGATCTGCGGGCCCTGCTCCGTGGCTTCGTCGAACGGGTCGCCCACTTTGCGGCTGGAGGCCATATTAGTGAGGGTCTCGACCATCTCGTCGTAGACCGGCTCCTCCACGAGGATGCGGCTGCCCGCGCAGCAGGCCTGCCCCTGGTTGAGGAACAGCCCGACGAAGGCCCCGGCGGCGGCCTGCTTGAGGTCGGCGTCGGCGAAAATAATGTTCGGGCTTTTGCCGCCCAGTTCGAGCGTCACCCGCTTCATGGAGTTCGCCGCCTCCCGCATGACGTGCTTGCCGACCGACGTGCTGCCGGTGAACGCCACTTTATCGATCTGCGGGTTGTCCAAAATTCCCTGACCGGCCGTCGGGCCGAAGCCGGGGACGACGTTAATCACCCCGTCCGGGAAGCCGGCCTCCTGGGCGAGTTCCGCCAGCCGCAGGCAGCTCAGCGGGGTCTGCTCGGCGGGCTTCATGACGATCGTGCAGCCGGCGGCCAGCGCCGGTCCCCACTTCCAAGACGCCATCAGCAGGGGGAAGTTCCAGGGGATGATCTGCCCCGCCACGCCCACGGGCTCCTTCCGCAGATAGCAGAAGTGATTGCCGCGGATCGGCACGGTGCTGCCGTGGATCTTGTCGGCCCAGCCGGCGTAGTACCGCAGGCAGTCGATCACCAGCGGCAGGTCGGCGGACTTCGCCTCGCCGATCGGTTTGCCGTTGTCCAGCACTTCCAGCCGGGCCAGATCGTCGAGGTTGTCCTCGACGAGGTCGGCGAGTTTATACAGCAGCCGGCCGCGGTCGCGGGCGTCCATCGTTCGCCAGGGGCCGTCGTCAAAGGCCTTGCGGGCGGCGGAGGCGGCCCGATTGATGTCCTCGGCGTCGCCCTCGGCGACCTTGGCGATCACCTCCTCGGTGGCGGGGTTGAGTGTCTCGAACGTCTTGCCGGAGGCGGCGTCCACCCACTGCCCGTCGATAAAGCACTGGGTCGGCCCCAGCTTCACCCCCTTCGCGGCGGCCCGCCCGTTGGCGGACCGGGAGCCCGCCGTCTCGGCGGCGGACGAATGAGGGGGACGGTCGAGAGTCGCGGGCATCGGGGGGCTCCGAACGGAGAGGACAGCGAACCGTCCCATTGTAACGGTCGCGACCGATGCGTGCCTCACCCCGGGCCGTTCCGCTCACGCCTTCGGCGGGGCGGGGTCGGGGGCGAGGTACCAGTCGGCGGCGTCCGGGTCGTACTCCTCCGGGTCGTGCTCCCACGCCTCCTCGTCGGTCTGGGCGGAGCGGTTCAGCAGGGCGAGGACCATCTCCGCCAACTCCTCCTTGAAGCGGCGGGCGAGGGTGACGCGGGGGTTCTCGTCGGGGATGAAGTCGTCCGGTCGCTTCCGCCAGGTCAGCAGCAGGGCGGCGACGTGCTTGCACCGGCCCTCGGCGTCCGGCTCCGTGCCGCCGCCCACCGGGCAGGTGCAGGCCGACGCCGTCACCCGTCCGTCCGCGACCGTCGCCGCGACCCGGTAGAAGGGGGCGTAGGTCCCCGTGCACCGGGCCGCGACCCGCACCCCGCCGCTCACGTCGTAGACCCGTCCGCCGCTGATCGCCCGGTCGCCGGCCAGCGCCTTGCCGCGGTCGTAATACGTCCCGCCGACCCAGTCGCGAACGGCTTCAGCGGTCAGCGGAGAAGAAGACATGGCGGAGGCGGGGGCGCCATTTAGACGGGGAACCGGCGGAGCGAATTCTACCGGACGATCTCGCCCGACGGCGGTTCGGGCGGGCGGTAGCCGTGGGTGGGGTGCGTCGGCAGGGGCTTGTCGGTCGGCCAGGCGGCGGGAGGGTCGACGAAGGTCACCGCGGGGTCGGTCGGCGGGGTCTTCGGCGAATCGCTGTTGGGCTTCGTCGCGGAGACGACGGTGTCCGTCAGCGTGATCGGCCCCTTCGAGGTCTTCTTGCCGACGGCACCGCAGGCGACGATCAGGCTGCCCGTCAGCGTGACGCCGCCGGTCGCTTTGTCGTCGGTCATCACCGCCGGGCCGTCGAGGCGGGCGAAGGCGCTGCCCCGCACGGTCACTGCCTCCCCGTTGGACCACAGCCCCGTCTTGCCGTCGGCGACGAAGCAGTTTTCGAGGGTCGCCGTCGACCACAGGCGAATCCCCCGGCCGTTCTCCAGCGCCACGCAGTCGGTCAGCGTCACCGGCGGCTTCAGGTCGTATCCGCCGTCCCGATTCCGCACCGCGATGCAACGGACGAAGGAGACGCCCTCGACGGTCCCCTCCACCACGAAGCCGTCGCCGTTCGGGTATTTGCCGGGCCGCACCTGCATGCGGTTGTTCGCGGCGAGGCAGTCTTCAAAGCGAAAGTCGCCCTGCGGGGGGTTCGAATTGTTGACGGTGAAGCCGAACGGGATGAGTTCCGCCGTCTCGTTCTCCCACGTTTCGTCCCCCTCGGAGCAGTCCGCGGTGCAGCGGAGGATGCGCACGGCCCGGCAGCCGGCCTCGAAGCGGAAGGCGTGCTTGCTGTAGCGGCTCACGTCGCAGTCAATCAATTTTAAATCCCGGCAGTGGGAGAGGTAGACGTGATGCCGCATCCGGGCGGCGTCGACGTCTTCCAGCGTGAGGCGTTCGATCGTTCCCTCGCCGTCGGTCGGAGAGCGGACGCCGAACTGGTAGTTCCGCAGCCGCAGCCCGGCCAGCGTCACGTCCGAGACGCCGGGTTGAATGGAGATCGCGGTCGGCCCCTTCTTCACGTTCGCCGCGGACCAGGCGCCGACCCACTCCGGCAGGCCGCCGCCGGTGTCGACGCCGCGGAGTTCCTTCGCCCGGCCCCGCTCCCCGCCGGTTTGAATCGCCAGCGAGGCCCCCGCGTAGCGGCCGGAGCCGAGCAGCACGCGATCGCCGGGACCGGCGAGTTCGTTGACCGCCTCCGTCAGCCGCTCCGCCGGCAGGGCGTTCGCCCAACCCGCCCCGTCTTTTCGCCCCGCTCCGTCCGGGGTGACGTGCAGGTCCGCCGCGACCGCCGCGGTCGCCAGACACCAGGGCAGGACGAACAGCAACCGCGAGGGGAAACGGACGAGCATCACGGCGGGGCGAAGCGGGGATCGGGCGAGGCGCCGCCCGTTATAGTCCCCGGCGGGAGCGCCCTGCACGGCCACGCCGAACGCGTCGCCTCATCCTGGGCCGGGGTCGTCGACTCGGAAGAGCAGGCGGCGGAGGGCCTCGGAGTGGGCGGCGGACTCCGCCGCCCGTTCGCGATACCGGTTCGCCGACCATCCCCGGCCGCCGGTCTTCTCGGCCAGGCGAACGAGCAATTCGGCCCGCTCCCGCATCGCCCGCACCGCCGCCCACAGGGCCGCGTCGAGCGCCTCGTCCTGCGACGCCAGCAGGGCCTCCGCGGTGAATCCGTGACCGACGCGGCAGCGGAACCGCATCAGCTCCCCGTCGACGACCGCCTCGCCGAGTTCGTCGCCGTGCTCTTCACGGCTCTCGTCGCCGTTCGAAGCGGGGTCCCCCTCCCCTCGCTCGCCGGCCGCCTCGCCGCCGGCCTCGCGGGAGCGGGTCGCGTCGCCGCCGGCGCCGCCCTCCACCAGCCAGAGGGTGCCGTGGCACTCCGGACAGGCGAGGGGCACGGCGGGGCCGGACTGGTAACCCTGGGTGCGTTCGTTCACGACGCCCTCCGAAAGCGCCACCTCCGCCCGGAGGTCGTCGGGCACGGGAACCGCCGGGCCGGTCGGTTCCCGCACCAATCGGCCGAGGGTCGCACCGAGATTGGCGAGCGTCAGGCGATAGTCCACGCGGTCGGCCCCGACCGCCGCCAGCGCGGCCTTGGGCATGTCCGGGTAGGCGGCGTCCTCGGGGTCCTGTACGACGGCGATGCCGCCGCAGCGTTTGACGGCCCGCAGGCCACTGGCCCCGTCGTTGAGCAGGCCGGTCAGCACCACGCCGATCGCCCGGGGGCCGCGGGCGACCGCGACCGACCGCAGCAGCGGGTCGACCGCCGGCCGGGTGTTGTTCTCGTGGGGGCCCCGGGAGAGCCGCAGCACGTCGTCGACCAACAGCAGGTGGCGGTCCGGCGGGGCGACGTAGACGTGGCCGGGGCGGACCGGCTCGCCGTCCGCGGGATGGGTCGCCGGCAGCGGCCCGGCGCGGTCAAGAATGCGGGCCAGCAGCGGCCGGCCGTACGGGACGGTGTGGCTGACGATCAGCACCGCCGCGGGCAGATCGGGCGGCAGGGCGCGGCACATCGCGACCAGCGCCTCCTGCCCGCCCATCGAGGTCCCCACGGCGATTACGTCCGGCGTCGACAAGCGATTCTCGTTCCGTTCGTCCGGTTCGTCGCGTGGGTCAGTGAGCAGTCGCCCGGCAGTCGCCCGCAACTGCCGACTGAGCCGTGCCGGCGCCAACGGCGGCGGGAACGGGGGGGGGCGCGGCGCTCACGCCCCTATGTTGCCGCCCGATCGCCGTCCGGCCTCGGGGAGCTCCCCCCACCCGCCGACCGGGCGATTTCGCAGTGCCGCCGCCCGGCGGCGGACCGCCCGGCGACCGTCGGTGACGGACGGCACGGCGACGCCGGCCGCGTTACACTCCGCCGCATGACCGCCCTGCATGTGAACGTCGATCACGTCGCCACCGTCCGTCAGGCCCGCCGCACCACGGAGCCCGACCCCGTGCAGGCCGCCGTGTTGGCCGAGTTGGCCGGGGCGGACGGCATCACGGTGCATCTTCGCGAGGACCGCCGGCACATCCAAGACCGGGACGTCCGCGTGCTGCGGGAGACGGTCCAGACCCGGCTCAACCTCGAAATGGCCCCCACCGCGGCGATGTGCGCGCTGGCGATCGAAGTGAAGCCGGACGTGGCGATGCTCGTGCCGGAGAACCGCCAGGAGATCACCACCGAGGGCGGGCTGAACGTCTACGAACTGAAGGATTCCGTCCGCGAAGCCGTTCAAAAACTGCACGACGCCGGCATCCCGGTCAGCCTGTTCCTCGACCCGGAGGAAAAGCAGATCGACACCGCCGCGGAGCTGGGCGCCGAGGTCGTCGAACTGCACACCGGCCGCTACGCCGAGGCGACCGCCGAGCGCCAACGCCGGCTCGAACTGGACATCCTCATGACCGAGGCCTCCCGGGTCCTGGACGAGGGCATGCAACTGAACGCCGGCCACGGCCTGAACTACCGCAACGTCCGACCGATCGCGGCGATCCCCGGCGTGCGGGAACTGCACATCGGCCACGGCATCGTCAGCCGGGCGGTGCTGGTCGGTTTCGAACAGGCCGTGCGGGAGATGAAGGCGTTGATGACAGGTCACCGGTGAGCGGGACGTTCGTGTAGGGTCCGCTCCGCGGACCGTGTACGGTGTGCGACGATCATTCGAAACGGTCCGCCCAGCGGACCCCTCGGGAGCGCCGCCGATGAAATTCACCCTCGCCTACGGCAAAACCGGCCTCGAAGCCGTCGTGCCCGACGCCAACCTCGTCGGCCCGCTGGAGATCCGCCCGGCCCCGCCGCTGGCCGACCCGCGCTCCGCCGTCGCCGCCTCGCTGCGCGAACCGACCGGCTGCCCCCCGCTGAGCGAACTGGCCCGCGGCCGGCGCACGGCCTGCATCCTCATCTGCGACATCACCCGCCCGGTGCCCAACGAGCTGTTGCTGGGCGAGTTGTTGCCGACGCTCGAAGCCGCCGGCGTACCGCGGGACGGGATCACCATCCTCATCGCCACCGGCCTGCACCGGCCGAACGAGGGCGACGAGTTGATCGAACTGGTCGGTCCGGAGATCGCCGCGAACTACCGCGTCGAAAACCACTTCGGCAAGGACCTCGCCAGCCACACCGACCTCGGCGTCAGCCCGCGAGGGGTGCCGATTCATATCGACTCCCGCTATGTGGACGCCGATCTCAAGATCGCCACCGGCCTGATCGAACCGCATTTAATGGCCGGCTACAGCGGCGGCCGCAAGCTCGTCTGCCCCGGCATCGCGGCGCTGGAGACGGTGCGGGTCTGGCACGGCCCGCAGTTTTTAGAGCACCCCAACGCCGACTGCGGCATTCTGGAGGGGAACCCGGTTCACGAGGAGAACACCTGGATCGCCCGCCGGGCCGGCTGCGATTTTATTCTCAACGTGACCCTCGACGGCGACCGCCGCGTCACCGGCGTGTTCGCCGGGGAGATGGAAGAGGCCTTCCACGAAGGCGTCGCCTTCGCCCGGCAGGTGGTCACGGTGCCGGTGGACGGCCCGGTCGACGTGGCCGTCACCAGCGCCGCCGGCTACCCGCTGGATCAGAACTTTTATCAGTCGATCAAGGGCCTGACGGGCGTGCTGCCGGTCATGAAGGAGGGCGGCACGATTATTATCGCCGCGGAAATGACGGAGGGCGTCGGCAGTCCGGAGTTCGCGGGGCTCTTCGAGGAGTTCCCCGACCCGGCCGACTTTATGACCGCCATCACCGGCGCCGACCCGACCCGGCCGGACTTCTTCGTGATGGACCAATGGCAGTTGGAGGAGATGGCCAAGGTCCTCCGCCGCTGCGAGGTGGTCTACGTGACGAACCACGCCCCGTTCGCCGATCAATTAGAGAAACTGTACGTCACCCGGGCCGCCAGCGTGGAAAGCGCCGTCGCCGCGGCCCTGGCGAAGCACGGCGACGACGCCCGCATCGCTGTGGTCCCCGAGGGCCCCTACGTGCTGCCGACGTTGGAAGCGGTCGCCGGCTGATGGCTGTCCCGCCCCACGCGCAACGACCCGCGACCGAGGGCTGGGAGGAGGCGTACCGGCCGAGCGGCCTGGTGTTGGGGATCGTCGGAGCGATCACGGGAGCGCTGGCGGTCGCCGCCGGCGTGGCGATCGGGCGGGAGCTCGATGCCGGGCGGTCGCCCGAGTGGGCGCTATGGTGGGCCGCGGGCGCCTTCGGCTCCGCGGCCCTCGCCTGTGCGGCGATGTGGGCGTGGACGCGGCCGGCGACGCTGCGGTGGGACGGACGGGGAATTGAAGTCCGTCCGAACCGTCCGTTCCCCCCGCCGCGAACGGTCCGCTGGGAGGCGGTCACCGGGTTCACGGTCCGCCCGCTCGCCCCGACCGGCCACGGCGTGTGGATCGAAAGCGCCGACGCCCGCCCGATGATGATTCTCCTGAACCGGCTGAACGCCGGCGCCGGCCGCGACCTGCTCGCCCGCCTCGGCGCCGCCGTCGATTCCACGTAACGGCCTGAGACGGGAGGCGTCGGATGTCCGGCCGAGCCGTTCCCTAGATCAACGCTGTCCCCGACGTGAGAGGACTTTCGTCATGCCTAAAGCAATCTTGAGGACCGCCCGTCTCAACTGGAAAACCCCGGAGGGGGCGGGCGGGGCCGTGGACGTGTTCGTCCCCGCGCTGCTGTCGAACCTGCGGATGGTCGACCGACGGCTCAAAAAGGCCGGTCTGCGAGAACTGGAAGACCTCATGTTCCCCGACGACGGGCGGCCCGTCCCCCGCCGGGACGCCGCGGTCGCGTTCGAGGCGGCGCTCGATTTTTTCGACCGGCGTCCCGAGTCGATCCCGTTCTCGGACATCCTCGTCCCCACGCTCGGCGGGATGGTCGAGGCTCTCGCCGGGATTCCGGAGGACGCGGAGATTCAATTCTCGCGGGTGGACATCGGCCACGCCGGGCTCGACCACGGCAGCGTGATCGCCCCGCCGGCGGGGTGAGGCCGCAACCGAACGCCCCGAACCGGCCGCCTCGCCCCGGCCGGCATGCACAGGGGCGGGTGCCTTTCCGGGTCGTTAATCTGGCTGCGTTCGCCCCTTCCCGGATTGGTCCGCCGATGCTCGCCCGCTTCGCCTTCAGCTTCGCCCTGTTCCTGCCCGCAGGGGCCGTCGCGGACGACGGGGAGCAGAAACGCCCGCCGAACGTGGTGGTGATTATGGCGGACGACCTCGGGTACGGGGACGTCTCCTGCTACGGGGCGACGGCACTGGAAACGCCGCACATCGACGCCCTCGCGGACCGCGGCCAGCGGTTCACCAGCGGGTATTGCAGCGCCTCGACCTGCACCCCCACGCGGTTCAGCCTGCTGACCGGGATGTACGCCTTCCGTCAGAAGGGCACCGGCATCGCCCCGCCGAACGCCGCCTCCCTCATTCAACCGGAGACAGTCACCGTCGCCGACCTGCTGAAACAGGCGAACTACGAAACGGCCGTCGTCGGCAAGTGGCACCTTGGCCTCGGCGAGCGCGGCGCCGGGCCGGACTGGAACGGCGATTTGAAGCCCGGCCCGCTGGAGATCGGCTTCGATCACGCCTTCCTGCTGCCCACCACCAACGACCGCGTGCCGCAGGTCTACGTGCAGGATCGGCGGGTGCTGAACCTCGACCCCGCCGACCCGCTGTGGGTCGGCGCCAAAAAGCCGTCGCCGGAGCATCCCACCGGCATCACGCACCGGGACGAATTGAAGATGGACTGGTCCCACGGCCACAACGGCACGATTCATAACGGCATCAGCCGGATCGGCTTCTACACCGGCGGCCACGCGGCCCGCTTCCGGGACGAGGACCTCGCCGATCGCTGGGTCGCGGAGTCCGTCGCCTTTATGGAGACCCATCAGCAGGAGAGCCCGGACGACCCGTTCTTCCTGTTCTTCAGCTCCCACGACTTGCACGTGCCCCGCATGCCGCACGAGCGGTTCCAGGGGGCCACGTCGCTGGGGTTCCGCGGCGATTCGATCGTGCAGTTGGACTGGTGCGTCGGCGAACTGACCGCGGCGCTGGAGCGGCTGAGCCTGACGGAGGAGACGCTGGTCGTGTTCTGCTCCGACAACGGCCCGGTGCTGGACGACGGGTACAAAGACGGGGCCGTCGAGCAGATCGGCGACCACCAGGCCGCCGGGCCGTATCGCGGGGGGAAATATAGCGTGTTCGAGGGCGGCGTGCGGACGCCGTTCATCACCTGCTGGCCGGGGACGATCGCACCGGGCGTCAGCGAGGCGGTCGTCTGCACGATCGACCTGCCGGCGAGTCTGGCGGCGCTGGCCGGCGTGGAGATTCCCGCGGGGGCCTGCCCGGACAGCGTGAACGTCGCCCCCGCCCTGCGGGGCGAGCCGGGGGCGACGGGTCGGGAAGAATTGGTCGTGCAGAACAACGGCAGCGCCTTCGCCCTGCGGCAGGGCCGCTGGAAACTGCACCGGCACGACGGCAAACGCACGCAGAACCTCGTGGTGGAGACGAAACTCGCCGCCACCCCAGTCCCGCGGCTGGCGCTGTTCGATCTGGAGACCGACCCGCGGGAGACGAACAACCTGATCGAGGAACGCCCGGAGATCGCCAACCAAATGGCGGAGCGACTGGAGGCATACCTCAGCGGCGGGAGAACTCAGCGGTAGTCCGCAGTCCGCGCATGCGTCACGCCGAGGGGCCGCGGCCCCTCGGCGTGACGCAGCGTTCGCAGCACAGTCTTGAGCCGTCAGCCGCCGAGGGCGTCGGCGACGGCGGCGTCGAGTTCGGCCCGCGGGCCCTCCCCGCCGCCGATGATGCGGGCGACCTCTTCGCCGTCCGCGTTGAACACCAGCAGGGTCGGCAGGGGCAGGCCGTCCGGGCCGGCCAGCGGGTCCCACTGCTCGCTCTCGCCGCCGTCCTCGGTGTAGACGTTCGTCAGTTCGCCGGCGCCGACCTCGGTGAGGAACGACTGCACGGCGTCCAGGTCCTTCTCGCTGTTGAACGCCAGCGAGATGACCGTCAGCCCGTCCTCCTTGTGCTCGCGGGCCAGGGCGACGGTGTGCGGGAAGGCCTCGCGACAGGGGGCGCACCAGTCCGCCCACATGTCCACCAGCACGGGGCCGTCCGCGGCTTCGATGAGGGACCGCAACTCCTCGTAGCTGACCGGCTTGGCGGTGACGGGCGGGCCGGCGGGGGCGGTTTCGTTCATGCCCTCCGCGTTCGCGCCCTCCGTGTTCATGCCCTCCGTGGTGGCGCCGGCTTCGTCGCCGTCCGGTTCGCCGTCCAGGTTCGCCGGGCCGACGGTGCCGGCGTCGCCGGGGTCGAGGGAGCGGTTCACCGCCCCGTCGGGGAACTCGCCGGTGCCCTCGGTCGCTTCCGCGGCCTCGTCGACGTAGGGCGACGTTCCCTCACTACAGCCGGTGAGGAGGAGCGGGCCGACGACGAACGCTGCGGCGAGGGTCGGAACAAAGGGGTAGCGGCGCATCGGAGAAACGAGCGGGGGCGGAAACGGGAACGAACCGGCCCGACGGGCCGGTTCGTGGATGAGCGCACTTACGATCGCCGCAGACGACGGGGCGCCGCGGCGATCGCGCCTGGGGGAATCACTCGGACGGCGATTCCCCAGACGGGCGGCTCACTCGTAGACGATGCCGCAGCCGACCTGCCGCTTCTCGGAGATCGCCGGTTCTGCGCCAGCCAGCACGGCGTCGACGGCGTCGCGGACGTAGTGCTCCTCGGCGGTCTTGGCTTCACGCCAGCTGTCGTCCCAGGCGCCCATGTAGCGGACCTTCCGGTCCGGCCCCAGCACGAAGGTCTGCGGGGTGACGGTCGCGCCGTACGCCTTACCGACCGCCTGCGACTCGTCTCGGGCGTAGGCGAAGTTGAAGCCCTGCTCCTTGGCCCGGGCGGTCATCTGGGAGAGTTCGTCCTCCGGCTCCTGGGAGACGGACAGGGCGACCAGTGCCACGCCCTTCTTGCCGTACTCCTCCGCGAAGGCCTTCATCCGCCCCTCGTAGGCCTTGGCGACCGGGCAGTGATTACAGGTGAAGACGATCACGACCGCCTTCTTGTCCTTCAGGTCGGCCAGGGAGAGCGTTTTGCCGTCGGCGGTCGGCAGTTTCTCGAAGGCCGGGGCCTTGTCCCCCACGTCGAGGACCTGATTGAACTCCGAGGCGTCCGCCGAGCCGACGGAGACGACGCCCAACGTCAGGGCGAGCAACGGGGCGAGCGAGCGAACGAGCGCGGGGCGACAGTGCATCCGTGGAATCCTGCAGATTCGAGGGAACGGCGGCGCCCGATTGATTCGGGGCCGGCGGGAACCGTGAGGGAACCGGGCGTGATCGGCGAACCGACGGCCGGTGGACGGTGTCCGGCCATCGTACCGCCGCACGCCGGCGACACAACGGGTCGCAGCGATCCGGCGGAGTTCGCCGCCCCGGCCGGTTCCGCCGATCGCCGCGGCGGCGACGGAAGGACCGGCGTTGACACCCCCGCCGCCGTTCGCCACACTTCGCCCCCCCGCCGCCCCGACGGCGGGACGGATCAACCAATCACGGGATGTAGCTCAGCCTGGTAGAGCGCTACGTTCGGGACGTAGAGGCCGCAAGTTCGAATCTTGTCATCCCGATTTCGCCCCGCGGGCTTCCCGCGGGGCGTTTCTTTTGGATCCCCGTCGGGGGCGTTCCCCCGCCGGGACCGCCCGCCGAGAGGAGCGACCCGTCGGTTATTCGGCGGGGCCGAAATGCTCCGCCGCCGCGGTCTGGTCCATGAACATCAATTCCCACGCGTGGCCGTCCGGGTCGCGGAAGCCGTGGAAGTACATCCAACCCGCGTCCGTCGGCTCCCGGTGCGTGCTGCCGCCGGCGGCGACGGCCTTCGCGATCAGGTCCTGCACCTCCTCCCGGCTTTCGCAGGACAGGCAGACGATCGCCTCGGTCACGTCCGGCCCGGCGATGGGACGCGGGGCGAACTCCTCAAACTTCTTGTGGGTCAGCAGCATCGCGTAGATCGTGTCGCTGAAGGCTACGCCGGCGGCGGTCTCGTCCGTGAAGCGCGGATCGATCCGAAACCCCAGGGCGGTGAAGAACGCCTTGCTCCTCTCGAGGTCGGCCACGGGCAGGTTGACGAAGATTTCGCGGGACATGGCGCTGGCGAGGGGTGAATGAGGGATGACGTGGAAGAAAGCCAACTGGCCGGCGCCGGTCGACGGGCCGGGCGGGCGGGGTCGTTCCCCGCGGTCAGCGATTCCGGAGCGACAGCGCCCGGCGGACGTTCAGGTCGCGCAGCAGCAATCCGAGCCACAGCAGCGCCGCAAACACGATTCCCGGGACGATCTGGCCGAATTCGCTGCGGTGGACGTGGTGGTTCACCGCCCCGCCCATGTAGGCCGTCAGCAGGATCGCCCCCAGAACCGACGTGCGCGGCACGAAGTACAGGACCGCCGACAGCACGATGACCACGCCCAGCGGGATCAGCATCGACTCCGGATAGCCGGCTGCGGTGATTCCCTCCACGACGAAGTCGAGCTTGAGGAGGTCCGTCACCCCGCCCATCAGCAGCGCCGCGGCCGGCAGCCCGCCGAGAAGCCAGCCGGCCCAATACGCCGCCCGACCGGGCCGGGCGGACGACGAGTGCGGCGGGGTCGTGACGGCATCGACGGGAGACGACGGGGCGAGGGCTGACGGGGCGAGGGCTTGAGACACCGGGCGGACCTGCGGCTGGGTTACGGCGGGGAGGAGGAAAACAGCAGCTCGATGTAGCGGCGGAGGTGCCGCAGACTCTCGATCGCGACGGCCGGGCCGTTGGCGGCCTTGGCGTAGATCAGGGCCCCCTGCAGCACCGTTTGCATGTGCACGGACAAGGTGTGCGGGTCGACGTCCGGCCGGGGTTCGCGGGCCGCGACGGCCGCGGCGACATCGCGTTCGATCATCGCGACGTGCTGAAACATCAGCGGTTCGATCGTCTCCCGGACGGCCGGGTGCGATTCGTACATCTCCTGCAACAGCGTGCCGTGCAGGCAGGCGTACTGGTGGATCGGCCCCTGCAGCAGGGCGATGCGGAAGTCCACGTACCCCAGCAGGCGGTCGAGCGGATCGGGCAGCCGCTGGTACGGGGCGTCGCGGAAGATGCGGTCGGCGAAGTCGGCGAAGTGCTGGGCCGCCGCCGTCGCGAGGGCTTCCTTGCTGGAGAAGTGGTGGAAGAAGCTCCCCTTGGTGACCGCCGCCGCCCGGCAGACATCGTCGACGGTGGTGGCGGCGTAGCCCTTCTGGCGCAACGCCATCAGGGCGGCGTCGAGCAGGTTGGCCCGCGTCTGTTCCCCGGCGAGCTGTTTGGCTGTTTTTTCCATACCGACCGGTTGGTATGTACCGCACCGCGGAGACGCTCGCAATCCCGAACCCGTGCGATTGGGGTTCCGAACGGCCCCCCGCATGCGTCACGAACCGCCGGCGGGGGCGGCGTCCTGCGGCTCGGCGAGGACGACGAGGTTCCCGTCCGGGTCCCGCAGCCGGATCAGGCGGACGTAGTTCGCCGGTTCGATCGGCCCCGGGTTCAGGCCGGCGGCCTCCAACCGGGCTCGCTCCGCCGGCAGGCCGTCCACGATCAGCGTCAGCGTGCCGTGGCCGGCGTCGGCGGGGTTCTCGAACAGTTGCAGCCCGGCGGCGTCGCCGTGATGCCATTCCTGCAGGCTGCCCATCGGCCGGGCGTCCGGCTCCCGATTAAACAGGGCGGCGAACCAGGCGCCGCTCGCCGACGGATCGGAGCAACTGAGGTGGGCGAAGATCCGTCGGAGCGGCATTGCAGCGTCCTGAACGGCGGAACCGCGGGATCGAAACGCCGGCTCACCCCGGGGCGGCGTCGACCGTCAGCACGATCTTCCCGCGGAAACTGTCGTTTTCAATCATCCGATGCGCCGCGGCGGCCTCGGCGAGGGGGAAGCGGCGGGCGATCGTCACCTTCAACTGGCCGGCGTCGTACAGGCGCATCAGTTCCGTCAGGTCCTCCGCCCGTGACTGGGCCAGCATCACCTTGCTCTGCTGGTCCATCGGCCAGCTCAGCAGCGAGGTCGCCGCGTTCTTCAGGCTCGGCTCCGTGGAGACGTAGCGGCCGTCCTCCGTCAGCACGGCCTTCGCCTTGCCGAACGAGCTTTTCCCAGCCGCGTCGAAGATCACGTCCCACTTCTGCCCCGAGTCGGCGAACGACGTCTTCTCGTAGTCGATGAACTCGGCGGCGCCGAGGTCCCGCACGAACGCCTCGTTCGACCCGCCGGCGACGCCGGTGACGGTCGCCCCGTAGGCCGCGGCGATCTGCACGGCGAAGGCGCCCACGCCCCCGCTGGCGCCGTTGATCAGCACGCGGTCGCCGGACTGCATCTTGCCGTGATCCCGCAGCGACTGGAGCGCCGTCGAGGCGGCCAGCGGGATGGCGGCGGCCTCGTCGAACGGCACGGCGTCGCCGATCGGGATCATGCTGTCCGCGGAGCAGACCGCCCGTTCCGCGGACGCCCCGCCGTAGAGGTGATCGAGGAACGCCACCACCCGATCGCCCGGTTTGAAGTGCGTGCGGTCCCCCGCCGCAACGACGGTCCCGGCCACGTCGTAGCCGGGGATGCGCGGGAACCCGCCCGGCAGCAGCCATTTCATCTCGCCCTGCCGCAGCCGGGCGTCGACGGGGTTCACGCTGGCGGCGGCCACTTGGATGAGGACCTCGTCGCCCCCGTACTCCGGGTCAGGCCGGTCCTCCAGGTGCAGGACGTCCGGGTCGCCGTAGTCTCGGAAGACGATGGCACGCATGGGGGCTCCCTCTCAGCACGAACGGCGGGGCGGCGGGGCGGTCGTGACGCCGGGGGAGTCCTACCCGAGCGCCGCCCGGCGGCCCGCGGGAACATTCCCGGGCGGGGCGCTGGGGACGACGCCGGCTCAATGGTGCTTCAACGCCGCTTCAGGACCGCCGCCACGCCGCTGGCGACGTTTCCCCCGTCCGCACGACCGGCGCCCGTCCCACCGGGCCGAAGCGGATGCGGGGCGATTCGCTCACGCCCCGGCGAACGCCGGCCGACCCTCATGAAGCACTGGAAGTTCGTGACGGTCCGCCAGGGAAGGCGCTCACAATGGGACAGTTTCACTTCGGACGAATCGGGATCCTGACCGCCGCGCTGTCGGTGGCGGCGCTGGCGTCTCCCGGCGCCGCCTCGGCCCAGACGCTCGACGACGCGGGGCTGTGGTTCGCGGCGTTCAGCAACGGGGAGATCGACTTCTCCGACGACGGGTCCACCCCCTGGCTCTATTGGTTCGACGGGCAGATCCGCCTTTCGGACGACGCCGAAGGCTTCAATCAGAGCCTCGTCCGCCCGGGGATCGGCCGGAAGATCGCCGACGATCAGGCGCTGTGGGCCGGCTACGCCTGGATCAACACGCAGCCGATCGACCGCGGCGGGTCGAACTTCGACCCCGAACACGTCAACGAGCACCGCTACTGGCAGCAGTGGACGTGGTCCCCCTCGGCCGGGGATTATCGCTTCCTGCACCGCAGCCGATTCGAGCAGCGGACGATCGAGGGGAGCAGCGACGTCGCCCTCCGCCTGCGGCAACTGGCCCGCGCCCAATACCTCCTCACCCGCGGCGACGACGCCTGCGACGCCGGCTGCGATGGGCTCTGCGGCGGGACCGGCCGCCCGGAGTGGTCGCTGATCGCCTGGGACGAAGTCTTCTTCAACCTGAACGACGCGGAGTGGGGCCCGCAGTCCGGTCTCGACCAGAACCGGGCGTTCTTCGGCGTCGGCTACAAGCCGACCGCGGACGCCCCCGTCCGGACGGAGATCGGCTACCTGAACCAGTTCATCAACTCGCAGGGCGGCACGGACGTGATGAATCACATCCTGTCCGTCAACTTCTTCTTCTGATCCCAACCCGTCCGCCCTGGCGGGGAGGACGCCGGCGCCCGTTGCAACCGGCGCCGAGGCGGTCGCCGGCGGCCGCGCACGAAAACGCCCGGCTCCCCCGCGGAGGAGCCGGGACGTTTGCAGGCGGACGCGACTCGACGGGAGGTCAGTCCTTGTCGTCGTCGTCGCGTTCGTCGTCGCCCATGTCGTAATCCTCGTCGTCGAAGACCTCCCGCACCGGCTTCTCCGGGATGGGGGCTTCTTCGAGGATGTCCGCACAGGCGGGACAGATCTTCAGTTCGCGGATGATCTCATGCCCGAACCCGCCGCGATCGATCGTGCGGGTGCGGGCGCGGCCGCGACGGCCCTGGACCTCGGCGGTGCGTTCGGCGTACTCCACCGGACGCCGCTGCACGGTCGCCGACCGCGTTTTGGTGCGCGGGGGAACGACGGTGCCACAGTTTTGACAGCGAAACATCAACAGCCTGGGGTTCGGCCGGCGGGGCTGGCCGCCGAGGGTGGAGGGGAAAACGCCCGGGCGGGCACGCGGCCGCAACGCCGGGGGAGTGGGAACGCGACGAGCGAGCCCCGCGGGAGCGCTCGAACGAGAACCGCCCCGCGTCGCGCCGGTGGGACCGGGTGAGGCGGGGCGGGGAGTTTATAGGGCGAGGTCGAATCCGTCGAGGGACCGCTCGTCGCCCGGGCAAAGCGCGGGGCGTGCGAACCGTCGTTCGGGAACCGTCGTCCGAAGCGGGCGATGCGTCAGCCGATCGGCCGAACGCCCTCGGCGCGGGGACCCTTGGGGCCTTCGCCCTGGGTGAACTCGACCTGCTGGCCTTCGTAGAGCTCTTCGAAGCGAACGCCTTCGAGATTGCTCATGTGGAAGAACAGGTCTTTGCCGGTACCGGCGTCGATAAAGCCAAAGCCTTTATCGGTCACCCGCTTGATCACACCTTCAGCCATCGCCGCACGCACAGAAAAACTTGAGTGGGGCCGGCCGAGCTTCCCGCGGACTCGCGGGGCGGCAGGCCGCCGATTGAAGCATCCTGCAGGACCGACGCCGCCGCGTCAACCCTACGCGCCCGGAGACTTGCCAGACGCGAAAAGGGAGTTAGCCATTGCCCGCGGTCGGGGCTCCTCCCTACCGCCGCGGGCGGGGATGGGAGACGCCCCCGGGCCCCGTCCGTCGATAGCCCCGTGAATCCGTTCGCTGGACACCGGCGAGGCGAAAGCGGACACACGCCGCCATGGCCAAATCCGCCCCGCCTCCCGCCGCTCCGGCGCCGAAGAAGAAGCCCGTCGTGCCGCACCGCACGCGGCCGTTCTGGAAGACCCTGCCGAAGATCGCCGCCCTGCTGGCCCTCGGTCTGCCGGCCGTGCTGTTCCTGCAGTTCTCCGGCGTCGGCGACGACGCCCCCGGCTGGCTGTTCGTCGCCGCGGCGCTGGCGATCCTGGGCACCGTCACGCTGATCGGCAAAGCGACTGAGGAAGTCGCCCTCTACGCCGGCCCACTGTGGGGCGGCCTGTTGAACGCGACCTTCGGCAACGTCACCGAACTCATCATCGCCGTGTTCGCCCTCTCGGAGGGCCCCAAGCTGTATCCCGTGGTGCGGGCCAGCATCACCGGGTCGATCCTCGGCAACCTGTTGTTGGTCCTGGGGGCGGCGATGGTTTACGGCGGGACGAAATATACGACGCAGAAGTTCAGCCGCACCGGCGCCCACGCCAATGTGGGCATGCTGTGGGTGACGGTCCTCATCCTCTCCGTGCCGGCGCTGGTGCATCTGGTCGCGGAGTTGCCCGGCCTCGACCCGACGCTCGTCCCGGCGGCGGAGGAACTGGTCGAAGCCGGGGCGGGCGAGGAAGGCCCGAGCCGCGTCGAGCGGCTGGCCGAGGCGAAGACGATCGCCGCCGAGTACACGGACGAAGTCACCCTCGCCGGGGCCGGCATCCTGCTGGGCCTGTACGTGCTCATGCTGATCTTCAGTCTGCGGACGCACCGCTTCCTGCTGCGGTCCGACGAGGCGGAGCACGAGGCGCCGGAGTGGTCGGTGAAGACCGCCGCCGCCGTGCTGCTGGGGGCCACGCTGTGCGTCGCCTATCTCTCGGAGGCGTTCGTGCACGCCATCGACCTGTTCCGGGAGAGCGGCACGCTGGATATCAGCGAGTTGTTCCTGGGCGTGGTGGTCGTCGCGGTGGTCGGCAACGCGGCGGAGGGGCTGGTCGCCGTCTGGGTCGCCCGGGAGAACAAGATGGAGCTCTCCTTCCAGATCGCCATGGGCAGCAGTTTGCAGGTCGCGTTGCTGGTCGCCCCCGTGCTGGTGTTCGCCAGCGGCTTTATGAACGGCTGGGGGCCGGGCGAGTTGATGACGCTGGAGTTCAGCCTGTTCGAACTGCTCAGCCTCGCCGCGGCGGTGCTGGTCGCGGGGAACGCCCTGTCCGACGGGGAGTCGAACTGGCTGGAAGGAGCGATGTTCCTGGCGATGTACGTGTTCTTCGCCCTCGTCTTCTGGTTTCACCCTTGAGGCCGGCAGGTGAGGACGGCGGGGCGAGGGAGCAGTGATGAGGGAGGGGGGAGGAGAGGTCAGTCGGCCGACGGCGGGCGACTCCGAAACTCCCCACCCCTCCCTCATCACCCCTCCCCCCTCACCCGACCCGCCCCCGCGGCCTAAACTGGGCGGATGACGGAACGCTCCGACGCCGCCCCCACGCACGGCCCCGGCGGGCCGTATATCGAGGGCGTGTCCGATTACTGCGATCGCTGGTGCGAACGTTGCCCGCTGGCCGGGCGCTGCCGGTTGCGGGCGTTCGAGTTGGAACTGGGCGATCTGGCGGACCCCGCCGACACCGACGCCGACCGCCGCGCCCGCTTCTGGCGGGCGCTGAAGACCGTTTACGGCGTAGACGCCCGCGGCGAACTGCACGAGTCGGACGCCTCCACCGTGGACGAAGTTTGGCAGGGCGACGGCGCCGCGGCGGCCATCTATGAGGAGGCCGAGGCGGACGACTGGGACGGCGACGCCGCCCTCGAGGAGCGCGACGAACCGACCGACCCGCTGGCGATCGCCGCCCGGGAGTTGGCCGTCGACCTGCTGAAATGGCTGCGGGAGCACGGGGAGGCGGCCCAGATCGCCTGCGACGCCGCCGCGGTGCATCCCTGCGGCGTGGCGCCGGCGGACGCGTTGGACGTGATCCGCTGGTACGGCGTGCAGTTGGGGCCGAAGTTGCAGCGGGCCGTCCGCTCCGACGCCAAGGGGAACGCCCGGGACCGGGCCGGCAGCGCCAAGGTGGCGCTGCTCGCCGCAGAGCGGACGTTCGGCGGCTGGACCGTGCTGCGGGACGTACTCCCGGCCGCCCTGCCCGCCCGGCGGGCGGAGTTCGCCGCGGAGATCGCCGACTTCCAACGCCGTCTGGCCAGCCTGCGGGCCGGCATCGACCGGGCCTTCCCCGCCGCCCGCACCTTCGTCCGCCCCGGCTTCGACGACGGCACGCTGGAGGAACCGGCCGCACTCTGACGGCAGCCCGGGGCGCGAGCCGAGGCCGGGCAATGCGGTGCATGCCGAACCGCCTCGGCGCGCGCCTCGGGCGGCCGTGGAGCGGCGCCGCGGCAGAATCCGCGCAGCGGCGAACCCGGCCGGGGAGGCGCTCCAAATCGGAGCGCTCCGCGGTCGGGCCGCCGGGTCCCCTTTTCGTGGGAGGACCGGTCGCCTGGGGTTCTGCATCACGCGTGTCGTTCGCCGCCCCGCCCGGCCTGTACCGGGGAACCGGTGCCGGGGAAACCGGCGCCGGGGCCCGGCGGGTGGACGCCGGGGTGTGGGGAGTGAAGGAGGAATACGGGCGACCGGCGTTCGCCGGGCCTCGGGGACGTGCCGCCCGCGGCGCCCGGGGCCGGTCGAGCCCAGTTCGTGGGAACCTGGCTCGATGGCTCTCCCGGACGGTCGCGCGGCGGGGTGCGGCGTCCGTGCCGACGGGCGGGGGGCGGATCGCGCCGGCCGGCTGCGCAGGCCGATCGACGCGGGGGCGGGCTCGGCGGCGTCCGTCACCAACGTCGGCCGTTTCACCCGCCCCGCGAAGGCCCGACGGCCCCCGCATCCGGTGCGGGGGGAAACGATCGTGCCCTCACCCTCTGCGGGCTCGGGACCTGTTTTGCCGGAAGCCTCTGACAGGAGAGACGTTGCGGAGACGAACCGCGAGACCGCCCTGCGTCTCCGCGGGGTTTGGCAGCCCGACGCACGGCCGGAGCTTGCGCTCCGGGCTCACAACGACGCGACGGGGCGGTCTTTCTGTGGGTCCTTCCAGGCCGCGAAGGCCCAGTAGAGAACCGCTCCGCTGATCACGGTCGCCGCCAGACCGGCCGGCGGGCCGAGCGGGTGGAACCATGCCGGCGGGTTCAGCAACTTCACCGCCGCCAACCCGACCGTGGCGAGCACGAAGACCGCCCCGCAGGCCAACCGCCACGCCGGCACCGGTTCGCCCCGCGACTTCAACAGGAACAAACAGGCGACCGCCCCGGCGGCGCTGAGGGAGAGCGTCAGCCCCAGATAATCCAGCCACCCGCGGATCGTCGTGCCGGAGAGGCACAGTGCCGCAACCAGCGCCGCCTGCAACAGCACCGTGGACGGCGGGGCGGAGCCGTCTTCACGCAGCCGGAACAGCTTCGGCAGGGGGAACAGGCCGTCGGCGGCCATTTTCGCATAGACCCGCGGGCCGGTCTGCACCAGCGCCGACAGGCTGGTGACGAGACCGATGCAGATCACCGCCCGCACGGCGAACTCCAGCTGCCCCCCGCCCAGAAACCGCGCCGCGACCGCCGCCACGTCATTCTGACCTGCGACTCGCTCGATCGGCGGGGCGAACACGAACACGGCGTTCAACAGCAAATAAAGAACCGTGACCGCCGCCGTGCCCCACAGCATCGCCCGGGGGACGCTGCGGCCGGGATCGCGGGCCTCCCCGGCGACGTACACCGCGGCGTTGAAGCCGGAGTAGCTCGCCGAGATCCACACCAACTGCCCCGCGAGCGCCGCGATCAGCGCCCAGCCGGCCGGGGCGTCCGCCGGCGGTTCCATGGGAAAGGTTGCCGCGTTGACGAAGTACCCGCGGAGCCAGCGGTCCCCGGCGTACAGGCAGAACAGCGTGATCAGCGCCAGCTTCGCCGCGACCACGACGGTTTGCGTCCGCGTCCCGCCGCGGGGGGTGAGGGCGTGCAGCGCCCCGCACAGCAGCACGGCGGCGGCGGCGACCAGCCCCGGCGGGACGTCCTCCGGCCGGTCCGGCCAGAGGTAGCCCTCCAGCACCAGCCCCGCGAACGCCGCCGCCCCGGTGAAGCCGGCCAGCAGACTGACCCACCCGGCGAGGAATCCGGCGAGCGGGTGAACGGTGCGGGCGAGAAATAAATACTCCCCCCCGCTGCCCCGCACGCGCTCCGCCAGCCCGCCGTAGGCCGCCGCCCCGCACAGCGCCAGCGCCCCGCCCAGCGCCCAGACGAGCATCACCCGCTCCGGCGTGCCCAACGCCGCCAGGGTGTAGCCGGAGGTCGTCCACACGCCGGCGCCGATCATCGACGCCGCCACCACCGCGGCCAGCGCCGCCGTGTTGAAGGACCCGCCGCCGGCGTTCCCGGACTCGGGTTCGCCGGGCTCGGCCGCTGTCGGTGCAGTCGTCACTCCGCGGCGTCCGGCGCGGGGAGCGGTTTGCGGAAGATGATGAGGTAGTTTTCGGAGAGCCCCTCCACCTTCGGCTCAGCGACGAATTCCAACCCCGCGGCTTCGATCTCCGCCCGCACCGTCGCCTTGCCGGCCCGCACGTGGCCCAGCGTCCATTCCGAACTGACGCCCGGGATCCGCTCAAAGTCCATCACCGCTAAGCGCCCGCCGGGCTTCAGGGCGGCGCGGATCGAATCCAGCGTGCGGTCGGGGAACTCGAAGTGGTGATAGGTGTCGCAATTAAAGACGAGGTCGCAGGAGTTCGCCGGCAGCATCACGGAGC
The DNA here is from genome assembly GCF_007743815.1 of Alienimonas californiensis. Taxonomy (GTDB): domain Bacteria; phylum Planctomycetota; class Planctomycetia; order Planctomycetales; family Planctomycetaceae; genus Alienimonas; species Alienimonas californiensis. The sequence continues at coordinate 1,146,165 of NZ_CP036265.1, forward strand.
GTTCCGAGCACAGCACCGGGGTGATCTGCGAGATCCCCCGCTCGGCGGCCCGGTCCCGCAGCCGGGCCACGAAGGCCGGCGCCAGATCGACCGCGAACAGCCGGCCGCCCTGCCCCACCGCCGCGGCGAACAGCTCCATGTGCGTGCCGGTCCCGGCGCCGACGTCCGCCACCGTCTGCCCCGGTTCGACCTTCAACGCGGCGACGACCGCTTCCCGGGCGGCGAACGCCTCCCGGCTTTCCACCTCGAACCGCCCGGCCCACTCCGCGGCGTCGAGGTCCTCGTTGAGGAAGCGGTCGTTAATCCCCGGCTTCACCGACTCCGGCGCCGGGGCGACCTCCTCCTGAGCCCAACTCACGCCCACGCCGGGGGCGCACGCGACGGCCAGAAGGAACAGGGTCGCGGCGCGGCGGCGGGGCAGAGGACGATTCATGGAGATGCGACAGCGGCGGGAGCGGGGGAGCGAAACGCAGCATACCGCGGCTGCGTCGATCGCGGCGCAGCCGGGATCCCCTTCCCGGGCCGCCGGCGGAGACCTATCCTCCCTGTGCCGGCCCGTTCCCTACGTCGGCCCGACAGCCTGCGTTGGACAGTCTCTATTTCCTCCTCCCGTCGCTCCGTCCCCGTGTCGCACGTCATGTCCGAATCGCCGACCGCGGGCCCCGCCCCGGCGACTGGTTCCCGCGACGAACGCTCCGCGAACGAGGGCCGAGACGAAACGGACGCCGCCGTGGAGGAACGCCCCGCCAAGGCCGAGACGGACGGCGAGTTCTGGAAGCTGGTCTGTCGCCGCCGGGACGTGAACCTCACCGCGGTGGCGCTGGAGATCGCCCGGGATCACGACCCCGCCTTCGATCCGACGGACACCGTGCGTTGGCTGAAAGCCCGGGCCGTCGAGGCCCGCGGCCCGGTCGCCGCCGCCCCCGACGGCCGCGCCGCCCTGACGGCCCTCGCCGACGTGCTGTGCGGCGAACACGAACTCTGCGGCGGGGAAGCCGCCTTCGACGACCCCGCCGGCTCCCTGATTCACAAGGTGATCGAAACCGGCGCCGGCCTGCCGATTTTGCTCTCGCTGATTTATATGGACGTCGCCCGCCGGGTGGGCTTGGAGCTGGTCGGCGTGAACGCCCCGCACCACTTCCTGACCCGGCTGGACACCGCCGCCGGCCCGCTGTTCTGCGACCCCTACCACGGCGGTCGGGTGATGAACGCGGACGAGGCGGTCGAGTTTTTGATGGAGCGCTGCGACCTCGCCCCCGCGGAGATCGCCGACAGCCTGCATCCGGCCCCGCCGCGGGCGATCGTGGTGCGGGTGTTGAACAATCTGAAGGCGATCCACGCCCGCCGCGGCGACTGGAACGCGGCCTGGACGGTGCAGACGCGCATCTCGGCCCTCTGCCCGGCCGACTATACGGAGCGCCGCGACCTCGCCCTGATCGCCCTCCACGCCGGCCGCGCCGGCCAGGCGGTCGACCTGCTGACCGCCCTCCTCCCGGACGCCCCCACGGCGGAGAAACCGGTCCTCAAGCGCCACCTCAGCCGAGCCGTGGCCCAGGTGAGCAAGTGGAACTGAGGGGCGGGCGGCGTTCCGCCGCCGCGGTTAAGGGGCGTCGCCCCAGGCGTCCGCCGCCGGGGCGCCTTCTTCGTACTGATCTCCCGCCGCTTCGTCCGCGGCGCGTTCCGCCGCCTCGATCTCTTCGAACGTCGGCCAGTTATCCGACTGCCAGCGCCGCGTTTTACGGTTGAAATAATGCCGTGTGACGCCGTCCGTGGTCACGACGTAGTACGTCTCGCCGATCTCCAGTTCGATTTCGAACGGGTCTAAGCTGCGTCGCGGTCGGAAGTAGCCGTTGAGGTCGCGCTGCTCCGTGACGACCGCCAGGACGGGACCCCGGAGCCGGATCGGCTCTTCGATCATCGGGCCGGCCATACGGAGGACTTCGCGGGCGGGGACCGGCGGCAACGGCGGGCAGTCCGCGTTGAGCGGGGGCACGTCGGCGGCGTCCCGCCAGTCCTGACTGACTGCGTGGGGGTGGTCGACGAAGATCTCCAGCCGCGTGCCCGCCCGCGACGGGCCGAAGGCCATTTCGTCCTCCACCCAAGTCTCGTTGTAGCGGAGCCCGATCCCGCGGCGGCGGGGGTTGTAGTCGGAATTATAAAGGAACAGGTTGAAGCCGTTCGTTTCCCATTCCGTCACCGTGCCGTCGTCCTCGATCGCCTGACTGACTTCCCGAAACACGACGTCCCGCCGCAAACGGTCGTACAGGTCGGCCAGACGAGCGGCGAGCGGGCTGTCGGCCGGTAGCCGGGCGTTCCAGTAGCCGGTGTAACCGCAGAAGCCGCCCTCCTCGTGGTCGGGCGTGGCGTACCGCAGCGGCGTCGAGGCGTCGGCCCTGAGTTTCTCGGCGACCTCCTTCGTGAGCGTCGTGTGGAAGAAGGCGTCGCCGGGGAAGAACCCGCGGTTCGTCGCCCACGCCGGCGTCGCCGCCGTGAGCGAGGCCAGCGAACACGCAACGGCGGCGACCGGCTTCCACATCATGACATTCCTCTCAAAGGCGAACGAACGGTCGCCGGACGTTAGCCCGGCGCCGGACGGGCCACAATCCTCGGCGGACGGTCGCCCTGCGGCCGGGCGGGCTCCGCTATCATCCCGTTCTTCTCCCCCCAATCTCGCACGCCGCCGACCGGCTGCCGGTATGACCGTTCTTCGTGATGAACTGGAATGTCCGCCGGAGCGGCGGCGGTTGGGGAGCGGGTGGCTGTCCGGCGTCGCCGGGTTGAGCCTCGCCCTGTTGGGGCTCGGGGCGGTGTTGTGTTTGAAGTACCCCTGGTTGCTGACGATGCCGGACGCCCGGCCGCATTATCCGGTGGCGGCGGTGCGGCTGGCGGTGCAACTCGTGTTGGCCGGGGGGTTCGCCTGCGGGCTGCTCAGCCTCACGCTGCGCCCGCAAAAGTGGCTGGGCGGGCTGGCCGTCGCCGCCGCGATGGCCGCGACGCTGCTGGGCGGGGCGAACGCCGCCAGCGCCGCCGGGCCGGACGCCTGGCGGTGGTCGCTCGGGCTGGACTGGTTCTTATTGAACCTGACGTTCACGGGGCTGCTGTTTATTCCGCTCGAAAAACTCTTCGGGCGCCGCAACGACCCGCTGTCGACGTTCCGTCCCGAGTGGCGGGAGGACCTGTTTTATCTGCTGATCAGCAGTCTGTTGGTGCAGGGACTGGCGTATCTGAGCCTGTCGCCGGTGTTCTGGGTGCGGGATCATACCGGCTGGACGCCGTTTCGATCCTGGATCGCCGCTCAGCCGGCCGTGCTGCAATTTCTGGAGATCATGTTCCTCACCGATCTGGTGCAATATTGGGTGCACCGGGCCTTTCACAAGTTCCCGCGGCTGTGGCGGTTCCACGCCGTGCATCACAGCGCCGAGACGCTGGACTGGCTGGCCGGCAGCCGGATGCACCTCATGGAGGTGGTCGTACTGCGGGGGCTGACGGTCGTGCCGATGTATTTATTGGGCTTCGGCGAGGGCCCGCTGTACGCCTATCTGTTCTTCGTTTATCTCTCCAGCACCCTGATTCACAGCAACCTGCGGGCGGATCGGGCGTGGCTGCGGACGCCGGGGATGCGGCGGTTCTGGTCGCTCTGGGAGCGCGTGCTGGTCACGCCGCGGTTCCACCACTGGCATCACGGCCGGGAGCGGGCGGCGATCGATAAAAACTTCGCCGTGCACTTTCCCGTGCTCGATCGGCTGTTCGGCACCCATCACTTGCCGGCCGGGACCGGGCCGGACGACGCCGGGGCCTGGCCGAAATCGACCGGCGTGGGCGGGCCGGACCGCCCGCCCAAAACCTTTACGGGGCAGTTCGCGTACCCGTTCCGCCGGCCCCCGCGGCCGGCGGCGAAGACTCCGACATAAGCTGCGCCGCGGCCTCGAACGCCGCGGCGTCGGCCTCGTTCTTCAGGCGAATCCGCTCCATCGCCAGGTGCCGGACGGTGAGATCGGCGAGGATCTTCAACGCCACGGCGCCCGCGACGAGCACGGCGACGACGGTGGGGGCGTCCATGCCCGCGGCCTCTTATCAAGGTGAAGTTGACCAGCCCGAAGCGTCAGCGAGGGACGCGAGCGGAGACGGCGCCGGACGCCCTCGCTGACGCTTCGGGTTGGTGGAGACGCCGCGTCAGGTGGAGACGCGTTCGATATACGTGCCGGACTCGGTGTCGATCTTAATGACGTTGCCTTCCTCGATGAAGGCGGGCACCTGGACCTCGGCGCCGGTCTCGACGGTGGCGGCCTTGGTCACGTTGGAGGTGGTGTTCCCGCGGGCGGCGGGCTCCGTGTAGGTGACCGCGAGCTGCACCTGGGAGGGGGGCGTCATGTCGATCGGCCGTTCGTTCCAGAACAGCAGGTCGACGGTGTCGCCCTCCTTGAGGAACCGCATCCGCTCCTCGACGCTCTCCACCGGCAGCGGGTGCTGCTCGTAGCTCGCCACGTCCATGAACACGTAGTTGGAGCCGTCGCGGAAGCTGAACTGGGCCGGCCCCTTGCGCACGTCCGCCCCCTCCAGCGAATCGCCGGAGCGGTACTTATTGGTGATAATCGTGCCCTTGAGCAGGTTCCGCATTTTGGTCGTATAAATCGCCTGCCCCTTGCCGGGCTTGACGAAGTTGACCTCCAGAATCTCGTACGGATCCCCGTTGTACTCCAGCTTCAAGCCCTTCTTCCAGTCGCCGACGTTAATGGAGGCCATGATCCGTGACCCTGTGAAGGGGCCTTGTGCGGGGTGTGCGTGAGCGGAAACGCAAACGGCCCGCCGCCCGCCTTGACGGCCGACGGGGGGTGTGGTGCGGTGGAGAACCGTAGCAAACGGCCCCCCGCCCGGAAACCCGCCCGCGTTGTCCGTCGCCCCCGCCTCCGCGCCGGTTCGGGCGCAGTCCGCCGCGAAGCCGGCCTACATGCGGTCGCTGGCGGAGTCGATCCGCACCGCGGACGGGCTGATCGACGCCCTGGGCCTGCCGGAGGACCTGCGGGAGCCGGCCCGGGCGGCGGAGAAGTTGTTCCCCACGTTCGTCCCCCGCAGCTTCCTGGCCCGGATGCGGCCCGGCGACCCGGCCGACCCCCTGCTCCGTCAGGTGTTGCCGCTGGGCGAAGAAACGGCCCCCCCGCCGCCGGGCTACGCGACCGACGCCGTCGGCGACGCCGCCGCCCGCCCCGTCCCCGGCCTGCTGCACAAGTACCGCGGCCGGGCCCTGCTGATCCTCGCCGGCGCCTGTGCGGTGCATTGCCGGTACTGCTTCCGCCGCCACTACCCCTACGGCGAGGACCCCCGGCGGCTGGAGGACTGGGAGCCGGCGTTCGAGTACCTGGAGAACGACCCGTCGATCCGCGAAGTCCTGCTCAGCGGCGGCGACCCGCTGATGCTCACCGACGACCGCCTCCGGCAGGTCGTCGAGCGGCTGGAATGCATCCCGCACCTGACCCGCCTGCGGGTTCACACCCGCCTGCCGATCGTCCTGCCGGACCGGGTGACGGACGAACTGCTGGCCCTGTTGCGGTCGACCCGGCTCACGCCGTGGGTCGTGGTGCACGCCAATCACGCGAACGAACTGGTCGGCGACTGCGCCGCGGCGCTGCGGGCCCTCGTCCAAAACGGCACGCCGGTGTTGAACCAGGCGGTGCTGCTCAAAGGGGTGAACGACGACGCGGACGCCCTATGCGCCCTCGGCGAACGGCTGGCGGACCTCGGGGTGCAGAACTATTACCTGCACCAATTAGACCGCGTCGCCGGCGCCGGGCATTTTGAAGTCCCCGACGACCGGGCCGCGGCGCTGATGGCCCAGATGCACGCCCGCCTGCCCGGCTACGCCGTCCCCCGACTGGTGCGGGAGGAACCCGGCGCCCCGGGCAAAACGCCGCTGTGACGGGTCGGAATTATTCGTCTGCGTCGTCGTGGGCGAACTCAATATTCCCCGGCTTCACGTCGGCCAGATACACGCCGTATCTGCGAAACGTCGCCAGCACGCCGGTCACGACCGACCAGCGCTCGCCGAACTGCTCCTGTTTTTCGAGCAGCCAGGCGCCGTAGACCTCCTCGTCGCCGGCCCAAGGCGGTTCCCGATCGAGATACGCCCCGGCGAAGTCGAGGACGAACGGCGGCGTCACCCAACTCATCTCGAACGTCCAACGTTCATCGTCCGCACGGATCAGGCGGGGGATGCGAAACCCCTCGACGCTCCGAACTCCCTGCTGCTCCAGTCGGCGATAGACCGCGATTTCGTTCCGATACAGTCGATCATGCCGAAGGGCTTTGTCCGCCGAGGGAGCCGAGGTTCCGAAGACGATTCCGTCGTAGCCGGCCCCCAGTTCCGTCGTGTAGACTGTGCCGTACCGATCGGCGAATCGTTCCGCCCGTTCCGCGGCTTCCTGAAAGTGCGGCATCATGATTCAGGCCCTCCCGAAGTCGTCGCCGACCGTTCCGTCCGCGCCCTTCTCGGCACGAACCTCACTGACGCTGCTATGCGGCGATCAAGAGGTTGCCGTGTCAGAGATTGGCCCCGGCTTCCTGTCATTGCAGAAGCCTAGCGACCTGCCGCCCGGCCCCGCCACGGTTCGGGCGACGGTGAACGGGCAGGAGCACCGCTGGGCCGTCGTGATTCCCGAAGGACTCGACCCGACCGCCACCGAGGTCATGCTGCCGACGCTCGGGCCGGAGAATTATTCTCGCGATGAAGAGGCCGAATAACTCCCGGCCAACGCCGCGAACGCCGCCCCGCGGGCTTCGAAACTGGCGAATTGATCCAGGCTCGAACAGCCGGGCGATAACAACACCGTTCCGCCGGTCGGCTCCGCGGCGGTGAGGGCGGCGGCGAAGGCGGCGGGGAGGTCGCCGCAGTGGATTGCGGGATGGCGGGGGTTCGCGGCGAGCGTCAGTTCCCGCCATCGCGGCCCCGTCGTGCCGAGGAAATAGGCCCCCGCGGTTCGGGCGGCGATCGCGGCGGCCGCGGCGGACAGGTCGGCCCCCTTGTCGGCCCCGCCGGCGATCAGGAACAGCGGGGCCGGCAGCGCCTCCAGGGCGGCGATCACGCTCTCCGGCGTCGTGGCGGCGCTGTCGTCGACGAACCGCACGCGGCCCCGCTCGGCCACGCAGTGCAGCCGGTGCGGGGGGAGCACGGCGGTTTTTAATCCCGCCTCCGCGTCCGCCGCCGTGCAGTCCAGCGCCAGCGCCGCGGCCTCCGCGGCGGCGGCGTTTTGAGCGTTATGAACGCCCGGCAGCGGACAGATGCGGGTCTCGAACAGAACCCGCCGGGCCGCCGTCGGCCAGGTGCGCACGTCCAGGTCCGCCGCGTTCAAGACGGCCGTGTCCGCGGGGCGCAGGTGCTCCAACAGGGCCTGTTTGGCGGAGCGATATGCGGCCAGCGTGCCGTGCCAGTCGAGGTGGTTGGGGGCGAAGTTTGTCACCACCGCGGCGTCCGCCCGGAACTGCACCTCGGCGAGATATTCCAGTTGAAAACTGCTCACCTCCCAGACCACCGCATCGCCCGGCCGCACGTCGTCCATGCGGTCCAATAAACTGCCCCCGCCGTTGCCGGCCAGCCACGCGGCGCCGCGGCCGAGGCGGGCGTGCCTGGCGGTCAGCATCGCGTGCAGCAGGGCGCAGGTGGTGCTCTTGCCGTTGGAGCCGGTCACCGCGGCGGTCGCCACGTTCGCCGGCAGGGCGGCGGCGGCGACGGCCAGTTCCGTCGTCACCGGCACGCCGACGCTGCGGGCCGCCTCCAAAAATTCATGCCGATAAGGAACCGCGGGCGAGGCGACGACCAAATCGGCGTTCAAAAAGTCCGCCGGGTCGTGCCCGCCGAGTTTGAACACCGCCGGCTCGCAACCCAGGGCGGCCAACGGTTCGGCCAGCTCCTGCTCCGTCCGCCGATCGGTGAGCGTGACCCGCGCCCCCCGTCGGCAGAAAGACCGCACCGCCCCGGCCCCGCCGCCGTGGACGCCGAGGCCCATCACGGTGACGTTCATGCGGAAGCCTCAATGACCAAGAACCCAAGAACCAAAACGGAGCGTCGGCTCCGATCATATTTGGTTCTTGGGTTCTTGAACATTGGAGCTTCTCACCCCCGTTAGTCGTCGTAATCGACTCTCACGTAGCCGTCGCGGCTGGTCAGGGTGACTTCGTATTTGCCGAAGTCCAGGTGCACGCGGTAGCCGTGGCGGGTGACCTTCACCTCCTCCGGCTGGCAGGGGGGCACGCAGATCTCGACGAACACCAACGCGCAGCCGTCGTCGCACAGCGCATCGCACTCCCGACAGCCGTGCAGGCAGCCCTTGCATTCGCGGTGGAACAGCTTGGCCAGCCCGATCGGCGGGGCCGGGATGCGGGGGTCGGCGACGGCCACCACCTGCCGCACGGCGAGGGGGTGCACGTGGTCCGGGTCTTCAATTTCGACCCGCGTGAACAGCGGCACGGCGCCGTCGCACAGGCCGAGTTCGCACATGCCGCCCGCCGAGCCGAGGCTGGCGATCGGCCCGGCGCCGAACCCGCCGAGCCCGGCGTAGGGGTTCCCGTAGGACTCGCCGTACCGGTCGCCGTACGGGTCGCCGAAGGGCAGGCCGGTCGGCGGCAGCGGGGCGCCGGCGCCGTACCGGTTCGCCCCATACGGGTAGGAGTCGCCGTCGACGTGCGGGGCGTACGGCGGGGGCTCCGGGGAACGCAGATCGCGGACCGGCACGCCGTTGCGGATCACCGTGTCCGAGGGCAGCGCGTACGACGGCCGCCGGAGCGGGGCGTCGTCGACCGCCGGCGGGGCCGGCCGCGGGGGGGCCAGCCGGGCCGGCACCGGGTCGAACCCGCCGTCCGCCAGCGCCGGGTCGTCGGCGGGGCCCATCGGGATCGGCAGCGGGGCGGGGGCGGGGCCGACGTTCTCCAGATCCTGCGAGCGATACGCCGTGCGGGGCGAGGAGATCGGGTCCGGCTCCGGCGCCAGGGTCGGCGTCGGCGATTCGACGTAGCCGCCGTCCGCATAGCCGCCGCCGGGATAACCCCCGTCCCCGTAGCCGCCGCCGAGGCTGCCTTCATAGAAGCTCGCCCCGCCGCTCGGACCGCCGACGAAGGAATCGCCGAAGTCCGTGAATCCGGCGTAGTTCGACGCCGTCCGCACCCGCCGCGGGGAGAAGCTGAGCCAGCCGCGATGGTCGGGCTTGTCCTCGTCAGCGGCGTCCTCGGCGAGTTCGGCCGGAGGGGCGGCGAAGCGTTCCGGCGCCGGGGCGCGGAGCGACTCGGCGGACGGGGCCGCCAGCGACGGCCACGGTTCCGTGCGCAGCGGCGCCGTCGGCAGCGGCGCCGGGGTCGGTTCAAAGCGGTCGGCGGGCCCCGCGAGCGACGGCGCCGCCAACCCGGGAACCGCATGGGGATCGGCGAACGAATCGCCGCCGGCGTCCGGGGCGGCAAGGGCCGGCGGTTCGGCGGGGGCGGCGCCGGCGAGCGACAGCAGGCCGACCGCGGCGAGGGCGGCCCCGGCCCGGCGGCGGTCCGGCCGAGGGAGGGGAGGCAGGGCGGCGGGGGGCATGCAATACGATCCGAACGGGGGGCGCGGCGGGCGACGACAGGAAACCGCGTCCGTCAGCCTACCCGCTGTCCGGGCGCGCCGAGGACCCGTCGGCTCCCCGAGAGGGCGAACCGGCCGGCGCCGCGACGGACGGCGCCGGCCGGCGCGATTGGCGCGGGCCGGAGCGGGGTTGTCCCGGAATCGCCCCGGCGGGAGACTCTTGGGATGAAGTTCGCCTCGCCCTCCCCGCTCGCCGTGTGGACGCTCGCCGCGTGCGGGGCGGTCGCCGCGGCCGGGTGCGGCGGCTCCGACCCCAACGGCGCCCCTTCTGCCAACGGCGACCCCTCGCCCAACGGCGCCCCTGCCGCAAACGGCGACCCCGCAGGGAACGCCCCCGCCGGGCGAGCGGCCGCCGACGCCGGCGGCATCGCCCCCTTCACGGACCCGGCGGGGCGAAAGTGGTTGAACAAGACGATTCCCTACGACGCCTACGCCACGGCCCCGGATCGCAGCCCGGGCGCCGCCGCCGCCGTGGCGACGACCAACGCCGGCCCCCGCAACCTGCTGGCGGGCATCGGCTCCGGCATGTCCGCCCCCCGCAGCCCGGGCGGCCCCGCGATGGGCGCCCCGGTCGACGTCGGCCGCGGGGCGACGCCCTCCCCGGCGATGGCCGGCGGCATGGGCTCCGGGGCCGTGGGCGAGGAGCCGACGGGCGAGGACTCCGGCGGCTGGGGGACGGTGATCTCCGCGGAGGACCTGCGGGACGAAATTAAACGCTCCCGCAACGAGATCGCCGCCGCGGTCGGCACGGTGGCGGCCTTCAACCGCATGCAGGCCGATCTGCCCGCGGAGGCCGCGGCGCTGGCGGCGATGGCTCAGATCACCGCGGAGCACCCCGGCGCCGTGCCGTGGAAGGAGAACGCCGACGCCGTCCGCACCCTCGCCGTCCGCGTGGGCGAAGCGGCCGGCTCCCGCGGCCGCACGGCCCGGGACGAGGCCCGGGAATCGTTCGACCCGCTGGACTCCATCCTCGGCGGCAACCCCCCGCCGGACGGCGCCGTCGCGGAGTTCGATCGCCAGATCGACGCCCCCCGCGGCGACCTGATGAAGCGGATGGGAACCGCCCTCAAATACCTCCAACAGGAGGCCCCCGACGCCGACACGATGACGGCGAACGCCGACGACCTCGCCCGGCAGGCCGCGGTCCTGGCCGCCCTGGGCCGCTTCACCGCTCACGAGGCATACGACAACGCCGCCGAGCCGGACTATCAGCAGTGGGCGAGCGGCCTGACTGCCGCCGCGATTGAGGCCGGTCGCAAAACCGGCGCGGTCTACGATGTGCCGAACAACCTCCGGGAGGTTCCGGACTACGCCGCCTTCCGGGCCGCCGTCGACCGGGCCGCCGCCACCTGCGCCGACTGCCACGGCGCCTACCGCTGAGCCGGCGGTTCGGTCCACGGCCCACGAACCCGAAGCGTCAGCGAGGGCCGCCCGCCGCGCGGCGGCGGGTGCGTTAAGCGCCCTCGCTGACGCTTCGGGTTGGTGTTGAGAGGGTGTCTTGCCCCCCGCAAATCGCGGGGCGGCGGGCGGATCGATAAGCTCGCCGCCGTTCCGCGTTCCCGCCCGAGTGGAAGCCGTGTCTCTGGTCGAACCGTCCCCCGTCGACGCCGATGACTCGGGCGCCCCCGCGGAACGGTCGCAACCGGCCCGCCGGCCGCGGTCGTTCAAATCGCGGGCGCTGATGCTCGTCCGCCGGGTGCACCTCTACGCCGGGCTGTTTTTATTGCCGTGGGTCTTCCTCTACGGCGTGACCGGGGCGATGTTCAATCACCACGATCTGTTCCCGCACCCGACCATCGAAACGGTCGACGCTCGGGGGTCCCTGATCGGCCTGCCCACGCCGGCGGCGCTGGCCGAGCAGGTCACCGCCGCCCTCGACGCCCACGCGGCCGACGCGACGGTCGCCCTGCACCCGGACGGCGTGCCGGAATATACCGGCGATTTGATGTTCGAAACGTGGGAGGGCGGCGCCCGCCGGGTGGTGCACCTCGACCCGATCACCGGGGCCGCGACCGTGGAGACCTTCCCGGAGAACGCCGAGCAACCGGAGGCGCTCCTCAAAGCGACGAACCTCAAACTCTCCCCGGACCCGTTCCTGGACAGTCAGCAGGACGCCCGGACCGTGCTGCAAAAGGCCGGGATCGATCAGAAGCAACCGCCCAAGCCGCTGGGGTGGACGAAGCTCAATTATCTCGTCACCGTCGACGGCGAGCCGGCCCGGGTGACGTACGTGTTAAAGGACGGCCACGTCGACGTGGAACGCTACACCGGCGAGGACGGCATGAACCCGCGGGCGTTCTTCCTGCGACTACACACCTCGCACGGCCAGCCGCCGCACTGGAACTACCGGTTCGTCTGGTCGCTGTTCGTGGACGCGATGGCGATCGCGATGGTCGGCTGGGGGCTGACGGGGCTGGTGATGTGGTGGACGATCAAACGCACCCGCCTGTTCGGCGCCGCCGTGCTGGCCGCCAGCGTGGCGACCGCGGCAGTGATGTATTTCGGGATGGAACACTACTACGCCAGCACGAAGCTCTAGAAACGCCGAGCCCGTCACGGTCCCTCGTCAGTTCCTTGGGGCGAGACGTTCATTGACTCCAATGCGGCCGCCGCGAGGCGACGGACCGTGTGCATCTCCGGCGATTCGATCATCGTTTCGAGAGCCTGCCCCTCATCGACCGAGCGAACGGCGTCGAGCAGCCGGCCCAGCAATTCGGTCGTTCCCGGTCCGAGGCCGAGCACGCCCAGCGGGTCCTCAAGCTGCTCGTCCAGGTTGCTGTCGTCGAACGCACGGCACACCGCTTCCGTGAAACACCCCATCTGATGCGGAATTTGTCCGGTCCAGAGCGTTCTCTGAACTTCAAGATCCGCGAGTTCACGGAGCCCGCTGATCAAATGCATACGCAGCGGGTCGTCCACGGCGCGACCTCCTGCTGGGGGGAGTGCGGAAGGGACGCCACTCTAACCTGATGGGCGCCAGCCCGACCCATCGGCCGAAATGGATTGAAATGGTTTGCCCCCGCCGGGGCGGTCCCGCGGTTGCCCCGATCGACAGGCCGCGAAAGATCGACTATCCCGCCGCCGTCGGTCGCCCGCGCTCCCCCCATCGCGACCCGCGCCCCCCGCCCTCCCCGGTTCTGCGTCTCCCGTGCCCACCGCCGTCGCGGATCGTCCCGCCGTCGCTCCCGCTCCCGCTCCCGCCGCGCACCCCAAACGGGCGCTTCGGCCGAGCCAGCCGGTCGCCCACGCCGAACCGGCCCCGCCGGCGGCGCCGCGTCGGGGGTTCTTCTACGGCTGGCTGATGGTGCCGGTCGCGGCGCTGCTGCACGCGGGCACCGGGGTCGGGCAGACGTACGGGGTCAGCGTGTTCAACCCGCTGATCCTGGCGGATCTGGGGGTCTCGGAGACGGCGCTGTCGCTGACGTATATGGTCGCCTCGCTGGTCGCGGCGACGCCGTTGCCGATGGTCGGCCTGCTGATCGATAAATACGGCCTGCGGGCGGTGGCGATCTGGCTGGTGATCGGGCTGGCCGGCGGGTGCGCCGTGACCGGGTTCGCCCCGAACCTCGTCGTGCTGGCCCTGGGCTTCTTTTTGCTGCGGACGCTCGGTCAGGGGGCGTTGACGCTGGTCGCCTCGAACGCCCCGGCGATGTGGTTCGACCGTCGCCTGGGTCTGGCCGGCGGACTGGTGGCGCTGGGGCAGAGCGCCGCGATCGCCTTCCTGCCGGCAGTGTTTTTATACGTCATCTCCGGCGTCCCGGACGCCGCGGCGACCGGCGGCTTCGCCGGCCTGGGTTGGCGGCAGGGCTACCTGTTCCTCGGCTTGGCGAACGCGGCGATCCTGCTGCCGGTGCTGTTCTTCGTGTTTCGAAACCGTCCGGAAGACGTCGGCCAACACGTGGACGGCGCCGCCTCCGACGTGGCGTCCCCCGGTTCGCCGTCGCCGTTCGGCGGCGCGACCCCGGCGCCGGCCCCGCGGGCCTCCCTCACCGCCGCGCAGGCCTATCGCACGATTCAATTCTGGTACGGGGCGGCGGTTTCGGGCCTGTGGGGGATGATCGCGACGGCGATCTTCTATCACCTGCTCACGATGCTGGCCGAACGGGGCGTGAGCAAGGCGGACGCGGCCGTCTGCTTCACCGTGTTTGCCGGGATGATGGCGGGCTGGCAGTTCCTCGGCGGCGTGCTGGCCGACCGCATTCCGCCGCGGTTCCTGCTCAGCGTGTTCGGCCTGCTGGCGGCCGCGGGGTGCGGGCTGCTGTTCTTCGCCCAGGATTATCGGCTCGCCTGGGGGATGATGGCGGCGTTCGGGTCGGCCCAGGGACTGCTGAACGTGACGATGAACGTGCTGTGGCCGCGGTTCTTCGGGGTGGCGGCGCTGGGGGCGATCCGCGGCTCGGTGCAGACGCTGGTCGTGGCGGCGTGCGCCGCGGGGCCGGTGCTCGTGGCCCTCAGCCGCGAACAACTCGGCTCGGAGAACCCGGCGCTGCTGCTGTTCGGCGGCCTGCTGGCGGCGATCGCCCTGACCGCTCCGTTCCTCCGCCCGCCGGTGCGGGCCTGAGTCGCCGCCGGGGATGAACGTCGCGTGCGGTTTCGCGGGCGCGGGAACTCGCCGGCCCCGCGAAACCGCAAGCGGTCGACGGCCGACGGCGGCGTGTCGGATCGGTAGCTTGGGCCGCCGCCATGAACGACGCCCCCGCTCCCCCGCCGGTCCCCGGCTCCGCCCCGCCCCCGCCGGTCCCGGCCCCGGTTCCGGAGCGATCCCCGGAGGAGGAACCGCACGGCTCCACCCGCTTCGCCGGCGCCCTGACCGACCGCGGCCGGGGTCGCACCTTCCCCTGCCCGACCTGCGGGGCGGCGCTGGAGTTTCATATCGGCGCCCAGGCGCTGAAGTGCCCCTTCTGCGGGGCGGAGGAGGCGGTCGTCCACGCCGAGGACGCCGCCGTCGCGGAACGCGATTTTCAGGAGATGCTGACCCGCCTGCGGGAAACCCACGACGGCGGCTCGCATCAATACGACGAGATGAGCGAGGTCCGCTGTCGAAGCTGCGGCGGAACGGTGCTGTTCGCCGGCACGATCACCGGCACGGAGTGCCCCTACTGCGCCACGCCCCTGCAACTGGCCGCCGCCGAGCAGGCGAAAAGCCGCATCGCCCTCGACGGCGTGCTGCCCTTTCAGGTGCCGGAGAGACAGGCCGCGGAGAACCTCAAACAGTGGGTCGCCAGCCGCTGGTTCGCCCCCAACGACTTTCGCAAACGGGGCGTGACGGGCAAATTTAACGGCGTGTATCTGCCCTATTGGACGTTCGACTCCCTCACCTACACCCGCTATCACGGCCAGCGGGGCGAACATTATTGGGTGACGGTCGGCAGCGGCGAGAAACAGCGGCGGGTGCGGAAAACGCGGTGGTGGCCGGCCAGCGGGGCCTTTGAGCGGTTCTTCGACGACACGCTGGTCGTCGCCAGCGACGCCGTCAGCCGCGGCCTCGCCGAGGACCTCGAACCGTGGCCGTTGCCGAAGGTGAACCCCTACGATCAGCGGCTGCTCGCGGGGTTCCTCGTCCGCACCTACGACGTGGAATTAGAACCGGGCTTCCAACTCGCCGACGCCCGCATGCGGCAGCAATTGGAGTACGACGTCCGCCGCCGCATCGGCGGGGACGAACAGCGGATCACCTCAATGGACGTCCGCCACGACGCGGTGACGTTCAAGCATCTCCTGCTGCCAGTCTGGATGCTGGCCTACCGCTACCGGGACGAACCGCACCAGGTCTTGGTAAACGCCGTGACCGGCCGGGTGACGGGCGAACGGCCGTACTCGTGGATTAAAATCACGCTGGCGGTGATCGCGGGCCTGATCGCGTTCGGCCTGATCTGGCTCCTCACCCAGGGCGGTGCGCTGCGATGAGAGGTTTGCCAACCGCCGACCGCCGCCTCTGGCTGACCCGACTCACCGGCGTCGCGGCGCTGCTGTTGATCGGGGTCACGTGGCCGCTATGGCTGCCGCCGACGCCGACGTCGTTTCCCCAACTCCCCCTGTTCGGCTGGCTGATCCCCGCCCCGGCGTGGTGCGATTGGATTGCGTTGGCCGGGGCGTTATTGGGGGCGGTCGGGATGGCCGTTCTTTGTGAGCCCGAAGCGCAAGCGAGGCCGGACGCCGCTCCGCCTCGCTTGCGCTTCGGGCTCACTCGAGCGCTCGCATTCGCCCCCGCACTGTTCACTATCTCCCTCGCCTTCGCCCTGGCCCTCAATCAGATCCGCGTTCAGGTCTGGGCGTATCAATTCCTGTTGCTGGGGTCCGTGTTGAGCCTCTGCCCGCGGACGGAGACCGGGGATCGGGCGGCGGTCGCGTTGGGGCGGGTTCTGGCCATGGGGATTTTATTTCACTCCGGGCTGTCGAAGCTGGACCTCGCCTTCGCCGAGGGGCCGGGGCGGTGGTTGATGGGCGGGTTTCTGGGGCTGTTCGGGGTGGAGGCGGACGGGCTCGACGAGAAGGCCGTGGCGGCGATCGCGTTCGCAGTGCCGGCGTGGGAGATCGCCCTCAGCCTGCTACTGGCCCTGCCGGGCACGCGGCGGGTCGGGCTGATCGCGGCCGTGTTCATGCACACGTCGGTCGTGGCGACGCTGTGGAAGCTCGATCAGAGTTGGGGCGTGCTGCTGTGGAACGCCTTCTTCCTCGCCCACGAGTTCCTCCTGTTCTGGCCCGCCCCGAGGGCCGAGGGCGTGCCGCTGTGGACGACGCTGCGCACCGCGGGTCCGCGGGCGGCGCCCGCGGCGTTACTCATTCTGGCCGCCGTGCTGCTGCCGTTCGGCACGCGCAGCGGGTCTTGGGACGTGTGGCCGGGGTGGGCGGTGTACGCGGGGGGGGTGCCGCGGGCCGTCATTATGCGTGGGACGAACGGCGACGATTGGGAACGGGCAGGTCGTAGTTTCGCGGCACGCCCGGATCATCATCCTGGCGACAGCTTCTCGCTCGCTCCTATCACCACCCTAGACATGGAGAGGAGCGGTCTCGCAGAACTTTTTGCACCGATCCCTCAGGACCCTCGCACGAGGGTGGGAGTTGCGCGAACCTTGGAAGCCCGTTCGAGAGCGGAGTCCCGCCGCAGCCTTGGCGAATCGTCGGATGTAATGGATATGGTCATGGCGGCGCCGGACGACGAAATACAACTCTATTCCGTCACCCGCACCACGCCGAACGGGCGTTGGGACGAACCAATCGCGGAGCGGTGGGGACTGGGGCAGCGACGCGGCATCGACAACCTGCTCGACTCCTTCCTCCTCAACGCCCGGCCCCGTGCGTTGAGCCTGCCGGCGGAAGCCCGATGATGGGCGCCCCGCCCCGGGGACGCGCCGCCTCACGGCGACGGCGAACCGGGGCGGCCGTGTTCTGTCATCCTTCCGTCCTCCCACTTCCCCCGCCCCCTTCGTCATGGCCCGCGTCAACGATCATTTCCGCCTGCTCAAAGCCGGGTACCTGTTCCCGGAGATCGGCCGGCGGGTGCGGGCCTTTCAGGAGGCGAACCCGGACAAGTCGATCATCAAGCTCGGCATCGGCGACGTGACCGAGCCGCTGCCGGCGGCGATCCGCGAGGCGATGCACGCCGCGATCGACGAACTCGGCGACCGCGACACCTTCCGCGGCTACGGCCCCGAGAAGGGATACCCCTTCCTGCGGGAAGCGATCGCGGCGCACGACTTCAAGGGCCTGAACGTCTCCCCGGAAGAGATCTATATCTCCGACGGCTCCAAGTGCGACTGCGGGAACGTCCTCGACATTCTCGCCGCGAACGGGGCGAATAAAATCGCCGTCGCGGACCCGGTCTATCCGGTCTACGTCGACACCAACGTCATGGCCGGCAACGCCGGCCCGGCGGACGAGAACGGGCGTTATGAAGGCCTGATCTACCTCGAAGCGACCGCCGAGAACGATTTTCAACCGGCCATCCCGGAGGCGAAGGCGGACGTCGTTTATCTCTGCTACCCGAACAACCCGACGGGGGCCGTCGCGTCGAAGGAGTATCTGGCGGAGTGGGTCGCCTACGCCAAGCGGCACGGCAGTCTGTTGCTGTTCGACGCGGCTTATACGGCGTTCATCAAGGACGCCGACGTGCCGCGGAGCATCTATGAGATCGACGGGGCTCGCGATTGTGCGATCGAGTTCCGCAGCTTCAGCAAGAACGCCGGGTTCACCGGCGTGCGGTGCGCCTTCACGGTGGTGCCGGAAGGGCTGACGGGTACGGCGAGCGACGGCACGGAGATCCCCCTCGCCAAGCTGTGGGACCGCCGCCAGAGCACCAAGTTCAACGGCGTGAGCTACATCGTCCAACGCGGCGCCGCGGCGGTGTACTCCGAGGCCGGCCAACGGCAGACCGGGGAGCTGGTCGACTTCTATATGGAGAACGCCCGCCTGATTCGCGAGGGGCTCTCGGCACTGCGGATGGACGTCTACGGCGGGGTGAACGCCCCGTACGTCTGGCTGAAAACGCCCGGCGGCGACAGCAGTTGGGAGTTCTTCGACCGCCTGCTGACGAAGGCCAACGTCGTCGGCACCCCCGGCGCCGGCTTCGGCGCCGCGGGCGAGGGCTATTTCCGCCTGAGCGCCTTTAACAGCCGAGAGAACGTGATCGCGGCGCTGGAGCGCATCAAAGCGGCGCTGTGAGGCTCCCCTGGAACCGCGACCGTCAGGGAGCCGGCTCCCTGACGGTCGCGGTTCTATTTTGCGGTTACCCGCCCGGCAGCGGCGGGGGAGCGCTGCCGAGTTGGCTGGCGAAGATCGGCGTGCGGCTGACCGATTCCCAGACCGGCATCCCCGCGGTCCAGACCAGCGCGTCCGGGCCGACCTGCCCGGCCCGGACCGCCTGTTCCAATTGGCTTTGCGGGATCGGGCCGCGGCTCTGGCCGCCCGAGGCGACGTGCCACATCACGGCTCCGGGCAGCGGCGGCGGGGGCGGCGGGGCCGGGGCGTTCTGTTGGGCGGCGGGCGCCAGTTGCGAGTTGCCCTGGGCGAGTTGGTTCGCCATCTGGAAGCCGAGGCCCAGCCCCACGCCCTCGCCCAGGCCGCCGCCGGGGCCGCCCGGCTGGCCGAGGGCGTTGCCCAGTTGGAACTGCTGATAACGGCCGAGGTCGCCGATCACGCCCATGCTGCTGCGGGCGTCGAGGGCCTTCTCCACGCTCTCCGGCAGGGAGACGTTGATAATATAGAGCTGCGGGACTTCGAGGCCGTATTCGTCGTCGATCCGCTCGTTGACCATCTTGGCGAGGTCGTCGCCCAGTTCCCGGTAATTCGCAGCGAGATCGAGCGCCGCGATCTTCGATTCGCCCAGCAGGTCGGCGAAGGCGCTGACGACCACGCCCCGCATCAATTCCGTGATCTCGCCGGTCTCCAGGGCGGAGTCGGTCCCGACGAGTTCCTTGAGCAGGATCTGCGGATCCTGGGCCCGCAACGTGTAGGTGCCGAAGGCCCGCAGGCGGACCGGGCCGAAGTCGTCGTCCCGCAGCATGATGGGGTTCGGCGTGCCCCACTTCAGCTCCCCGATGGTGCGGGTGGAGACGAAATAGACCTCGCTTTTAAACGGACTCTCGAAGCCGTGCTTCCAACCCTGGAGGGTGGACAGGAGCGGCAGGTTATCCGTGTCGAGGGTGTAGTGGCCGGGCTCGAAGACGTCGGCGATCCGGCCGTTGGAGACGAAGACCGCCGTCTGCCCGGGGCGGACGATCAGTTGCGCCCCGTTTTTGATTTCGTTGCGGTAACGGGGAAAGCGCCAGACGAGGGTGTGACGGTCGTCGTCCACCCACTCGATAATGTCGACGAGTTCGCCGCGGAGTCGATCAAACAGGCCCATCGAACGGTACCGCCGCCAGGGTGGGGGAAGCCGGGGAGAACCCGGGGGGAGCCCCGATCGTGGCCTTCCGCGGCCCATCTCGCAACGACGTCCCGCCGCGGGGCCGATGCGGCTCTCAGGCGGCGCGGCGGGCGGGGCGGGGGCGAACCGGCTGGGGGTCGCCGGCGGCGGGGCTCGCGTCCAGGACGGGCTCCGCCTCGGGAAGCGGCAGAGCGCCTGAGCGCGAGGGGCGCACGATCCGGATGCCGTATTCGGTCCGCCGCTGCCAGGCGGCGCCGGCCCAGGCCCCCAGCAGGGCCGCTTCGTGATGGCCGAACACCTTGGCGGCGGCCAGCCCCGCGAACAGGGCGGCGCAGACCCCGGGGGCGAGCCAGGGCGTCCGCCAATGAGCGCCCAGCACGCCGGCGGCGGCGGTGAGGGCCGTCATGCTGAGGATCACCGCGAGGGTGCGGCGGACGCTCAGCCCGCGGTCCTGCAACCGGTGGTGGAGGTGATGGCGGTCGGCGGCGGCGATGCTCTGGCCGGACAGCTTGCGGCGGGCCATCGCGGTCATCACGTCCCACCCGCTGACGGCCCCGGCGGCCAGCACGCCCACGAGCGTCACGCCGCTGAAGGTTTTGCTCTCGATCCACAGGCTCAGCATGCCCAGGCAGGCCCCGATCGCGAGGCTGCCGGAGTCGCCGAGGAAGATCTTCGCCCGTTTGGTGGGCAGGTTATGGGGCAGGAAGCCGAACACCGCCGCGGAAAACGCCAGCGCCAGCGTGGTGACGCCCCACTGCCCGACGAGGGCGCTGTGCACGGCGATCGCCATCGCCACGATCCAGCCGACGCCGGAGGCCAGCCCGTCCAGGCCGTCCGACAGGTTCACCACGTTCGCCCAGCCGACGAGCCACAGCACGACGAACACCGCCGCGGCGACCTGTCCCCAGAGACCCCAATCCGTGAACTGCAGCACGTAGCCGCTCAGTTCCAACTGCGTCACTGACGGGCCGAGCAGGGCGAACGGCAGGGCGGCGAGGAACATGCCCAGCAGCTTGGTGCGGGCCCGCATCGGGCGCCGGTCGTCCCAGGCGCCGACGAAACAGAACAGTGCCGCGGTCAGCGTGAGGCCCCAGAGGTGGGCCGTCGGCCCGGCGGGGGTGCGGCCGAGGGCGGCGAAGGCGGCGACGCCGGCGACGAACGCAGTGACCACCGCGATGCCGCCCCACAGCGGCGTGACTTTGCGATGGCGCTTGCGACCGCCGTCCGGGGCGTCGACGGCGCCGAGCCGCGGGGCGATCCAGCGGACGACGCCGGCGCCGGCCGCCGCCAGCACCGTCATCCCGAACAGGACCGCCCAGACCCGCAGGTCCAGCCACGGCTCGCCGAAGGCGCCGGCCATGGACACGTGGGCGAACAACAACGGGAGCGTCTCGGGCGAGAGCGGGAGGAGCGGGGCCAGCGGCATCGGGAGGTCAGCGCCTCGCGGAACGATCGGGGGCGCCGGGGCCGTTGAGAGCCCCAGCGTAACGCGCGGCGGCGGACGCCGCCGCCGCGTGGATGCCGGTTTGGGGTTCGGTCGGGGCTTTCGCCGGGGGCGGCGCGGGCGCCGTCGGGCGGGAGGACGCCCCCGGGGCACCGGCGGCGCCCGCCGTCCGGCCGAGGGGGGCCTCCGCGGGCACGAGCACGACCAGATCCTTCCAGATCTCCCGTTCCGCCGCCGCACGCTTGCCGTGCCGATCGGCGGCGGGCGGGGGGGGCAGCACCCGGAACCCGGCGGCGAGCCACTGCGGCCCGGTGACGTTGAAGTCGTACCACTGCCCGGAGTTCCGCGGCAGCACGATCAGGTCCGGGCGGGCGGCCACGGCGTCCTCGATCACCACGCCGTTGAAGGAGGTATGAACTTCCCCGCCCATCTCCCGCTCCAACTCCTTCACCAGGCGGGCGGCCGTCCCCACGCCCCAAACCTGCGGCGGGTGGGCGTCGGCGGCGGCGTCGCTGGCCCGTGATTCCTCTAGGCGCTCCCGCAGCACGGCGGCGACGCGCAGTTCCGCATCACGTCCCGGATGATCCGCCTGCAGGCCGTCGACAACGTGCAGCGCCGCCAACACCAGCAGCGTTCCGCCGACCACCGCGGTCCGCCACCACCGCCGCACCGGCGAGCGATTCGCCCCCGCCCGGTTCACGCGGGGCAGCGACTTCCCCGCCCACCGCACTGCGTCGTCCAGCAGCATCCCGACCAACGGCAGGGAGACCAGCGCCGGCAGCAGGAAGTACCGCCCATTGATCTCCCCATATTGCACCAGCCGTTGCGCCACCGCGGCCATCACGCCCAGCGACACGCACCAGACCGGCCAGATGTCCCGCCGCACCAACCGCCGGCAGTACACCAGCAACCCAATTCCGCAGAACAGCAGGAAGACGGGCTTGTACGCCCCGAGCAGGCCCTCGGCGTAGATCAGCCACAGGGGGTCGGCGGCCTCAGCGGAGCCGTTCGTCATGGCGGCGTCCGCGGCGGCGATGGCGGCGTCGTGCAGGGCGGCGTCCTGAAGCACGGGGTCGGCGACGACGAACTCCGGGCCGGCGGGGTCGGCGGAGGAGCCGGTCAAACGCTCGCGGCCCCAGCGGACCATGCTGCGGAGGACGCCCAGCCGACCCCACTCCCAGCGAGAATGGCCGTGCAGCAGGGTGAGGTTCACGACCAGCAGCATCGCCGGCACGGTCGCCAGTGCCGCCGCCACGCCGCCCAGCAGCGTCCGACGGTCCGCCGGCCGCCGCCACGCCGCCAGGGCGCTCCAGCCGAGCAGCGGGGCGAACAGCAGCCAACCCTCGGTGCGGGTCAGCGTCGCGGCGGTCGCCGCCAGCCCGGCGAGCAGGAACCAGCCCCAGCGGAGCGGGGTCGGCCGGCCGTCGGCGGGTGGATCACGCTGCGGTTCGGCGGCCCGAAAGCAGGCGGCGAGGGTGCAGGCGGTCAGCAGCCAGAAGGTCCCGTCGCGGATCGGCTCGACGCCCGTCTCCGTGAACGCCGGATGCACCGCGAAAATGGCGACCCCGGCCACGGCGACGCCGAACCCGAACTGCCGCTTCAACCAGTCGAACAGCGGCGGGACCGTCAGCCCGGCGACGAGCACGCCCCACGCCAGCGACGCGTTCGTCGCCCCCACGCCCAGGGCCTCCCCCGCCGCCCGCAGCAGGGCGAGCAGCCCCACGTACAGGTTCAGTTCCACCCCCTGCATCGCCCCGTCGACGTCCCCGACCCGCAGCCGGTCGGCGAGCATCCCGTAGAAGTGGGCGTCGCGGCAGACCGCTTCCAACCGCAGGGCCAACGTCCCGCGGGTCGCCACGGCGACCAGCGCCAGCGCCGGAACCGCCCACCGAATCCAGAATCGGCCGTCCGGCTCAGCCGGAGCGTCCGACTCCGGGCGGTTCTCCGGCGAGGAAGAGACGGTGGACATATCGGGGGGCGACAGCAATCGCGGTCAGGGTCGCCGAAGGGATCGACCCGCATCCATGGACGAGGTGAGGTTAAGAGGGCGGAAAGTCTCTCGGAAGCGGCAATCTGTAATCGGACGCGACGGAGCAGGTCGCGGCGCCCGCACGTTCCCGGCAACGCCGCACGATCCGACGAGCCGGACCACGGCCGCGAGGCGCAGGGATGAGGACACGCTTAGCGCCGGGCCGATCCTTCGGCCCAGAGCGATTTGGCGGCGAAGACGCCCACAGCCGCCCGGCCCTCTATCTTACCCATCTCCCCCGAGGCGGTCCCGCATCATGCCGCACCCGAACCACCCGACGCCACCGCTCGGCCCGGGGTGGCGAATTCGCAGTCGCCGACCGATCTGTCTTGACAGCCCCGAATGGACTCGGCGGCTTCACGTTTCCCCCCCTCCCCGGCGGTAGTCATGGCACGGACGCCCCTTTCACGCCCGGGCCGTCTTCTGCGGTCCGCGCTCCGTCGTTCCCGTTTGGCGCACCGCTCGTTGGCGGTCGCGGCGTTGGCGACGGGACTGACGGCCTCCCTGCTGGGGTGCGCCGGCAGCGGCCTGAGCCAGGCCGACCCCCTCATCCCGCAGGCGGACATGGCCCGCCGCACGGTGCCGCAACCGGTCCAGGTGCCGCGGGAGTTCTCCAAGACCCTGCTGCCGACCTACCGCCTCGCCCCGGGCGATACGTTGCTGGTCGAGCCGGCCCGGTTCGACACGCCGCTGCGGTTCCCCGCCGATCAGACCGTCCAGCCGGACGGCACGATCGACCTGGGCCGGTTCGGCCGGGCCCCGGTGGCGGGGCTGAGCGTCGCCGAGGTGGAAGACGTCGTCGCCCGCCGCGTCGCCCTGATCGCGGAGCAGGACGAGGCCCTCGCCGAAGCGTTCGCCGAGGACCCCACCGCCGCCGAAGTCAACGTGCGGCTGATCGACCCGAACGGCAGCGTGTACTACGTGCTGGGCGCCGTGCAGACCCCCGGCGTGTTCCAACTGGCCGGCCGTGAGACGGTGCTGGACGCGATCCTGACCGCCGGCGGCCTGACCGACAACGCCAAGCGGTGCGACATCATCCTGGCGCGTCCCTCGGTGCCCGCCGACTGCCGCACCGTGCTGCCGGTCTGCTACGACCACCTCACGCAGATGGGGGACAGCACGACGAACTACCAGATTCTGCCCGGCGACCGGATCTTCGTGCCCAGCCGCGGCTGCAAGGACACGATCTCCGAGTTCTTCGGCTGCCAGGACGAGTGCGATCTGTGCCGCTGCTCCCCGCAGTTCGGCTGCGGCCCGGACGCCAAGCCCTGCCCCACCCCCACCCGCTACGCGGCGATGTGCCCGGACCGGGCCGGCGTGAGCTCCCTGGACTACCCCGGCCCCTACGGCCACGAGGTCTCCGACCTGCACGAACTGGCCGCCCCGCCGGCGCCCGCCCCGGCCGTGAACGACAGGGGCTTCGGCCCGGTGCCCGCCCCGGCCCCGGCCCCGATCGACGTGCGGGAGGTCGACCCCGCCGACGACGCCGCGGCTCCGCCCGTGACCGTCGATCCCGAGATGGCCGAGCCCCGCGTGACGAACGAGCCGCCCGCCGCCCCGGCGACCCCGGCCGCCCCCGCGACGCCCGCCGCCCCGGACGCCCCGGCGGGACGCACGACCGATCCCGCTCCGCTGGCGCCGGAGATCCCGGACCTGCCGGACCTGGACGATTTGACCGCCGGCCGGGCCGCCCTGCCCTCGGCCCCGACGTGGAACACGGAACTGCCCGTGCTGGAGATCCGCGGGGAAGGCTTCTGAGCGGACGGCCGCTGGACGCGGAGCGAGCGACGCCCCGCCGCGTCCTGCCAAACTGACGAACGCCCGCCGGGCCGGTCTCTGACCGGCCCGGCGGTTTGCGTTTGGCGGCCCGCCGGCCGGACGCCGGGCACTGGACGTGGGGCGCCCGCGCTCACCGGAACGACGTCTTGCGTCAATCAGGGGGATGGATAGCATAGGGGTTCATCGATTTGATGCCGGCGCGGGGTTCTCCCGCTTTCCTCCGGCCCGATGTACTCCCCCCCCCAATCCATCCGTTGGCCCCCCCCCGCTGCGGCGGTCGACGCCTGCGTCTTTTCCGAAGCCCCCCCATGTCCTCGCCACAACGTTCCGCCCGCCGGCCCGGCCGACGCGGGTTCACGCTGATCGAACTCCTGGTGGTGATCGCAATTATAGCGATCCTGGTTTCCCTGCTGCTGCCTGCCGTGCAGCAGGCTCGGGAGGCCGCCCGCCGCAGCCAGTGCCAGAACAACCTCAAGCAGTTGGGGCTGGCCGCCCACAACTATCACAGCACATACAAGGTCTTCCCGCTGTGCGGGGCCAGAACCTCCAGCAAGATCGCTTGGGGGCGGATGAGCCCCTTCGTGAGCATGTCGCCGTACCTCGACGAGACGGCGTTCTGGAATCAGGTGAGCAAGCCGCTCGATACCGACGGCGACGACGTGATCGATTTCCCGCCGTTCGGGCCGGACGATTCCAACTACGCGATGCCCGGCAGCACTCGGTACCCGCTGTGGCGGTACCAACCGAACGTCCTGATCTGCCCGAGCGACCCCGCCGCGTTGCCGAGCGGGACCCTGCTCGGGCAGACCAACTACGGCATTAATGCCGGCGACAGCGACATGTTGCACTCCAATAATCTGGGCCACGCTCGCGGCATGTGGTCCTGGGGTCGTTCCCTGGGCCTGCGGGACGCCCGGGACGGCACGGTCAACACCATGCTGTTCGCCGAAATCGGCCGGCCCTCGCCGGAACGCACGTGGCAGGGCGGATTGTTGAGCAACGGCGAAGCCAGTTCGGGCCGAGTCGACGTGAACGCCTGCTTGGCCGACGCCATCGACGCCAACAATCCCGGGTACTACCCGCCCGACGGCCAAGGCGGCACCTACGCTCGATTCTATGCGGAGCGGGGCAAGGCTTGGATCTCCACGGAGAACCAGTTCACCGTCTTCAACGCCATGCTGTCCCCCAACGGCCCGAGCTGCGCCAACGACGACAACTACCGGGGAGCCAGCCCCGGGACGAGCGGCAACCACTATATCGTCTCCGCCGGCAGCTATCACACCGGCATTGTGCAGGTGGTGATGGCCGACGGCAGCGTGACGTCGATCTCCGACACGATCGACGCCCAGACCGGCTCCGGCAGCACACTGCCCAGCCCGGTCACGAGCGGTAAGAGCCCCTACGGCGTGTGGGGCGCCCTCGCCACCCGGACCGGCGGTGAGGTCGTCGACGAGTACTGAGCCGACGCCCGACGCTCCGCCGTCAGGCCTTCCAGCAACGGACCGCCCGCCCGGAACCCCGGGCGGGCGGTTTTGTGTTGGGCAAACTGGTTCGACAAGGACGGCTCCGGCCGGATGGCCGAAGATCCCCGATGCGGAGATAGGGGAAAAGGGTCTTCACATCCGATCTTGCGGCCCCACCGCAGTCAAGTAAGATTGGGGCTTCGTGATCGATCTCTTCCGGCTCGGCCCTTCTCCGCCGACCGAACGTGGCGATTTCTCCCCCTCTCCCCTGCCGTCGCCCCTCAGGCGATCGGCGCCTCCCTCGGAGTCCTCGTTGACTTCTGCCATGTCCCGTGTCCGTCGGTCCGTCCGGTCGGGCTTCACGCTCATCGAACTCCTGGTGGTGATCGCAATTATCGCGATCCTGGTCTCCCTGCTGCTGCCCGCCGTGCAGCAGGCCCGCGAGGCCGCCCGCCGCAGCCAGTGCCAGAACAATCTCAAGCAAATCGGCCTGGCGCTGCACAATTATCACAGCACCTATAACGTCTTCCCGCTGTGCGGGACGGGCCAGTCGGACCGGAAAATCTGCTACGGCATGATGTCCCCGCTGGTCGGTCTTCTGCCGTACCTGGACCAGACGGCCTTGTGGGGCCAGGTCAGCAAGCCGATGCCGGCCAATCCCGCCGCGACGCCGCCGACCACGGTCAGCTTCTTGCCGTTCGGCAACCCCAACCCCACCGGCGCCAGCTATACGGACTACTCGGAAACCGCCAACAGCTACCCGCCGTGGCGGACGCAGATCACCTCGCTGCTCTGCCCCTCGGATCCCGCGGCGCCCCCCGCCGGGAACGAGGTCGGCGAGACCAACTACGGCTACTGCATGGGCGACAGCACCCGGACCAACACCAACGCCGCCGGCATCGCCCGCGGGATGTGGGTGAACGGCAAAGCGATGGGCCTGCGGGACGCCCGCGACGGGACCGTCAACACGATTCTCTACGGCGAGATTGGCCGTCCGGCTCCCGGCCGGGAATGGCAGGGCGGGTACGTCAACAGCACGACGGCGAACGTCTACGTCGATCCGGCTTCCTGCCTGACCTCCGCCACCGACGCCAATAACCCCGGCTACTACCCGAATCCGGCCGTCAGCCCCTTCACGAACTTCCAAGGCCGTCGCGGCGACGCCTGGCACAGCGCCGAGGGTCAGTTCGGCGGCTTCAACGCGATCCTGTCGCCCAACGGCCCCAGCTGCGGGAACGACAACACGAGCCGCAGCGCTGACCCCTCGACCGAGGGCTACATCCTCAGCGCCGGCTCCTATCACACCGGCATCGTGCAGGTCGTGATGGGCGACGGCAGCGTGAAGAGCATCTCCGAGACGATCAACGCCACCACCGCCGGCATGACCGTTACGGCTCCGCCGACCAGCGGCAAGAGCCCCTACGGCGTCTGGGGCGCCCTCGCCACCCGCTCCGGCGGCGAAGTCGTCGGCGAGTTCTGAGTCCGGCGGCCCGCGGGCCGGGTTTGACCCCGGACGCGTCCGCCGATCGCTCCGCCGCCCGTCCGGGAACGTTCCCGGGCGGGCGGTTTTGCGTTGCCGGAGCGAATTCCCGCGGCGGTTTTCGAGGTTCCCGCGTCGCCCCCGTCCGGCCGTCGGGCCGCGGGGCGATAGGATCGAACCCCGCACGAGCCCGCAGGTTTTAAGATGACCGCCGCCGCCGCCCGCACGAGCCCGTCCTCGGTCGTTCCGCCATCGGGAATTGATCTGCCGGCTCTGGTGCGACGGGCGAAGGAGTTGCTGCATCGCAACCGCCGCGGCGATCACACCATCCCCGCCGCCGGCCTCTATCCGCACCAGTGGAGTTGGGACAGTGCCTTCATCGCGATCGGGCTGTCGCACTACGACGTTCCGGCGGCGAAGCAGGAGCTGCGCACGCTGTTCCGCGGGCAATGGGCCAACGGCCTGCTGCCTCATATCGTGTTCAGCGAGGGGGACGACGGCCGCGGCGCCGAGGAATACTTCCCCGGCCCGGACTGGTGGGACAGCGCCCGCAGCCCGCACGCCCCGCGGGACGAACAGGGCGCGCCGATCAAAACCAGCGGGCTCGTGCAGCCGCCGGTGCACGCGACCGCCGTGCTGCAGGTCGCCGACCGCGACCCGGACCCCGCCGCCGCCGCCGTCTGGCTGCGGGAGATGCACCCGAAGCTCGTCGCCTGGCACGACTATCTCTACCGGGAGCGGGACGTGGACGGGAACGGGCTGGTGTCGATCCGCCACCCGTGGGAGAGCGGGATGGACAACTCGCCGCTGTGGGACGAGCCGCTGGGCCGCATCGACGTGCCCGAGGGCTCCATTCCGGACTACAGGCGCAGCGACCGGGAGCACGCCGACCCCGACAACCGCCCCGACGACGCCACCTACGACCGCTACGTCCTGCTGGTCGAACTGGCGAAGGCCTGCGACTACGACGAAGACCGCCTGCGATGCGGCGGCGGCTCGGACGGCGGGGCGTTTCCCTTCCGGGTGGAGGACGTGCTGTTCAATTCGCTGCTGGCCCGCTCGGAGCAGGATCTTGCCGAGATCGCCCGCCGCGTCGGCGCCGACGACGCCCCCCACCGTCGCCGGGCGGAGACGACCGCCGCCTTTCTCAATGCGAATCTGTGGTGCCCGGACACGCACATGTATCGCAATTACGACCTCGCCGCCGACGAGCCGTTCCTGCGGCGGGTCGCCGGCGGGTTCGCCCCGCTGTTCGCCGGCGTCCCCTGCCGCGACCGGGCCGAGCAGATGCGGCGGGCGATGCGCTCCACGAGTTTCAACGCCTGCGCCGACGGCTGCCACGACGGCGTCGGCTACGCGGTCGCCTCCTTCGACCGCGATCACCCCGATTATCAGTCCGACGGCTACTGGCGCGGCCCGGTCTGGATGAACGTCGACTGGCTGCTGCTCGCCGGCCTGCGGCGTTACGGGATGGCCGGCGAGGAGAGCGTCGTCCGCGACAGCATGCTCCAACTGACCGCCCGCAGCGGCTTCCGCGAACACTACGACGCCGAAACCGGCGCCGGCGGCGGCGCCGAGGGCTTCAGCTGGTCCGCCGCCCTGCTGATCGACCTGGCGGCGACAGAGTTCGGCCTGGACGTCCGGGCCGTCTGACGGCCGCGCCGCCAGGTTCAGACCTCGTCGCCGGATTCCGTGCGCTGCACCTCCGAGGGCGCCCCCTCGGCGCCGCCCTCAGCCCCGCCCTCGGCGCCGCCTTCCCCGCCGGTGGCGGGCAGATAGCCGTCCTCGCCGCCGGAGCCGCACCCGCCGGCGAGCGGGATCAGGCACCCCAGCAGGAACGCGGCGAACGAGACGGGCGGGCGGCGGAGCATCGATCCGGGCGGAAGAACGGCGGCGAACGAAACGGGGGCGGCCCCCTCATACCGGCCGCGGCCCCGCCCTGCCAGTCGCTCCCGCGAGCGCCGGAGAACTTGCCGCCCCCGGCGCCCGCCCGGCTCATCTTGCGGGCAGCAGATTGCGGGCAGCAGACCGAACAGTACCATCGGATGCGATCTTCACTTCGCCGGCTGCTAAGTTCGCGCGCCGCCAAGTTCGGCGTTCGCCTTTTCCGTCCGCTGCGGTTCCTCCCTCATTTCGGTGTCCTTATGCGTCCGCAAGCCTCTTCTCGCCCGGTCGGCCGGTCCGGGTTCACGCTGATCGAACTCCTGGTGGTGATCGCGATCATCGCGATCCTGGTCTCCCTGCTGCTGCCCGCGGTGCAGCAGGCCCGCGAGGCGGCCCGCCGCAGCCAGTGCCAGAACAATCTCAAGCAGATTGGTCTGGCCATGCACAATTATCACGCTACTTATAAGATCTTCCCGGCGTCGATGGGCGGAACGACGAACGTGAATTCCGCTACCACGCACAACAACGGCGAGCTGAGTTTCTTCGCCGCCCTGCTGCCGTATCTGGATCAGACGGCCCTGTGGAACCAGCTCAGCAAGCCGCTGGACGCGGACGGCGACGGCACGGCCGAATATCCCGCCTTTGGCACCCAACCCCGCGGCGGGAGCAACCTCAATTATCCGCCCTACCGTTACCAGATCGCCACGCTGCTGTGCCCCAGCGACGGCACCGAGGCGGAGAGCGCCGGCGACACGAATTACGGCATCAACCACGGCGACAACGGCCTGTCCGCCGAGGCCGCCTCCGGGAACCGCGCCCGCGGCGCCCTCCGCTGCCGCGGCATGGCGGGGGGGCTTTATCAGGATTGCGCCCCATTTTATGTCGGGTTGAAAGACGCCCGCGACGGCACGGTGAACACGTTGCTGCTCGGCGAGATCGCCCGCAGCGAGTCGAACCGCAGTTATCTCGGCGGGGCGGCCGAGAACCTCAGTATGGCGACCGTGACCGTCGACAACCTCGTCTCCTTCGTCAATCCTCAACGGGACTGCATCGACAAAGTTCAGAACCCGGACGACCCCGGCCTCTACCCCGCCTCCGTCGGCTATGAATTCAGTCGCGGCAAGGCCTGGCCGATCGGCAGCGCGGAGTACACCGGCTTTACCACCATCACCCCGCCCAACGGCCCCTCCTGCCTGCGGCTGACCAGCCCCACCGACGGCAACCGCATGGGCAAGGGCATTCTGGCCCCCACCAGCTATCACACCGGCGGCGCCCAGTTCGGCATGGTCGACGGCAGCGTGAGATTCATCACCGAGAATATCGACACCGGCGACCTCTCCAAGCCGACCGGCGGCTACGGAAAAAGCAACTACGGCACCTGGGGCGGCCTGGGCAGCCGCGCCGGCGGCGAGGTCGGCGGCGAGTATTAGGCCAGCCTCCCCGCGGTCACAGCACGCGCGGGGCGAGTTCGTCCAGCGCCTCCCGGCGGCCGGTCTCGGCGATCTCGAGACCGGCCGGCGTGGACATGTAATGCGGCGCCGCCTCGATCCCCAGCCGGATTAAGTCCAGCCGATCGCCGTCCCAGCAGGCGCCGATCGTGGGGTCGTCCGTCGTCTCGCCGTCGGTATGCCGGGCGCAGGCCGCGACCAGCGTGGCCAGCCGGTCCGGTTCGAGTTGAAAGAACCGCCCGTTCAAGCGCTCCGCGAAGGCCCCCCCGCGGCGGCCGTGGTCCGGGTCGTGGCCGTCGTTCATCCGTCGGCAGTCGTGAAACAGGGCGAACAGGGTGACGACCTCCCCGTCCGCCCCGCAGGAGCGGGCGCAATACAGCCCGTTCCGCTCCACCCGCGCCCAATGCCGCGGCCCGTGGATGGAGTGATGGTCCGAGAACCCGGCCCCTTTGACCGTCGCGATCAGGCCGTCGGGATCGAAGATGGCCATGGGGCGGAGCGGGATGAAGAAGTCGGCGCTGGGTCCTACGAGTCCATCGTCACCTTGCCCCTCGTCGGGTGCCACTGGCTTGGCCAGTGGCACGGAGGACGGACGAGCGATTTAGAACGGGAACAGCAATCGGAAGCCGAACGCACTGGCAGAGCCAGTGGCACCCGAAAAAGCAAGGTGCTGTCGGGCCCCACCAGTGCCACCCGCCGAGCGTTCGGACATCGCCCCAGCATGCCTACAGCCTAAAAAGGCTGAAGGCATGCCACCCCGAGTGGAAAGGAAATCGCACGCCATCAGCATGCCACCCGCCCGTGTTCGGGGGCTACGAGAACGACAACGCTGGGGCACATGATCTGCAAGCTCACAGGATGTATCCCCAGAATCGAAAGATGATCTCGACTACATAGCTTCCGCAGTCCAGTTTAGCTCACGCATCTTGGCCTTTGTACGTTCGACAAGTAAGGCAATCAGATTTAGCGTCTCAACGATTGCGTTGAGAGTTGACTCTAAGATTTCCATCAGTCTCGCCTGAGTTATTGACCCAAGCATTGCGTCGGAAAGACTGTTGGTCAGGCGGCAGATACTCCAATATGCATCTACTTCCCTTGTGAACTCTAGATCCTTTGAGACCGCCTTCTGCAACATTGCGTCCGCCGCACATACTCTCAGCATTCCCGGAAATCTTTCATACGCCCCGGTTTTCAGACCTTTTCGGGTTCGGTCTTCGGCTCTAGTCAAGATGTCTCTATTACGTTGCAACTCCACCCAGAACGCCGTGAGTATCGATAATTCCGCCCGATTTGCGGTGCCTATCGCTATCTTGTTCAACCCCACCAGTGATTTGCCGTCCATCAACCGAACATTCGCCCCAAACGCCGGCCTCAATGAGTCGAAGAAGTGTCTCTTCGCTTGATCTGATATGCTCCCCCCATTCATTGCGTAGAATGTCGAGATCCTTTCCTCGGCTCCGGTATGAGGATGAAGAAACGGGGTGGCAAACGCCTGCTTGGCATCGTTTACAAGGTCAGCCCCAGCCGTGAGACTTATCGACGGAACAAACTTTGCCTGAATCCCGTGGTAGACGACATGACCGAATCTATCTACCTCGCCAAACACGACATCCTTCCCGAACTCTGACGCCCCGTGGTAGTTCATCACCACGGAGAAGCCTAGCCGCCGCATCAAGGGGATAAGGAACTCGTCGGTAAACTGTTCCTCGTTCTGATACTGCGTCAGTTCAGAAGCCAGTGCCATTTGTGAAGTAGGCGATGAAGAATGGGATCGGCAACTTTGCCGGAAGACAGGAGTAGTTCAACGTGGCAAAGCCGACAACCATGTTGCCCATCGATGCCGAAGCCCGGAGAGGGCTAAGCGGAAGCGGTCGGGACGCTGGAAAGAACCGGAAGCTTCGGGCAGGCTGCTGATTCCCGACCCGATGCCCACCGACCCGACCCGAACCGATGCCGAAGAAGTTTGCTGATTTCGTTTCGTCCGACGAGTTGCGAGAAGTTCACAGAGAGCTTGGACATGTGTACAACAGTATCAGTGAGATGATCGCCCGGCTCGACAACTCTCAAGACCCCAAAGACGGCGAAGCCCTGCCGAAAGTCGGTGTACTTGATGCGGCCAAGGCGCAGATCGCTGGAGTCATGCAGCAGATCGACGTGCTAGCGAAGTCCTGACCGTCACGCCGTTCGGCGGATAACCCCTACAAACAAAGGGTGAAGCGGCCGAGTGGCCGGGGTCGGCCCACAGTGGGTATGGGTCTTGGTGATGTCGTCGCCGGGCCGCCCCCGGAACAAGCGGCGTCGCTCTCCCGGGGGCGGCCGATTCGCGTCGAGACGCTCTCCGGACGCCGCTCGTCGGCCGACCCCGGCCACCCCTGTTGACCTTGGGCACCATCAGGCTGCGGACGCTTCCCTCGCTGACGCTTCGGGTTGGTGTTGAGGCGCTCACCAAAACTTCCGATCCAACGCCCGATAATTAATCGCCTCGCTGAGGTGGCCCGGGCCGATGCGGTCCGCGGCGTCGAGGTCGGCGATGGTGCGGCCGACGCGCAAAATGCGGTCGTGGGCGCGGGCGGAGAGGCCCATTTCTTCCATCGCGGCTTTCAAGAGTTGCTCCGCGTCGGCGTCCAGTTCGCAGTGGCGGCGGATCTGGCGGGCGGTCATGCGGCCGTTCAACATCGCCTTGCCGCGGGTCTCCGGGTCGGCGTCGAACCGCTCCTGTTGGCGCTCCCGGGCGGCGAGGACCTGGGCCCGCATCGTGGCGCTGTCGGTGCCGGGCTTTTTGTTCGACAACTCCCGGAAGGGCACCTGCGGGACTTCGAGGTGAATGTCGATCCGGTCCAGCAGCGGGCCGCTGATCTTGGAAAGATACCGCTCCACCGCCGCGGCGTTGTCCGCCTTGCGGCCGGCGCCGTCGTCGGCGTGGTAGCCGCTGGGCGTGGGGTTCATCGCCGCCACCATCATAAACCGGGCCGGAAACTCCCGCGTGCCGATCGCCCGGCTGATCGTCACCCTTCCTTCTTCCAACGGCTGCCGGAGCACCTCCAGCGTCTTCCGATTAAACTCCGGCAGTTCGTCGAGGAACAACACGCCGTTGTGAGCCTGACTAATTTCCCCCGGCCGCGGGACGCTGCCGCCGCCGACCAGGCCGGCCTCGCTGATCGTGTGGTGCGGCGTGCGGAACGGCCGCTGCAACACCAGGCTCCGCCCGTCCCGCAGTTTTCCTAACGCGCTCCAGATGCGGGTCGTCTGCAGGCTTTCCTCCGCCGACAGCGGCGGCAGGATCGTACCGAGGCGGGAGGCCAATAACGTCTTACCGGTGCCGGGGGGGCCGATCATCAATAAATGATGACTGCCGGCGGCGCTGACGGTGACGGCCCGTTTGGCGAACTCCTGGCCCTTCACGTCGGCGTAGTCGACGGTGTAGCCCTCGTCGGAGGCGACGGCGTCCTCCCAGCGGAAGGGGTGCGGGTCGATGTTTAACTCGCCGGTGTAGAACCCGACCGCCTCAGCGAGGGAGCCGACGGGGATCGCTTCGATCTCCCCCACCACGGCGGCCTCGGCGGCGGTTTCGGCGGGGACGAGAATGCCCCGCAGGCCCTGCTGGCGGGCGGCGAGGGCCATGCTGAGCACCCCGCGGATCGGCCGCAGCGACCCGTCCAGCCCCAGCTCGCCCACGGCGGCGTACTGCTCGAACCGTTCCGATAAAAACTGCCCGCTGGCCGCCAGCGTGCCGAGAGCGATCGGGAGGTCCAGCCCGGGGGCGTCCTTGGGCAGATCGGCCGGGGAGAGGGCGATGACGATGCGGTCGACGGGCCGGGTATAGCCCGAATTGACCAGCGCCCGCTCGATGCGGTGGGTGCTCTCGCGGGTGGCGGCCTCGGCGAGGCCGACGAGCGTCGTTTTGGGCAGCGCCGCGGGGGAGATGTCCACCTCCACCGCGACCGGCTCCGCGTCGATGCCGTATAAAGAGTAGCTCCGCAATTGGGCCAGCATCGCGGCGATCCGGGTCCGGGTGATCGGTGAACGGGCGTGAGCGTTCGCCGATTGTGCGACCGCCGGCTCGTCCGTGCAAATGCGGGCGGACCCGGATCGGCGGCGCTCGCCCCCGCTCTCCCCTCGGGGAGAGGGGGGGAATGAGGATATCCCAACTGGAACGGAGACTCATTCCGTCTGACGGGAAACCTTGAGCGCCGGGTTGCGCGGCAGGGCGGCGGCGAGGGCGTCGACCAGCGCGTTCAGTGCCTCAGCGTCCGCCGACGGGGACTCCGCGGCCGACTCGAGCGCCTTGGCGGCGGCGCTGCTGCGGGGGAAGCCGAAGGTGCCGGCGCTGCCGGCGATCTTGTGGGCCAGCCGGGCCACCTCCGCCCGCGCGCCGGCGGCGTGGGCCGCGGTGAGGGCCGCCGCGTCCCGCCGCAGTTCCGCCCGATAGCCGTCCCGCAGTTCGAGCAGGTCCGGGTCGAAGTCCGCGGGCGGTTCGTCGTCGGACTCCGTCGCGGAGCGTTCACTACCGACCCGGAGCGCAAGCTCCGGCGGTGCGTCGTCGCGTCCGACGGCTGCGCCGACGGCCGATGCTTGCGCATCGGGCTGGTATGAAGGAGAGCCCCCCAGCAACGCTGCCAGTCGGTCCAGCAGGGCGTGCAGATCGAGCGGCTTGGGCACGTGGCCGGTGCAGCCGGCGGCTTCGCAGCGTTCGCGGTCGCCGGCGAGGGCCTGGGCGGTCACCGCCAGCACCGGGCCGTCGTAGCCGCGGCGGCGGAGTTCCCGCGTGGCCCCCAGCCCGTCCAGCACGGGCATCTGCACGTCCATCAGCGCCGCGTGGAAGACCGGCGCCGGGGAGCCGTCGGGGGGGAACAGGGCGTCGACGGCGGCCCGGCCGTCCGGCACGCAGAGGACCTCCGCCCCGGCCCGGCGGAGGGCCAGGTCCAGCAGTTTGCGGTTCGCCTCGCCGTCGTCCGCCACGAGGATGCGGCAGTCGGGCAGCCGGGTGAACTTGCGGCGGGCGCCGCCGGGGGAGGCCCCCGCGGCGGCGTGGGACGGCCGGGAGAGGTCGCCCGCGGCGGGGGTGTCGCGGGGTTGTTCGAGGAGGGTGAGGCGGTCGGCGGGGCCGGCGTCGATTTCCAGAGTGAACGTGCTGCCGCGGCCGCGTTCGCTGGCGGCGGTCAGGGACCCGCCCAGCAGGGCGGCGAACTCCCGGCTGATCGCCAGGCCCAGGCCGGTGCCGCCGACGGCGCTTTTGCCCTCGGCGGTCTGTTCGAAGGGCTTGAAGACGCGTTCGAGGTCCTCCGGGCCGATGCCCGAGCCGGTGTCCGCCACGTCGATCCGCAGCCGCGCGGGGGCGGAGGAGCCGGCGCCGTCGGCGGGCATCCGCAGGGCCGCCGTCACCCGCACGCCGCCGCGGGCGGTGAACTTCAACGCGTTGCCGACGAGGTTCACCACGATCTGCCGCAACCGGCCGGTGTCGGTCCAGACCGATTCGGGCACCGGGCCGTCCCAGGCGAAGTCCAGGTCCAGGCCCTTCTCCCCCGCCCGCACCCGTAGCATGGAGACGACCCCCGCCAGCACCTCGTGCGGCACACACCGCTGACGGCAAACCTCCGCCTTGCCGGCCTCGATCCGGGAGAGGTCCAGCACGTCGCCGACTAATCCGGTCAGGTGTTCGCCGCTGCGGCGGATCGCTTCGAGGTGGTCGCGGCGCTGCTCCGGGTCCTCGTCCGCCCCCTCCAGCAGCAGGTCCGCGAAGCCGACCATCGCGTTCAGCGGGGTGCGGATCTCGTGGGACATCTGGGCGAGGAACTGCGACTTGGCCCGGTCGGCGGCCTCCGCGGCGAGTTGCGCGCGGCGGCGGTCCTCCGCCTCGCGGCGGGCGGAGACGTCCTGGATGAACAGCGTGAGCACCTCCGCCACGTCGTCCGACCGGCGGCCCACCCGGGTGATGACCGCGGCCAGTTTGGCGGCGATCTCCGCGGGGAACGTGGCGCCGTCGGCCCGGCGGGCGACGGCCTCGATGCGGGCGGACTGATTCGCCTTCGCCCCGGCCCGGATCACCTTGCGGAGGGCGGAGCCGACCCGCAGCCGTTCCTCCTCGGGGAACAGCACCCCGAGGTTCCGGCCCAGCGTCTGGTCGCGGCGGCGGCCGAAGGTGCGTTCGGCGGCGGGGTTGAACTCCACGATCCGGCCGGCGCCGTCGGCGGCGACGATCGGTTCGGTCGACCCCGCCAGGATCGCCTCCACCCGGGCGGCGCCCACCCGGGCCTTCGTGCGGGAGGCGTCGAAGGCCTGCAGCACGCGGTTGTACTGCTCCGCGACCGGGGCGGCCTCGGAGTACGGCTCGACCGGCACCGGCCGCAGCGATTCGCCCCGACGGTGCGGCTCCATCGCCTGGACCAGCTCCCACAGATCGGTTTTCGCCCCGTGCTCGCTGGCGTTCAGGCCGGCGGCCTCGGCGGCGGCGTTGACCCGCAGCGGGGTCACGCACTTCAGCAATCGCAGCGCCGGGTAGATCGACCCCAGCGTGAACGTCGCGCAGGCCAGCACGCCGGTCGCCTGCACCGCCAGCCAGCCGCCCCGCGACAGCCCGGTCTCGGCGACGACCTCCGAGGAGGCCAGCAGCGGGACCGCCAGCGTGCCCCACGCCCCGCAGAAGGCGTGCACCGGCACGGCGCCGACGGCGTCGTCCAGCCGCAGCCGGGCCAGCAGGTGCGTGCCGCAGACCACCAGCGGCCCCGCCGCCAGCCCGGCCAGCAGCGCCCCGCCCGGGGACAGGTGGGCGCAGCCCGCCGTCACCGCCACCAGCCCGCCCAGCAGCCCGTTGAGCAGCTCCACCGCGTCCACCGTCCACACGTCCGACCGCCCCGCCCGCAGGGCCCGCAGGTGGTCGCGGAAGAACGCCGTCAGCCCGGCCCCGATCGCCCCGGCACAGGCCGCCAGCAGCGTGTTCGCCGCGATGGAGCCGACGGCGGAGTCCGCGCCCAGCGTGCTGCCGGCGTTGAACCCGAACCAGCCCACCAGCAACAGCAGCGCCCCCAAGTGCGCCAGCGTGGGGTTCGAGGGCCGCGGCACGTGGCCCGCCCCCCCGGCCCGCCCCGGCGCGGGCCGTCGCCAGCCGAACCGGCCCCGCCGCGGGCCGACGGCGGCGATGGTCGCCAGCGCCGCCCACCCGCCGACCGAGTGCACCACCGTGGAGCCGGCGAAGTCCACGAAGCCCAGCGCCGCCAGCCAGCCCGGTTCGTCCCCGCCCGGCCCGCCCAGGTCGATCGCCCCGCCCCAGGCCCAGTGCCCGACCAGCGGATAGATCGCGGCGCCCAGCCCCGCGGCGACGGTCAGGTAGACGGGGAACCGCGTCCGCCCGGCGCAGGCCCCGGAGACGATCGTCGCCGCCGCCCCGCAGAACACCGCCTGAAACGCGAAGAACGCCGCCGTGTGCGGGTCCGACAGCGACGGCCCGAACGCCCCGGTCCCCACGATGCCGAAGGCGCTGGCGCCGAACATCGCCCCGAAACCCACCAGCCAGAACAGCGTCACGCTGACGGCGAAGTCCGCCGTGTTCTTCACCGCGACGTTGATCGAGTCCTTCGCCCGGGTCAGCCCGGCCTCCAAACAGAGGAAGCCCGCCTGCATCAGCGCCACCAGCGCCGTCGCGACCACCAGCCAGAGCAGGTCGAGGTTCTCCGCCAGCGTCGCCAACTCGGCGAGGGCGTCCGGGGGCGGCGACTCGGCGGCGAGGAGGTTGGGGGGAATGCCGTTCATCGCCGCGGGGGGAAGCGTGGTGAGGGAACTGCGAGCCGGCCGTTGTCACTGTTCAGCCCCAAATCGACTGGGGAGGCAGGGCAAACTCTGCGGCACGGGGAAACCCTGACAGCACACGACGACCCTCACGATCGCAGCGATTGAGCAGAGGAAATGGGGCGGTTCGCGTCCGCTCTGACCGGCTCTCACTGCAGAGCCGCCGGCTCCGCTCACCGCCGGCTCCGCTCGTCGCCGGCTCCGCTCACCGCCAGTCGAGGATGCGGAACAGCCCGTCGCGGGCGGCGACGCGGTCCGGCAGGGAGAGCAGGCGGTCGCGGTACACGCTCAGCAGCGCCCCCGCCGCGAACAGCGCCAGCCCGCCGAAGCCCAGATACACGCCCACCGCCACCTGCGGCCGGTACGCCACGGAGACGATTAGCACGGCCAGATAGACCGCCAGCGCCCCGCCGCCCAGCAGGGTGGGCGCCTTGGCCCGGGCCGTCAGCCCCGCGACCAGCAGGCCGACGGTGATCGTGATGAGGATCAGCTGATCCGCCGGGCCGGAGCCGACGGCATCCTGTCCGCCGTAGCCGAACCGGTTGACCAGCGCGGCGATCAGCGGGGGGAAGGTCGCCAGGGCGCTGCCGGTCCAGAGGGCTAGCCCGACGAGGTCCTCGTGGCCGGCGCCGCGGTTGTGGGTCGAGAACAGCTTGAGCCGCACGACCAGCGCCGCGACGACCGCGATCAGCCCGGCGGCGACGCAGAAGATCTCCGCCTTCCGCCACCCGTTCAGATCGAGCAGGACGTTGAGGGTCAGGAACGCCAGCCCCGTCAGCGCCACCGCCGCGACGGCGAAGGTGCGCCGCCAGCCCGGCAGCGGCCCGAACGCCGCCGCGGCCCCCGACGCCGCCGCGGTGACCAGCAGCGTGGCGATCTGAATTCCCGCCGCCCCGCCCGCCAGCCGGGCGAGGCCCTGCAACCCGGCCGCCAGCACGGCGACCAGCAACACGCCCGCCCCGCAATAAAACAGCGCCGCCCCCGGGCCGATCAGATGCGTCCGCGAGTCCGCGGCTCGCACATCCCGCAGGCGGCGGAGCGAAGGGGCGCCGCGGTCCCAGCGATGGCCGACCGCCGCCGGTTCGGCGACCGGCTCCTCGGGGAACAGGTCGACGGGTTCGTCGGGGCGTTCAAAGCTGAGTTCCGTCCCCCGCCAACGCCCGGCGAGGATGCCGGCCAGCCCCAGCAGGGCGTAGATCGCGGGGTGCCAGACGTCCGGCACGTTCCAGTAGCCCAGCCCCTGCCACAGCGCCGCCGCGGCGCAGGCGGCGCCGGCGGGAATATTGAACCGGCGGTCCCCCCGCCACAGCGCCGCGAGGAAATAAAAGGCCGCCGCCAGCAGAAACGTCCCGCCCAGCCAGAGGTTCGTGCGTTCCCCGCTGATCCAGGTCAGCGTGGCGAGGTCCCGCAGCGCGTTATAAACGACGTGCGCGAGGATCACCGCCGCCCCGCCCTCGGCGACCCAGTACAGCGGCCGCTCCAACGCCCGGCCGCGCTCCGGGGCGAACGCCCGCCACAGCCGGCCCGCGGCGAGGTACGCCAGCGGGATGAGCATGAGCAGCGGCGCCTGACGCAGCCAGTCGGTCAGCCCGAAGACCCGCAGCAACCCGGCGGCGCCGATCAGCAGCGCCGCCCCGGTGAAGAATAAACAGGTCGCCGACCACCGCGGGCTGTCCGCCCGGAACAGCCACGCCGCCAGCCGATTGCAGACCGCGACCAGCGCCATCGCCGCCACGAACGCCCAGCCGGTTTCATAGTCCCAGCCCAGCGCCGCAGCCCCGCGGGAGGTCGCCCGCCAGTGCAGCGCCGCCCCCAACGCCAACGGCAGGGCATTCAATAAAAGACCCGTCTTCGGCACTCGCCCCTGCGCTCCGGGCTCAGACGCTTCGTCCGCCCGGTCCCGCCGCATCAGCCAAAGCTGGGCGGCGTTCGCGGCCAGCCCGATCCCGGCCAAAGCGGCAATATACCATTCGGCTTGCAATTCCGCGGCGAGCAGCACGGTGACCCCCGCCATCGCCGCACAGCCGGCGGCGTTAAATAAATCGTATCCGCTGCGCCGCACGACCAGTTCGGAATAGAGGAAGGCGTACGCCCCCGCCAGCCAGACGCCCGCCGCCACCGCGGCGCTGCGGACCAGCAGATTGATCGGCCGAGTCCCGGTGAACTCCTCGCCGAGGTCCGCCAGCGCCGCGGTCAGCGGATCGAAGCTCCAGCCCCACACCTGCGCCCCCAACAGAATCAGCAGGGCGCCGGCGATCACGACCCGACCCCCGCGGAACAGCGGAAGCCCATAGCGGGCACGGGAGAATTCAGGAGCCTCCGGGGCGAAGGCCCGTTCGGCGTGCAGGGCGACCAGGCCCATCGCCATCAAAAACAGGCTCAGCCACGCCGGGTCAGTGATCTTACCCAGGTCGCCGAGCAGCAGAACCAACGTCAGCACCACGCCGCCCTGCATCGCGTATAAAAACAGCGGGTCGCGGAGCGCGACCACCGTGGCGACATAGGCCAGGCAGCAAATCAGCCCGCCGACCCACAGCCCGCCGTCGACCGTCACCAGATCCTGCGCGTGCAGGAACCACAGGATCAGCGGGGCGACGACGCAGGCCAGACTGGTCAGCGCCCGCCCGGCGACGGCGTAGCGGGTCTTCAGCGAGACCCACCATCCGGCCGCCAGCCCGGCGACGGTCGCGGCGATCATCCCCGCCGCCAGCGCCCGCGGATTGTCGAAGGCCCCGACGCTGACCAGCCAGACCAGCGCCCCGATCACCGCCAGCCCCCCGCCGAGCATCAGCAACCACTGCACCGCCCGCGGGTCCAGCAGCGCCTCAAACGCCCGCCGCAACACCGACGGCGGCCCCTCCCCTGCGCTCGCCGGCTCCTGCTCGCCCGCCGCCTCGCCTTCGTCCGCCGTCT
The DNA here is from genome assembly GCF_007743815.1 of Alienimonas californiensis. GTDB lineage: Bacteria > Planctomycetota > Planctomycetia > Planctomycetales > Planctomycetaceae > Alienimonas > Alienimonas californiensis. The sequence goes on from NZ_CP036265.1 coordinate 1,187,850, forward strand.
CCCCCGCCAGTCCGCCCTGGTCGACCACCCGCTGTTTGACCCGGGCGAACCGCTCTGCCCGCGTCGCCGGGGCGGCGCCGTCTTCAGCCAAGTTCTCGGTCGACTCGAACTGAACCCCGTCGACCCCCGGCGGCGATGCGTCGACGGGTTCGATCCGCAGCGGTCGTTTGCAGAACGGGCAGCGCAGCGTCCGCCCCGCCATCCGCCGCGGCGCCCGCATCGTGCGGCCGCACGCGCAGGTCACCAGGATGGGGGCGGGGGCGCTGTCGGCGCCGGGGGCGAGGTCCGGGGCGGCGGTCATGGGAGGGGGCGGCGGGGCGGACAGCGGGGACGATCGGGCGATCGTCTCAACGGAGCCCGATCCGTGCGCGGCGAACCGCGGCGGCGAAATTCGCTCGGGGCGTCGCCCCCGCCCGCTTCGTGACGTTCCCTGACCGTCGCGGCTCCCGCGTCGCTAATCTCCGGCCATGTTCGACGCCCTCTCCCCCGCCGCGCTCCCCGCCCTGCTGGCCGGCGGCGGGTTGGCGGCGGTGCTGGCCGGCACGCTGGCCCTGCGGCAGCACGCCCTGGTCGTGCTGGTCGTCGCCGGCCTGGGCGTGATGTGGCTCACCCCACGGGAGAACGTCGTCCGGGCCGAGGCCGAGGCAACCGCGGAGCGCTTCGCCGTCCGGGCCGTGGGCGAGGAGGCGAACTCCGGCGGGTGGGTCGTTCAAAGCAACGGCGTCTTTATGATGGGACAGACCGCCGCGATGACGGCTTACCGCCCCGGCCTCGGCGGCGGACTGGGGGAGCCGGTCGCCAGCCTGAAGCCCGATCAGGGCACGCAGTGGGACTGGAAGTTCCCGCGGCACATCGACGGCGACGCACTCGTCCGCACCGAACAGGGCGACTACGTCGTCACGCCCTATCAGGCGTTCCTCAATATCAACGGCCGGGTCGACAACGGCGGCGGCTGGCCGCTGTCCCCCCAACCGCAGGCCACGCCCGGGCTGCTGAAGCCGGGGGACCTGCTCGTCGCGGTGGAGGACCAGGCCGTCGCGAACGCGACCGCCTCCCTCGCCCCGCCGGCCCGGTTCGCGGCGGCGTTCGGGGACACCGCGGCGGATATCGGCCTGTTGATCGCCCTGGCCAGCGTGCTCGGCGCCGGGCTGACGCACTCCGGCGCCGCCGAGCGCCTGGTGCGGGCGCTGCTCTCGACCGTCGGCCCCCGCGGCCACCCGGCGGCGTTCTGCGCCGGCTCGCTGGCCCTGGGCGTGCCGGTGTTCTTCGACGCCGTCTTCCTGCTGTGCGCCCCGCTGGCGAAGTCCACCGCGCTCCGCACCGGCCGCGGGCCGCTCTTATTGCTCCTGTCCGTCTGTTGCGGCGGGGCGCTGACGCACTCCCTCGCCCCGCCGACCCCCGGCCCGCTGCTGGTCGCCGCGGAACTGGACGTCTCCATCCCGCTGATGATCGGCGTGGGGTTGGGCATCAGCGTCGCCACGGCTCCGCTCTGTCTGCTGTGGTGCTGGTGGCGGGTCCGGCGGTGGGAGCGGCGGGGCGAGGCGATTCCTGTCCGCGAGGGCGCCGGGGCCAGCCTGGGGCGCCTGCGGGAACTCGCCGAACGCCCTGCCCACGAACTCCCCCCGCTGTGGGCCAGCCTGCTGCCGCTGGCCGTCCCGGTGTTCCTCATCGCCCAGAAGGCCGCCTGGGAAATGGCCGTGCCGCGTTCGGGGACGGTCGTCGTGGCGGGCCTCCCGGTGTCCATCGCCGCGCCGCCCGTTCAGGAGAACTGGCGCGTCCCGATGGCGATCGTCGAGGCGCTGGGCGACCCGACGATCGCGGTGCTGGCGGGCACGCTGATCTCCCTGTTCCTGCTCTGGCGGTATACGGCCCCGTTGGAGCGGAAATCGGTCGTTGCGGACGCCGTCGCGGAGGGCGGCGGCATCCTGCTGGTCGCCGCCGCCGGCGGGGCCTTCGGCACAGCCCTCCGGCAGACCGGCGTGGGCGGGCTGATCGCCGCCGCCCCGGAACTCGACGGGCTGGGCCTGCTGGCGTTGGCGTGGGGCATCTCGCTGGCGGTGCGGACCGCCCAGGGGTCGGCGACGGTGGCGATGGTCGTCGCCGCCGGGCTGGTCGCCGCCGCGATCCCCGCCAGCGGGCTGCACCCGGTCTGGGTCGCCTGCGCGATCGGCTGCGGGTCGAAGGCGGTGCTCTGGCTGAACTCCAGCGGCTTCTGGGTGATCTGCCGGGCCGGCGGCCTGACCGAACGCGAAGCCCTCGCCACCGTCACCCCACTGACGGTCGTGATGGCCGTCGTCGGCTTGGGCGCCACCCTCACCGGCGCCTGGCTCTGGCCGGGCGTCTGAGACCCGCGGTTCGGTCCACCAACCCGACGCGTCAGCGAGGGCCGCGGCGCAGCCGCGGGGGGCGTCCGTCGGGCGTCGTTCGACGGACGCCCTCGCTGACGCTTCGGGTTGGTATTGAAATGCGGTTCATAAGTCCCCGTCTCATCGGGCCCGCCCGGCGGCGCCCCCAGAGCCGCTTGAACGCAAGTCCCGCGCGTCTCACGATCGCCCGTCCGGCGTTCCCCCTTCGAAAGCAGTCCGTGAGCGACGAAACCGAAACGTACGGCACGGGGCTGTCGCTGACGAAGACCGCGGTCATCCTCGCCGTGGTCGTGGCGCTGTTCGCCTGGGGCGTGGCGGCGGCGGAGTACGCCGCCGAGGCGGAGGGCTGGACGTCGGTCGACACCCCGGACGAGGACGCCTCCCCGGGCGGGCTCCGCCGCAACCGCAGCGCCGGGCTGCGACTGATGATCGGGGCGCTGCTGGCGTTCCTCTGGAACGGCGTCGTCCAGATCCCCAACGCCCCGTGGGTCGCGTGGTTCGCCCTGACGAACCGCTGGTGGATCGTCGTTCTGTTCCTGCTGGCGGAACTGGCGATCGCCGGCGGGGCGTTCCTGCTCCGCAAACTCGACGCGGAACTGCACGGCAAGACCGTGCGCGAAAGCGAACGCCCGGTCCGTCCGCAGCGACGCAAGACACGCCGCCCGGCCCGCCGGCCGCCCCCGGGCTACGGGTGAGCGGTCCGGCCGGCGTGCGCCGCCGCGTTCCGTCGGCCGTCAGAACGCCGCCGGGTCGAGCACGGCGTGGACGATCGACTTGCGCTGCCACGTGTAGGTGACGTGCAACCGCCCGTCGGCGGTTTGAATGACCGCCGGGTAGCTGTATTCGCCGGGGGCGTCCTCCAGCGTGAGGACCGTCCGCCAACGCCGGCCGTCGTCGGAGACCGCCACGTTCAGCGGCGTCCGCGGCCCGCCCCAGCGGCCCTCCGTGAGGCCGGAGTGGTTATAGACGACCGCGTGGGAGCCGTCCCGCAGCGTGACGGCGTCCGTGCCGGAGTTCGGGTTCGGCAGTTCGCCCAACGTCATCGGTCCCCAGGTTCGGCCGCCGTCCTCGGAATCGATTTCGAACAGCTTGCCCTGCCGCGTCCGCCCGATCGCCCGCAACCGTTCGCCGCCCAGGTTCAGCAGGCTCGGCTGGATCGCCTGAATCTCCACCCCCTCGTTCACCGGCCCGATCCGCTCCCAGGTGACGCCGTGGTCCACGGTGCGTTCGAAGTGCACCGCCCACGCGTCCGGCCCGCCCTGCTCGCCGGAAGTCTCCGTGCTGACCGGGCAGAGGATCGACCCGTCGGCGAGTCGAATCGGCTTGTTCTTCACCGGGCCGAGGATCCCCTCCGGCAACCGCCGCGGCGTCGCCCAGGTCCGGCCGCCGTCCTCGGAGGTCGTCAGCATCCCCCACCACTCCCGCGGCGACGGGCCGGCTTTATAGAACAGCAGCAGCGGCCCGTCCGCGGGTTGGAACAACACCGGGTTCCAGGTCGGGTACCGCAGCACGGAGCCGTCCGGCCGGCGGTATTGCACCCCGTTCGCCACTTCGACCGGCGCCGTCCACGCGGCCTCTCCCCGATCGGTCGGCTCCCGCCGGGACAGCCAGATCCCCACGTCGTCGTTCCCCTCGCGGGTTCCCCCGAACCAGGCGACGACCAGCGTCCCGTCCGCCGCCTCGGCGAGCGTCGACGCATGACAGGACGCGAACGGTGCCGAGTCCGGTTCGAACACGAACCCCGACCGCAGCAGCCCCGGCTGGGCTGCGTCGGCCGGGTCGTCGGCCGCGGCCGGGGTCGCGGGCAGCACGGCCAGGGCCAGCGCGGCGGCGGGAAGCAGGAGGGAGCGGGAAGACAGCGGCACGGCGAGGGCGTCCGTGGAGGGAATCGGGCAGGGTTATTCGGGAGGCGCCGCGGCTTCGAGGCGGTCGTCCGGCGGTTCGACGCCGATCACCTCGTCCAGCTTCGCCCAGACGGCCGTCCCCTCGCCGGTCGCCCCGACCTTGGCCGGGTCCGACAGCGCCGCCGCCACCCGCACCGTGCGGCCGGGGGCGAGGTCGGCGACCAGCCCGTCGAGCTGCTCGGGCACGACCGGCCCGCGGACCCGCAGCGGTTCGGCCTGCACGTTATCCGCGTCCCGCAGGGGGTTTTCGGGCGGATCGGCGATTGGCTTCGCCGGCGGCGCCGGCCGCCACGGGCTCAGCGTGAACTCCAGCTCCCAGCCCTTGCCGGTGCTGATGCCGGTCGCCCCGGCGTCGTTGACCACCCCCAGCAATTCCACCACCGCCCGCGCCGGCGGCCGCCGGGACCGGGGGGAATGCGGCGGACGGGACGAAGGAGATCGGCTCAAACGGCGTCGGGCGGGTTGGGGAACGGCGAACGCGGCGACGGTAACCGCCCCCCCGCCCCGCCGCCACGGGGCGATCGCCCGGACGCGTCTGTCGCCCTTTTGGGGGAGAGGGGGGAAGAACGGCGGCCGACCGCTGCTCAAGCCCTCAATATTCAATCTCCCCTCGCCCCCCTTTGGGGGAGAGGGGTCGGGGGTGAGGGGGCTGTGACTCCCGCCCGCCGTTCAACGTCCGTTCGCTCATCCGTCACCCCGATTTATCACCGCAGAGAGCGGGGACGTAGGAACCGTGCGTCACCCTCACCCCCGGCCCCTCTCCCTCGAGGGAGAAGGGGGAAGAACGAATTGAACCTCGCCCCGCCGCTGGCCGCTCACACCCCCGCCAGTTTAATCTCGTGCCCGCCCGCCCAGCCGGTGAGGTCGTCGCCCTTCAAGGCGGCGGCCATCAGGTTGGGGAACAGGTCCGGGGTGCAGGCGAAACTGGGGATGCCCAGTTCCGCGAAGGCCCGGGCGTTGTTCTGATCGAACATCGGGGCGCCCTCGTCGGAGAGGGCCAACAGGCAAACCGCCCGGGCCCCGCTGTCCACGATCTCCGCGGCCCGGCGGAGCATCTGTTGGTTGTTGCCGCCCTCGTAGAGGTCCGTGATCAGCACGAACACCGTCTTCTCCGGCCGGTCGATCAGCCCCTGACAGTAGGCGAGGGCGCGATTAATGTCCGTCCCGCCGCCCAGTTGGGTGCCGAACAGTAAATCGACCGGATCGCCGGCCAGTTCGGTGAGGTCCACGACGGCCGTATCGAACACGATCATGCTGGTCTTCACCGCCCGCAGGCTGGCCAGCACGGCCCCGAAGATGCCGCTATAGACGACGCTGGTGGCCATCGAACCGCTCTGATCCACGCACAGCACCACGTCCTTCATCGCCGACCGCTTGCGGCCGTGGCCGACGAGCCGTTCGGCGACGACCGTGCCGGTCTCCGGCAGGTAATTGTGCAGGTTCTTGCGGATCGTGCGGTCCCAGTCGATCTCCGCCGCCCGGGGGCGATAGTTGCGGACCGCTTTATTGAGCGCCCCGGTCACCGCCTGCCGCATCGGCTCGGCGAGCTTCTTTTGCAGTTCCTCGCACACCTTCCGCACCACCGCCCGGGCCGTCTCCCGCGAGCTCGCCGGCAGCGCCTTGCCCAGCGAGAGCAGCGTGCCGACCAGGTGCACGTCGGCCTCGACGGTCTCTAATAATTCCGGTTCCGTCAGCATCCGGGTGAGGTGCAGCCGATCCAGGGCGTCCCGCTGCATGACCTGCACGACGGACTTCGGGAAATACCCCCGCACGTCCCCCAGCCAGCGGGCAACGTTGGGGTTGGAGCCCCCCAGCCCGGCCCGCCGCTGCGTGGAGCCGTCCGGCCGCTGGCCGGCGTCGTAAAGAGCGGCGAGGCAGCCGTCCACACCGGCGTCGCCCTTGGACAGCCCCCCGCAGGACTCCTCGGCGGGCGAACCGAGGATCAGGCGCCAACGGCGACGGCGTTCTTCGTTGGTCATCAGTGGGTTCCGGCCGGGGAGAGACGTCGGCGACAGTCCCCCCTCGCCCCCTTTTGGGGGAGAGGGGTCGGGGGTGAGGGGGCAGTGACTGCCGGTTGCTCGTGACGGTCCGCCCGCTCACCCGGCACCTCACTGCATGAGCGGATGCGTGGGAACCGTTCGCTCACCCTCACCCCCGGCCCCTCTCCCTCAAGGGAGAGGGGGGAAGAACGAACGTCGATTCCTGCTCGGTGCGTCATGCCGCCCCCAAAATCAGTTTTAACACCGGGATCACCCGCCGCGCCCGCTCCTCGTCCACCGCCGGGCCGGCAGCGAGGGATTTCGATCTCGCCCCCGAGGCCCCGCCGCCGGCGAGGTTCTTGACCCGAGCGCCCATCTCCCGCCGCTCCGGGTGGGAGAAGTGGGCGAACGACCGGCGGAGCAGCGGCAACACCTCGAGAAACCGCTCGTCGTCCAGCGTGCCCAGCCAGCCGTCCAGGGCCGCCCAGACGGCGTCTTCATATAGCAATACCTTTGCGGAACCTTTTAAAAGCCCCTCGACCCATGCGGCGGCGGCGGCCGGTTCGGATGCGGCGGCCAACGCCAGCCGGGCGCGGCGGGCCAGTTCGTCGGCGTCGATCGCCCGCTCCTCCAACAGCGTGCGGGCCGCCCAGCCGCGGAGCAGCCCGTGCACCTCCTCCGTATTCGTGAGGGCGAACAACACGCCGCGCCAGGTCTCCGCCTCCTCAGTCAATTCCAGCGTCTTGAGCGCCGTGTGGACGCCCTCCGCCCCGGCGAGCGCGGCGGCGGCCGCTTCGTCGTCCAGCGACCGGCAGGCCGGCGGGAGGCCGACGAAGTAGCGTTCCAGCATCCCCCGCAGCACGGGCAATAATTCCTGCGCCCCGGTCCCGCGGACGTCCCCGTAGCGGGCCACGCGGGCCAGCGGCGGGATCGCGGCGGCCAGCCCGGCCGCGTCCGCGGCGACCGCCGCGGCGTCCCGCACCCGGCCCACCAGCAGCCCCACGGCGCCCGGCAGGTCGGCCAGCAGCGCCGCATCCAGCCGTTTGACCAGATCGGCCAGCCCGTCGTTGCCGCCGGCGTGCTCCGTGAGTTTGGAAGACGCCGCCGCCGGGACCGTGCCGCCGTAGCGGTTCGCTTCGATCACCCGCACGGCGAACTCCGGCCGCCAGTCGAGCGTCCAAGCCTCTTTGTAGGTGCCCGTGCCGCTTTCGTAGCCCCGCACGCCCCACGGCACGCCGAGGATTGTCAGCCGGTGCAATAAGCGGCTGCGTTCCAGATCCGTCTCCTTGCGCAGGTCCAGCGTGATCGGTTTTTTCTCGCCAGTCGGTTTGAACCGCAGGCGTTTCTGGGTCGCCTCGAGATCCTTTTGCAGAGGGACGGCGGGGGCGTCCGGCGGGACGGAACCGAGCGCGTCGCCAACTTCTAATTTGCAACGAATCAGCGCCAGCGGGGCCGGCTCCCCGTGGCAGAGCACGCCGAGGATCGCCTGGCTCAATTCGCTGAGGCCGGGGGCGCAGAACCCCCGCAGGGCGGCGAGGGCGTCGGCGAGGCGGACCGCTTCAATCACCCCGGCGCTGCTGGCGTCCTGCCCCTCCTCCCGTAATAGGCGAGCCGCCCGCGTGACCCAGCCGATCGCGGGTTGATTGACGTTTTGCCACAGGTGGCCGTACCAGCCGGGACTTTCAATGCCGGCGCCGTAGCCGCTGGCGTGGGTCAGGCGGTCGTTCGTCCACGGGCAGAGCGTCGCCGCGGTTTTCACCTTCGGCAGCCCCTTTAACAACTCCCGATCCGGCTTGTCCGGCCCGAGGTCGGCGAGGGCCGGCACGTGCCACGCCCCGCAGACGACGGCGATTTTGTGGCGACCGGCCTTCACCGCGGCCCGCAGCCGGCGCCGCATATGGGCCTCCCGCAGGGCGTCGCGGGACTCGTCGGGGCCGTCGCCGACCGCTGCGATTTCAACCTCCGCGGCGGTGCGGAGTTCGGTCATGGCCTCGGCGATGGCGTCGAACAATCCGGCGGCGTTCTGCCGCTGTTCGACCTGCTGTTCCCACCAGCGCTCCCGGTCGTCGTACCCCGCCGCCCGGGCCAGCCAGCCGAGGGGGTCGGCGCGAATGGGGTGCGGTTGGGACCGCTCACGGGGTTCCCCCGCTTCGCCGTCGCCGTTAGGCGGCGCGTCCTCCGGCAAGTCTTCGTCCTCCCCGGGGAGCACGTCCCCCTCCGGCGTGTCCGCCTCCTCCAGCCCGAATTGATGCGTCATCGGCAGGTCGATGAACTCGACCTCCGCGTTGTGGCTCAGGGCCCAGCGGGCGGCGGTGAGTTCGGGGGAATACTCCGCCAGCGGGAAGAACGCGGCTTTGGACGGGTCGTCCGCCGGGTGCACGAGAATCGCCGCCGGCGGGATGAACGCCGGGTCGGCAAGCAGCGGGATGAGGTCGTTCGCCTCCGGCGGGCCCTCGATGAGCACGGCGTCCGGCTGATACTCGTGCAACGCCGCCCCCAGCGCCCGGGCGCAACCGGGGCCGTGGTGACGGACGCCGAAGAGTTTGACGGGGGCGGGGGCGTCGTTCATGACTGCGTGATTGGAACCGCGACCGTCAGGGAGTCGGCACGCGCGGCGCTGCGGTCGAAACGGGCGGCGAGTCGGGAGGGGCGATCCGAAGGAGCCGGCTCCCTGACGGTCGCGGTTCTATAGCAACTCACAGCGCCTCCCGGCAGGCGCGGTAGAAGTCGCCCCAGCCGTCGCGTTCCTTGACGACGGTTTGCAAATATTCCTGCCAGACGAGGCGGTCCTGCACCGGGTCCTTGACGATCGCCCCGGTGATGCCGCTGGCGAGGTCGCGGGCGTTTAGTTTGCCGTCGCCGTAAAAGGCGGCCATCGCCGTGCCGCTGTTGACCACGCTGATCGCCTCCGCCGCGGAGAGCGTGCCGCTGGGGCTTTTTAACTTCGTCTTGCCGTCGTCCGTCAGGCCGTCGCGGAGTTCGCGGAAGACCGTCACCACCCGGCGGACCTCCTCCAGCGCCGGGGCCTCCGCCGGCAGTTCCAGGGCCCGGCCGAGCTGTTCGCTGCGGCTGCGGACGATTTCCACCTCGTCCTCCAAATTGTCCGGCACCGGCAGCACGACGGTATTAAAGCGCCGCATCAGGGCCGAACTCAGCTCGTTCACGCCGCGGTCGCGGTTGTTGGCGGTGGCGATGACGTTGAAGCCGCGCTGGGCCTGCACCTCCGTATTCAATTCCGGCACCGGCAGGGATTTTTCGGAGAGGATGGTGATGAGCGTGTCCTGCACCTCGCTGGGGATGCGGGTCAGTTCCTCTACCCGGCAGATGGTGCCGGTCGCCATCGCCCGCAGCATGGGGGATTCGGTCATCGCCGCTTCGCTGGGGCCCTCGGCCAACAACCGGGCGTAGTTCCAGCCGTACCGCAGGGCAGATTCGTCCGTGCCGGCGGTGCCCTGCACCAACAGCGTGCTGTTCCCGCTGATCGCCGCGGCGAGGTGCTCGCTGACCCACGATTTCGCCGTGCCCGGCACGCCATAGAGAAGCAGCGCCCGGTCGGTGGCGAGGGTGGCGACGGCGATCTCGATCAGGCGCTCGTTGCCCACATATTTCGGCGTGATCGTCGTGCCGTCGGCCAGCGTGCCGCCCAATAAATACTGCTTCACCGCCCAGGGGGAGAGGTTCCAGTTCGGCGGCTTGGGCTTGTCGTCGACCGCGGCGAGGGCGGCCAGTTCGTGGGCGTATTCCTCCTCCGCGTGCCGACGCAGGACCGTGGCCTGATCGACCTTCGGCTTGTTCGCGGCGGGCGCCGGGGGGGAGTTCGTCTTGGCGGCCATCGGGCGTTCCGGGAGGACTGACAGGAGGAATTAGGGGAGGAGTTCGTGCAGGCGGCGCCGCAGCAGCGCCGCGGCGGAGGCCCGTTCGAGCCAATTGGGCAGGTCGTGCGGTGCCGGCCAGCCGGGGGGCAGGTCGGCGAGGACCGCCGGCGGGAGGCGTTCGAGCACGCGGCCGATCGGCTCCTGCCATTTCCAATAGTCGTACCCCCGCTTGCCGTCGCCGGCCTCGATCGCGGCGACAACGGCCCGGGCGAAGTCGTCCGGCCACGGGTCCGGCACGGCGTTCCAGAGCAGCGCCCCCAATTCCTCCGGCGCCTTCGCCACCGCCTTCGCAGTCAGCAACGGCCGGACGAAATCGGCCGCGGCGGCCGGGGGCAGGGCGGCGATGAATTCAGTCAGCGACTCGCCCGCCGCCGGCACGGCCGCGGCGGCCTTCTTGCCGCGACGGGCGCGGTTCAATTGAGCGCACGCCCACTCCGACAGCGCCGGCGCCCACCCGGCGGCGACCGTCGCGTCGGTCGTCGCGAAGCGGGCGGCGGCGGCGGTCCAGCCGGCGAGCACGTCCTCGCCGTGCTCCGCCGGCTCCGCCAGGGCGATGAGGTCCGCGGGCTCCCGGCCGAAGCGGTCCAACCAATGCGACGGCGGCACGCTCGCCAAGGCACGCACCAGTCGTTCGGCCCGCACGCCGCGGCCGCCCGCCGCCCCCTTCGCCGGCTCCGTCGCCAGCAGACCCCAGTCGATGCCCGCGTCGCCCTCGATCTGCTGCCCGGAGGCGGGGGGCAGCGTGACGACCAGCTTCGCCTTGAGCCGTCCCGCAACGTCCAGCAGGGCGTCCGCCGCCGCGCGGCGGGCCGCGGCGAAGGCGGAGTCCGGCAGGCCGAGCAGCAGATTCTCCGCGACCGCCGGCAGGGCCTTACTGCGGTCGGCGAGGGCCGCCTCCAGAAAGGGCTCGTCCGCCGCGGAGAGGCCCGTCTCGAAGGTCTCCAGCAACGCGGCCCGGCGGAAGGCGGTTTCGCCTTTCCACGTCTCCTCCAAGGCGGCCCGGGCGGCGGCAGGGTCGGCGGCCCGCCAGCGCCGCAGGGCGTTCAGGCGCGTGCCGAAGTGATCGGCGGCGAACGCCTCCGCCAGATCGGCGGGAGCCTTCCCTTCGGACGCGGGCGTCGGGCCGGCGGCCTGCTCCGAGACCCAGGCCCAGTCCGGGTTGAACCCGGCGAGCCAGCGGCCGCGGGGTCCGGCGGCCGCGGCGACCGCCGCCCGAATCGCCGTCGTCCGGCCGCCGCGGGCGCCGGCGCCGGAGGAGGCGACCCCGAACGCGGCCGGCAACGTCCGCGGCGGCAGGCTCAGGCCGCGGTCGACCAGCCGTTCGCACACCTCCCGCAGCAGGACGGGATGCTCCTCGCAGACGGCGGCCACGACCGCCGCCAACTCTGGCGGAGCGGGGGGAACGGCCCTGTCGTCGCAGGGTTCCGGCACCGCGGGGGCGGGCGCCGCTTCACGACCCGCCTGCTCCCAGAGATCCGCGGCCGCGGCGGCCAGCAGGAACCGTGTCTCCGGCGTGTCTCCCTCACGGGAGACATACGGGAGTTCCTCGGGAGTCAGATCCGCCGCGGGACCGGCCTTGGCGAGACCGACGACGGCGGCGCGGACGCGTTCGTTCATCGCGGCGCTCCCGACGCCAAGGCGTCGGCTTGGGGGGCGGGCACACCGGCGTCCCACCGCAGCGGGCGGAACCGCGGACCGCCGGGGGCGTCGGTGACGTACTCGCCGGCCACCGTCAGCGGGCGGCCGCCGCTCTCGGCGAGCAACCCCCACCACTCGCCCCGGGTCAGCCGCACGCCGGCGCCGGACTCGTCCCGCAACCACCAGGCCCCGTCGTCCACCAACGGCGTCACTCCCCCGAGCAACCCTGAAAACGTCGTGCGAAACGGGCAGGCGGCCAGTTCGTCCGCGACGTCGTTCAACAAGCCTGCGACGCCCGCCCCCGGCGGCAGCGGCACGGGCACCGGCTCCGCCTCACGGCCGACCACGACCGCCCGGCGGGGGGCGGCGGAGGGGTGGAACGCCAACTCCATCGCCTGGACGCAGCCCTCGACGAACGTCTCCACGAACCCCTGCCCGCCGGCGCCCCCGTAGGCCGCGAACTGCACCACCTCGGCGGTACGGTCGGTCATGACCCCCTTCAACCACGTCCGCCGACCGCGGACGCGGTCCTCCTCCCACTCGACCGTTCCGAGAGTCAGCCAGGCGTCATTGACTCTCTCCCCGGAGTCAACTGTCTCCCGTTCCGTGCGGCTCCAGCCGATCAGCGTGCGGACGTCCTCCCGCAGCTCCTCCGGCAGGGCATCCTGGTTCTGATAGGCGGCGACCAGCAACCGCAGGACGGCGCAGCCGGAAAGCAGCCGCTCCGGCCAGTCCGGGCCGCTGCCGGGGATCTCGGAGAGGGCCCGCAGCCGGGCGGCGAGGCCGGGGGCCTGGGCGTCCACCAATCGGGCGGCCTGCTCCTCGAAGGGGCCGGGGCCGCTGGTTTCCAACTCCGCCAGCCCCTGCCGCAGGCGGTCGTCCAGCCAGAGGTTCAGCCGGTCCAGCCCGTCGGCGATCTTTGCCTCCCGGGCGGCCCGGCGTTTGGCTTGGGCGGCGGGGTCGGCCGGCTTGCTGGAGGCGGCCTTCGTGGCCTTGGCCTGAGCGGTGGAGGAGCGTTTGGAGAGCCACTCCGCGACCCAGTCCGGCGGCTCGCCGGCGGGGCAGAAGGCGTCGCTGCCCGCGGCGCCGATCAGCAAACCCAACGTGTGCTTGCAGGGCAATTTGCGGCTGGGACAACTGCACTTCCAGGCCGGCCCGGCCAGATCGACCCGCACCTGATACGGCGTTTTCCCGCTGCCCCGGAAGGCCCCCCACAGGGCGGCGTCGGACCGGCCGCGGTCGCTCCACTTGGCGGCCTGCCCGGCGAGTTTGCGGCCGTTCTTCAAGCTCGCCGCATCCGGGGCGAGGCCCTCGGTCCATTCGACGGTGAGCAGCGCGGCGGACACGGCGGCGAACCTCAAATCGCACCGGGGACAGAAGAAGTGTGCGCACGTTCATGTGTCGTCGCAACCTCGACCGGGGGAGTTTGCGGAACGAATCAGAAATTTCCTCTCCGGCCGGAACGGTCGGATCCTAAGCGGGACGCATGCGCCTCGCTGGGGCGGGAGGCGGACGCGGCTCACGCTGGCCAGGGGACTTCCAGAAACCGCGGTTTCCACTTCGCCGGGTCCTGCGGCGGGAAGCCCTGCGGCGGGAGGTCCAGCAGGGCGACGGTGCGGGGGGTCGCACGCCAGCAGGCGCCGGGGTTCAATAAATACGCCGACCGGTCGCCGAACCGCCGGCGTTCCCAGGTCGGCCGGTGGGTGTGGCCGCTGAGGATTATATCGTGGAAGGTCCCGTCGAGGCCGTGTTCGGCGAATTCCTCGTGCTCCCAGGTCGTGCCGTGGGTGACGCAGAGGCGGACGCCGTCCACTTCCAGCAGTGCCGGGTCGCCGTAATCAATCCCGCGTTCCGCGGCGAGGGCCTTGAGGGCGGCGGGGTCGCGGTCGTTGTTGCCGGGAACGAGGTACACCGGCCGGCCGTCGGCGACGCGGGCCAGTTCCTTCAACACGCCGTGCGGGGAGTAGCGCCCGCCGCCCACGTCGCCGCAGTGCAGGAAGAGGTCCGGAGCGTGGGCGTTGAGAACCGCCAGCGCCGCGGCGGTCTCGGGGACGCGGCCGTGGGTGTCGGAGAGAACGGCGAGTCGGGTCACGGCGGGCCGGGAGAAACAGAAGGGAAAAGACGGACGACGGCAGGGGGCGATCCGCGGGGGCGGTCGCGGGGTTGGGAAGGATATCGTCTCGGGCTCTCCTCCGTTCCCGCCCCCGTTCCCCCTCCGAATCGCCCGATGCCCCGCTCGCGTCTCGCTCCTGCCCTCGCCAGCGTTTGCCTGCTGGGTTTGACCGCGTCGCCGGGCGCCGCCGCGGAGGGCGAGGAGTGGTCCCAGTGGCGCGGCCCGGGCCGCGCCGGCGCGATCCCGCTGCCCGCCGACGCCCCCGCCCTGCGGACCGACGCCCCCGCGGACGGCCTGAAGCCGGCGTGGATCGCCAAGATCGAAGGCGCCAGCGGCGGCTGGGCCAGCCCGGTGGTCGCCGACGGCCGGGTCTTCCTCGCCGTCGCGGGACGGGTGAAGCGGGAGGGCGTGGAACTGCCCCCGCCGAAGTATCCGCCCCTGCCGGAGGGCGAGGACGACGACCTGCCCGCGGGCGAACTGGATGAATACGAGCGCAACCGCCGGGCCGAGAGCCTCGAGCGCCGCAAGCTCGAATACACCGGCCGGGAGGTCGTGCACTGCTTCGACGCCGCCACCGGCGAGACGCTGTGGACGAACGAGCGCGACGCCGCCGTCACCCGCTTCCCGCAGTCCAGCACCCCGGCGGTCGCCGGCGACAAGCTCGTCTGCCTCGGCGGCGACCGCGTGCTGCGGGCGCTGGACGTCAAAACGGGCGAGAAGGTCTGGGAAACGACCCTGCCGGGCGAAGTGGACGGGGAGCAGATTTCGTCCTCCCCCGCCATCCTGGAAGACGGCGACGGCGGCGGCACGATCGTCCTGCTGGCCGACGGCCTGTACGGCGTGGACCTCGCCGATGGCGCCCTGCTGTGGGAGAACGCGGAACTGGGCGGCCGCGATTCCAGCCCCGCGCTCTGGGACGGGCTGGCGATCGTGAACGTCGACGGGGGGGCGACCGTCGCCGTGAACCTCGCCGACGGAGAGGAAGCCTGGCGGTTGGAGGAGACCGGCGCCTCCCGCTCCTCCCCGGTCGTCACGACGACGGCCGCCGACGAGCCCCGCCTGCTGACGTTCGGCGGCAGCCGCAAGGGCGGCCTGCGGTGCTTCGCCCTGAACGGGGCCGAGGAGCCCGAACTGCTGTGGGCCTATCAACAACTCTCCGACCCCGGCGCCAGCCCGGTCGTCGCCGGGGACCTGGTGCTCGCCCCCGGCGACCGCCGGTTGGACTGCGTGAGCCTGGAGGACGGAAGCGGCCTGTGGACGGCCCGGCTGGACCTCGCCAAGCCGCGGTACACCTCCCCCGCGGCCGTCGTCACCGGGGACGGCGGCGTCGGCCTGTATACCTTCGGCCGCCTGCTGGCCTTCGACCTGACCGCCGAGGAGTTCCGCCCCCGCTACGACCTCTCCGTCGGCCCCGAGGGCCTCGCCAAGACGGAGGATCAATGGCGGGAGGAATTGAACGTCTCCCCCGGCGACCCGGAGGGCGTGGCGAAGTACGACCGGGTGATCACCCGCGCCGGCCTGCTGGACTGCGCCAGCCCCGCCGTGGCCGAGGGCCGCGTGTATCTGCGGCTGCGGAACCACCTCGTCTGCTACGATTTGACGAAGTAAAGGGACGTATTGAACTCCCCTCGCCCCCTTTTGGGGGAGAGGGGTCGGGGGTGAGGGGGCAGCGGCGCCCGCTTGCGGTTCACCGTCCGCCGGCTCGTCCGTCGTCCGGTCCGTCACCGCAGAGAGCGGAGACGGGTGAACCGTTCGCCCACCCTCACCCCCGGCCCCTCTCCCTCGAGGGAGAGGGGAGAAGGACGCTATCGCCGGACGTCGGCGGGGGTTTTGACGGTCCAGTCCTTCTGCTTTGCCGCGGCGGCGGTTTGGGCGGCCTCGCGGGTGCGGCCGGTGCGGGCCTGCAACTCCGCGAGGTTCGCCAGGGCGATCGCGTGGTTCGGGTCGGCGGCCAACGCGGTCCGCAACTCGCGTTCGGCGCCGAGGGGGTCGCCGGTGCGCCTCAGCACGTAGGCGACTTCGACGTGCGGCCGCGGATCGCCCGGCCGGGCCGCCGCCCATTGGGCGGTCAGGGCGCGGGCCGCCTGCGGGCGGCCGGTGTTCAGATACAACTCGGCCAGCTTGTGGACGGTCGGCTGGTGGTCCGGGTCGAGGGCCAGCGTCTGTTTGTAGAGAGCCTCCGCCGGCCCGGGGCCGCGGAGCGTCTGCGTGGCGGCGGCGAGGTTGTGGCGGTAATCGGCCTCGGCGGGATCGTCCAGTGCCGCCCGCCGGAACTCCTCCGCCGCGGCGGCGGTTTGCCCTTGGGCGTACAGCTGCTTGCCCCGCATGTTCGCCGCGTGCCCGGCGAGTTGATGGCAGCCCGAGAGCGCCGCCGCGAGCGCGGCGCTTCCCAGAACGGCAACGGTCGTTCGCACGAACATGCGCGGGGGATAGCGGTTCGCGCGCGAACCGCCAAGGCGAACCGACCGCGAGCCTCACGCCCCGGCGGGCCGCCCCCCGGTGTGGGCGAGGGAGTCGACGTGCAGCTCGACGCTGCGGGCCAGATCGAACACGACCTCCCGCGGCGCGGCGATCACGGTCGTGAGTTCGAGAACCGGCACGGGCGGTTCAGTTCGCCGCCGCTTCGGACCGCCCCGCACGGTCGCCGGTCGCCGCGGAGAGCTTGGCGTCCAGTTTGGCGTTGAGATCCGCTTCGACCGCGGCGTAGGCCGGGTCGCCGGCGTGGTTCTTTTTGCCCAGCGGGTCGGCCTTGCGGTCGATCAGCAGGGCGGACCGCTCGCCGTTCGGCTGGCGGTAGCGGACGTAGTGGTAGTCCGCCGACGCGATCGAATCGCCCGCTTTGAACCGGGTGTAGGCGTGGTCGCGATGGGCGGCGGACGGATCCTGCAAGACCGCGGCGAAGCTGCGGCCGTGGATCTCGCCCTCGGGGACCGGGACGCCGGCCAGTTCGCAGAGGGTGGGGTGCAGGTCGACGAATTCGACGTAACTCGGGACCGCGGCGCCCCGGGCCACGCCGGGGCCGCTCATCCACAGGGCCGTGCGGAGGGCGTCGTGCAGCAGGGTGTTTTTCGCCCACTGATTGTGCTCGCCCAGCAGCCAGCCGTGGTCGCCCAGGACGACCACGACGGTGTTCTCCGCCAGGCCCGTCTGCTCCAGCTTGTCCGTCACCCGCCCCAATAAATCGTCGGCGTGGGAGACGGAGGCGGAATACCCCTGCTGCATCCGGCGGTGATAATCGTCGGAGTTGTATTTCACCTCGAACTTCATATCCAAGGTCATCGGGACGTAGGCGAACTGCTCCTTCACGCCGTTCAGCCCGGCCGGTTTGGGCTGCGGCCAATCGCGATACTCGGCCAGTTCAATTTTCGGCCGGGGATAGAGGGCGTAGGTCTCCTCCGGGGAGAAGAACGGCATGTGCGGCTTGGCGAGGCCGCAGGCGAGGAAGAACGGCTCGCCCCCCGCGGCCAGGCGGTCGAGGTCGGCCATCGTTTTGGCGGCGATCAGGCCGTCGCTGGTTTCCAGCGGGTCGACCTCGCCGGCCTCCCACATCGGGACCTTCTTCACCGTTTTGCCGCCGGGCAGTTTGCGGGTCTCCTCGTTCGTCTTCATCCACGCCGCGGTGGCGTCGTTATAAAAATGCCGGCCGCCGATCGCCGGCTTCCAGGGGGTTTCGCTCCAACTGCGGTCGGCCGTGTCTTTGGGGTGATGAAAGATCTTGCCGTTGCTGATCGTCGTATAGCCCGCCTCCTTGAACCGCTGCGGCAGCGTCTTCGCGTTCGGGGCGTCGCGCTCGGCCCAGGTGAGGAAGTCCGGGAACCGCTCGCGGGTGGGATACAGCCCCGTCATCAGGCTGGCCCGGCTGGCGCCGCAGGTGGGCACCTGACAGTAGGCGTTCTCGAACCGCACGCCGGACTCGGCCAGACGGGTGAAGTTCGGCGTGACCATCCGCTCGTGGCCGTAGTCCGCGGTCTGGGGCCGCAGGTCGTCGATATAAAACAGCAGCACGTTCGGCCGGCCCGCCGACGGGGCCGGCGTCTCGGCGACCGGTTCCGCGGCGGACAGCGGCAAACCGACGGCGAATCCCGCCGCGACGAAGAGGAACGGGCGGAGCGGCGAACGCATCGGCGACACGGCGGAACGGGCGGGGAGCGGCGACGCCGCGGACGGCGGCGCGGGCCCAGCGTAGCCGGCCGCGGCGCCGCTCCGCCAAGCCGGCCGGCGCAGCCTCCCGTGAGCCCGAAGCGCAAGCGAGGCGCGCGACTCACCCACCTCGCTTGCGCTTCGGGCTCACTCGGGGACGCCGGACGGCCCTCGCTGACGCGTCGGGTTGGTGTGCGGCGGGCTCAGCCGGTGTAGCGGCCGTCGTCGGTGCGGCCGGCGTGGCCGAGGTCGGCCAGCACTTCCAACACCGGGGCGACCTTCGCCGGGCCGGCGCCTTGGAAGAAGGCGGCGACGTCCGCGGGCGCCAGGGGGCGGTCGGCGGCGGCCAGCACGCCGCGGACGGCCCGGTACTGGGCGACCGGGTCGGACATCGCCGGCCACTTGCGGACGGCGGCGGCGGGCGGCGGCGGGGCGGCGGCCTCCCCGGTGAGGGAGCGTTGCCGTTTGGCCTCCGCGGCCCGGGCGGCGGCGCCGTCGGGGTCCTGAAACTCCGGCCGCAGATAGCGAATCCGCCCGCGGGCCTCCTCGGCGGCCCGTTCGGCGTTGAGGGCGACCAACCGGGCGAGGATCGCCTCGTCCTCCAGCCCGACCGGCCAGCCGTAGGCGTCGGCGACGGCGGCGTCGAGGTCGTCGTGCAGCGCCCGCAACACCCCGACCAACCCGCGGTCGTGCACGTCCCGCTGCTTGTCGTTGAGGGCGTCGCCGCTCCGCAGGGCCTCCAGCACGTTATAGAGCCCGGTGAGCGTCGAGTCCGGGTGTTGGTAGTGTCCTAAGAGTGTGTTGGTCTAGAAAGAACTCAGATTCCCGGCAAGAACACTCCCAACTGATCCTTGATGGCGTCTCTCTTCCCCGCGGGCAGGACGGCCCCAATCGACTCTCTCAGGGCCGGCTTCTGGGATCCGGACAGCTGCGACCTGTAAAGGCATGTCAAAAGGCAGTTCAATCCGATCAGGACGTTTCGTTCCCGGCTACGCCATTGCCGCATGCGAATATCGTCCTGAACAAACATCTGGACAGCTCCCGTTTCCGTCGTCATCCGGTAGGAGTCAGATGACCCGTGAACCGCCATAGACAGCTTGGCGTATTCTCCGCCTAGCAGGTCAAGCCCGCTGACCCGCTCATCAAGCCCTGCAAGCCCTGGGTGGGAGCGAAAGTACGCGAGAAGATCTGAGAATCCCTTACGGTACTGCCCCGCGTCCCGCAGTTCGTTTTCGACCGGATGGTCCTTGAAGAACTGCGCGCAGAGGGCGTTTTCGATGCATGCTCTGAGGGTTTGCAAAGACGCTCTCCAGACGCCCATAACTGCTAAAACGTGCGATGTCAGGGCGTCGTTCTTCGCCTCGACATGGAAGGCGTGCGCGGATTCCGCCATCCGCCCTTCAAACATGTAGCACGACCAAGCATGTAGAGACGCAAGATCTTTGTAGCTGTCTGAGTATGTGTGTAAATCTCGGGCTTCGTCCGTTATCGCGGCGGTCATTTCGGCGATCCACGCATCGTGGAATCGCCGAAAGCTCGCCTCTAACTCGCCCCGTAGCGTGTTCATCGCAGATTCTCACCATCTAATCCAACAGCAACGCGAGGGTCCTCATCAGCTCTGACGATGCCCTATGGCTCTTCGATGCCCGCTCTTTGCGAAGCCTGTCGAGAGCTTCGGGGTTCTCTCGGAAATATTGAAGGATTTTCCCGATCGTGTCGCGAACGGAGTACGTTCCCAATACCTCCACCGGGATGCCCCATTCGTCGATAAGCTGCTTCCATTCCTGCTTATTGAACGCCGACATCGCTACCAGTCCGCTCACGCTGAGCGCGGCGTCATCTGAGTTGATCCCTGCGGGGGACGCTGCTGGACGAAACAGGCTCGCCAACTCTTTCATCTCTACATTCGGGCCAGCGCGGAGAGCTTGAGCCACAGACTCCAGCACTCTAGCGGCGTCATGAGTCTTCAACCTGTCACCCCGACTCGAGTGAGTAACTCCGAGCACACCGCTGTGAACTCCTCAGTAGCCTTGGCGTTCGCCATGTCGAAAACGGGTAAGTGTTTCTCAGCTGCTTCGGACACAATGCTCCGATCCGTGATTTCGTGCGGCAGTACTAGCGTTTTGAACCGCTCCTGCAAGGCCCACCGAGCGTCGTCGCGATGGGTCGATGTCCGGCCTGCCTTGCCGATCACAATCCCTGCGTTTTCCAACGTCGTGCCTAGCGCCTCGCAAATGCCGGTTATTTTAGGGTACAGGAGCCCGACGCCGAAAACTGAAAGGAAGTCCAACGAAACAGGCGTTACGAAGTGCGTTCCGATCGCGATCGCATTGTGGGTTGCCACGTTGAGACTCGGGGGACAGTCGCAAACGACCATCTGATAATCAGCCCGGATTGGCTCCAGTGCCCTTGTCAGGAGGTACTCTCGCCCGGCTTCCCCTGCTAGTTCTGCGTCGGCCGTGTAGAGACCGAGATGGGACGGGATCAGGTCCACGCCCGGGAAGACCGATTCACGCAACACATCCTGTGCTGTCTTAGCGGAGCCTTCTGCGGAGGTGTGGCGCCGCTGTCCAAGCAGGTCGGCGACTGTGCCGCACTCCTTTGCGTGCTGTTGCAGCTGCTCCAGCGACAGACACCACAAAGTGGCGTTCGCCTGCGGATCGAGGTCAACCAGAAGCGTTCTGATACCACGCGATCCACAAAACGCGGCGAAGTTCACTGCCAGTGTCGTCTTGCCGACCCCGCCTTTCAGGTTCAGGAATGCTACAGCTGTTTGGCTTGCGTCTGAGCGTGGGGCTCTGGTCATTTGCTTCAGCGAACGTGTCAGATGCTGTGAGGATAGCGTTCGGATGGCTGAGTGGACAGCTGCACGAGGCCGGATCTGCCGAACCAGAGCCACAGACACGGGGTCCGGCGTCTGTGTTCACCGATAACTGCCGACGCTGCCCATCGTAAAATGAGGGGGGGCGGCCCGCGCCTCGGTCGACGCAGCGGCTTTATGTACCGCCGGAGGGGTCCGGTGACGGGCGGGTCCCCCGCCCCCCGCTTTCCGTGACACGCACCAAGATCTCCCGCGCCCATTCCGAGGCCGACGTTCCGGCGGCATCCGCCGCGGCGTCGAACCGCTGGCGGTCCGTCGCGGTCTCGTGGACGCTGAACGTCTTGTCTTTCCCCCGCGCGTCCGGCAGCGGCGGTCTTCCAAGATCGGCCATGCTGGAAGCGTGACCATAGAACGTCCCCCCGACAAGGCGGGTCACGGCCCGCTCGAAGGTGTAGCGGTTCTCCGCGGCCTCCGGGACGGCGGGGTCCGGGCGGGGGATCTCCAACAGGTCGCACAGGTCCCGCAGGAACGACTGGCTGTTCGCCGTCTCCGCCCCGCCGCTGGCGGACCACTTGGCGACGAACGCGGCGGCAGGATCGGACACGGGCGACACGAGAGGCGACACGGCGGGGCGGAAACAGGCGGCCGGAGCGTACCGGCGGGCGGCGATTCGCTGCCACATCGGCAGAACCGGCGCGACCGGCCGGATTTCCGTTCGACGCATCCTCATGCCGCTGGGCGACTTCCGCGGAACGCCGCGCCGCCGGTCCGCGGCGTGCAGGAGAGGTCGGTCGCGGCTCCCGGTCCGCCCCGATCGTCCCCCCGGCAGACGCCCCCGGACGCGGCGGCGCCCCGGCGGCCGGCGATCGAATCATCCGTCTCCCCGTCCCGTATCTCTGAACAGGAACCGATCCCCGTGGCCAAGCTGCTGGAATTCGACGACGACGCCCGCAAACACCTCCTCGCCGGGGTCGAAAAGCTGGCCCGGGCCGTCAAGAGCACCCTCGGCCCCCGCGGCCGCAACGCGGTGCTGGACAAGGGTTGGGGCGCCCCCAAGATCACCAAGGACGGCGTGACCGTCGCCGAGGATATCGAGCTGGACGACGCCTTTGAGAATATGGGCGTGCAGCTCGTCAAAGAGGCCGCCAGCAAGACCAACGACACCGCCGGCGACGGCACCACCACCGCCACCGTGCTGGCCGAGGCCCTCTTCAAAGAGAGCCTCCGGTTCCTGGCCTCCGGCGTGGACGCCACCCAGATGGCCCGCGGCGCCCAGAAGGCCGTCAACGCCGTCGTGGAGCACCTCGGCAAGATCTCCACCCCGGTCGACGCGACCGATAAGAAGTCGCTGCAGACCGTCGCCACGATCTCCGGCAACAACGACCCGGAGATCGGCAAGACCCTCGCCGACGCCTTTATCAAGGTCGGCAAGGACGGCGTGATCACGGTCGAAGAGGGCCGCGGCATCAACACCACCGTCGACCTGGTCGAGGGCATGGAGTTCGACCGCGGCTTCCTCTCCCCGCACTTCGTCACCGACGAGGACGGGCAGGAAGTCGTCCTGGACAACCCGTATATCCTCGTCTTCGAGGAAAAGATCAGCAGCGCCCGCCTGTTGGTGCCGCTGCTGGAAGAGATCAGCAAGAGCGGCCGCCCGCTGCTGATTATCGCGGAAGATCTCGAAGGCGAAGCCCTGGCCACGCTGGTCGTCAACAAGCTGCGGGGCATCCTGAAGGTCGCCGCGGTTAAGGCGCCGGGCTACGGCGAACGCCGCAAGGCCATGATGGAGGACATCGCCGTCCTCACCGGCGGCCGGGCGATCTTTAAAGACCTCGGCGTCAAGCTGGACGCGGTCACCACCGAGGACCTCGGCACCGCGAAGAAGATTCGCATCTCCTCCGATAAAACCATCGTCGTCCGCGGCGGCGGCACGAACGAGGCGATCGACGGCCGCGTGGCCCAGATCAAGCGGGAAATCGAGGATACGGACAGCGATTACGACCGCGAGAAGCTCCAGGAGCGTCTCGCCAAGCTGGCCGGCGGCGTCGCCCAGATTAACGTCGGGGCCGCCACCGAGACCGAGATGAAGGAACGCAAGGACCTGTTCGACGACGCCCTCGCCGCCACCCGGGCGGCGTTGGAAGAGGGCATCGTCCCCGGCGGCGGCGTGGCGCTGCTGCGGAGCTCCAAGGCGTTGAAGGGCCTGAAGCTCCAGGGCGACGAGTCCTACGGCGCCGAGCTGGTCGGCCGCGTGCTGAGCATGCCGCTGCGGACCATCGCCGAGAACGCCGGCGAAGACGGCGCCGTGGTCGCCAACCGCGTGCTGCGGAACGACGACGTCAACTACGGCTACGACGCGCTGAACGATAAATACGGCGACATGCTCGCCGCCGGCGTGGTCGACCCGGCCAAGGTCGTTCGCACCAGCCTGCAGAACGCCCTGTCGGTCGCCATGCTGATGACCACCACCGCCGGCCTGATCGCCGACGAGCCCGAAGACCCCGAAGCCGGCGGCCACGACCACGACCATGACGGCATGGGCGGCGGGATGGGCGGCATGGGCGGCGGCATGGGCGGGATGGGCGGCATGGGCATGGGCGGCATGGGCGGGATGATGTAGGCCGCGTCCGCGGCAGGCGGTAAGGGGCGAGGCGTAAGGCGTAAGTGACGACGCTGGCCGCCGATCACGACTCGTCCCCGCCCCTTACGCCTTCCCCCTCACGCCTTACGCCTCAGCAATTCATTCTCACCTTTCAACTTTTCAATACGCACAAATGACCCTGAACCCCCTGGACGATCGCGTCGTCATCGAGCCCCTCGAGGCTGAGGAAACCACCGCCGGCGGCATCGTGCTGCCGGACGCCGCCAAGGAGAAATCCCAGCGCGGCAAGGTCCTCGCCGTCGGCCCCGGCCGCCTGCTGGACAGCGGCGAACGCAGCCCCGTCGGCGTCGAAGTCGGCGACGAAGTCCTCTTCGGCAAGTACGGCGGCACCGAGATCGAAGTCGACGGCAAGGACGTCAAGATCCTCCGCGAGGCCGACATCCTCGCCAAGGTGCTCTAGTTCGCCGGCCGCTGCGTTGTTTTAGGGAGGGGGGAGGAGGACTGAGGGAGGGGTGGAAACCTGCTCCCCTCCTCCCTCGTCGCCCCTCCCTCCTCCCCAATATCTATTCGCCCCCGCACACCGAACGCCGCCCGCCCCCATGGCCAAGCAACTTCTCTTCGACGACCCCGCCCGCCTGAAGCTCAAAAAGGGCATCGACACCCTCGCCGACGCCGTCGCCGTCACGATGGGCCCCCGCGGCCGCAACGTCCTCATCGATAAGTCCTTCGGCAACCCCGTCGTCACCAAGGACGGCGTGACCGTCTCCAAGGAGGTCGAACTGGAGGACCCCTGGGAGCACATGGGCGCCAAGCTCGTCAACGAAGTCGCTTCCAAAACCAGCGACACCGCCGGCGACGGCACCACCACCGCCACCGTCCTGGCCCGCGCCATCTTCACCGAGGGCCTGCGGAACATCTCCCTGGGCGCCAACCCCCAGGTCGTCCGCAAGGGCATCGAGAAGGCCGTCGCCAAGTGCGTCGAAACCCTCGACGGCCTCTCCAAACCGGTCGACGGCAAAAGCCAGATCGCCCAGGTCGCGGCCATCTCCGCCAACAACGACAAGGAAATCGGCGACCTGATCGCCGACGCCTTTGAAAAGGTCGGCCGCGACGGCGTCATCACCATCGAAGAGGGCAAGAGCGGCGAGACCGTCCTCACCCTCGCCGAGGGCATGCAGTTCGATAAGGGCTACACCAGCCCCTATTTCGTCAACAACCCGGAGACCATGTCCGTCGTGCTGGAGGACTGCTATATCCTCCTGCACGAAAAGAAGGTCTCGAACCTGCGGGACCTGATTCCCCTGCTGGAGAAGATCTCCACCACGGGTCGCCCGCTGCTGATCATCGCCGAGGACGTCGAGGGCGAGGCCCTCACCGCCCTGGTCGTGAATAAACTGCGCGGCGTGTTGAACGTCGCCGCGGTCAAGGCGCCCGGCTTCGGCGAGCGTCGCAAGGCCATGCTGCAGGACATCGCCGTCCTCACCGGCGGCACGTTCGTCTCCGAGGACCTCGGCGTGAAGCTGGAGCACGTCGAACTGGAGCACCTCGGCACCGCCAAGAAGGTCGAAGTCACCAAGGACGAAACGACCATTATCGAAGGCGGCGGGACCAAGGAGAACCTGCAGAAGCGCGTCGCCCAAATTAAGAAGGGCATCGACGACACCGACAGCGAATACGACCGCGAAAAGTTCCAGGAGCGCCTCGCCAAGCTGGTCGGCGGCGTGGCCGTGGTCAGCGTCGGCGCCGCCACCGAGGCGGAGATGAAGCAGACCAAGGCCCGCATGGAGGACGCCCTGCACGCCACCCGCGCGGCCGTGGAGGAAGGCATTCTCCCCGGCGGCGGCACGGCCCTGCTGCGGTGCATCAAGGGTCTGGACGAGGTGAAGGCCAAGGGCGACGAGAAGATCGGCGTGGAGATCGTCCGCCGGGCGCTCCAGAGCCCGACGAAGCAGATCGCCAAGAACGCCGGCCAGGACGGCAGCGTGGTCGCCGACGAAGTCCTCCGCAGCGAGGGCCCCAACGGCTACAACGCGCTGACGGGGGTGTATGAGGACCTGTTCGCCGCCGGCGTGATCGACCCGACGAAGGTGGTGAAGAGCGCCCTGACGAACGCCGCCAGCATCGCCGGCCTGATGCTGACGACCCAGTGCCTCGTCACCAAAACCGGCGAAGGCGAAGACAAACAACCCGCCGCCGAAGGCGCGGTGCGGTAACGCTCCCGCCGATCCGACAGTGCTTGACAGCCCGCCCGGCAACGGGTGGGCTGTTTTCGTGTCTGGCGCCCGGTGCCCAATCACTCCCGCACCGCCCTGTTGCTCGCATGCTTACCCGCCCGAGTGCACCGCTCCCGAGTCGTGCGAACATGGCACTTGGCTCGGATGAACTCGGCCCAGGCCATGCCTTTTTCATTACAACATGCTCGTCCAGCTAACTGATCTCGACGAACTCGTATTGTCTATTCGAGACAGTGAAAGCAGAGCGTATGCCACAGAGGCACTCAACTCGCTGCGAAGCGGATGTTTGCGTTCATCTGTGGTCGCAACCTGGGTCGCAGTCACCTACGACATAATCATCAAACTCCGAGAGCTCCGCGAGGATGGCGATGCAGCCGCAGGAGACTTCTGCAATAGTTTCGACCAAGCAGTTGCGGACTACGAGCAAGGCAATAGCCAAGCACTCCTTCGTCTGCAACAGTATGAGAACAGCCTACTCAAAGTAGCGAATGAGGATTTCGAGCTCGTTTCCGCCTCCGAGAGAAGAGATTTAGAGCGACTTCGAGAGGATAGGCATCTCTGTGTCCATCCTGCTTTCAGCTCACAAAGCACGCTCTATCAACCAAGTGTCGAAGGCGTGCGATCCCATCTGGTTCATGCTGTCAACCATCTATTGCGTCACCCCCCGGTTCAAGGGAAGGCGGCCTTAAAGAAGCTAGAGGCTGACTTGCAAAGGTCATCTTTCCCTTCGACCCAAGAAGAGGTGGACAACTTCATGAAGGAAAGGCACTTTTCCAGGGTCAAAGCGAGCCTGTTCCCAAACTACATTACCGTTCTCTGCAAATGTCTGATCCGAGGCAGCACATCGATCCCAGAAAGCAGTGACTGGAAGGTTGCAATGTGCTTGGTCGCTGCGTCGCGCTACGACAGGTACGTATACGACTCCACTATGAAGTCGGCGATACCAACACTAACCGAAAGCAGCGACGACTCACAATTCCTACGCCTGCCCCTAGCGATACTATTTGAGCCGCGAATCTGGAACTGGCTTACCGGGCCCACTCAACTACGAATGCAGACTTACCTCAGGAATGCCCCGGTCACCCTCAACGAACTTAGCAAGATCTTTCGCGGGTATAACGTCGCCGCGTTCAAGGAGGTTCTCAAGGAACGATTTGACGGCCTGCCTGAAGAGAGCAAGCTCAAGATCATTACAGAGCAGCCCAGTCGTGGGTTTGTGGACGAAGCCATCAGTTTGTACAGGACCTACGGAGGCACGGGATGGCGTCGCGCAGAAGCGGTGGCAGAAAATGCAATCTTGCCGTTAGCAGAGTATTTCAATGCTGACGCAGTCCGAGAAGTGCTTAAAGTAGTGGATGAAGTAAACGATGTTCAAAGTGCGCACGGTACTCCCGCACAAATGGCAGCACTTTTTGACGCAACTGCGAGCACCCGGGCCGCAACCCGGGACGACTGGGCTAACCTCTACCGCAGCTTAAGGTCAAAAGGCCGCTATTACTCGCCTCTCCAGCAGAGCCTTGCGTCCAGTGGAATATTAGAAGACGTTGCCGAAGATATGCCGTAGCCGAGTGCCTGGGGCAGCCTGACCGTCCGGCGCCGGGTGCCTGGGGCAGCCTGAGCGTCCGAACCCTCTTCCGCATGGGTGCCGGGTGCCTGGGGCAGCCTGAGCCAAACCTTCTTCCGCATGGGTGGCTGGGGCAGAAGGGAGGGAGGCGTCAGCCGACCGACCGGATGCCCCAGAACCAGCAGCGCCCGAACCCTCTTTCCCTGAAGCGCACGCAACTCGTTCTGGGGCATCCGCTGACGCTCCTGCCCCAGCCACCCACGTCGAACTAAGACGCCGAAGCTGCACGACGTCCGGCGCGCCGGGCCGCATGCCCCAGAACCAGCAGCGCCCGAGCCCTCTTCCCCCCCGTTCGTCCACAACTCGTTCTGGGGCATCCGCTTCGCTCCTGCCCCAGCCACCCATGTCGAACGAGGACGCCCAGCCGCCCGGGCGTGGGGTTGATCGTTCAGGGTCGACGCGTCACCTTCGTCGCATGGCCGGCCGCCGGAATTATAACGACCCCGGGCACGCCCATTGCTTCACGTTCTGCTGTTATCGCCGGCTCAAGCTGCTCTCCAAAGAGCGCACCCGCGTTTGGGTCTGCGAGGCGATCGCAGCCGCCCGGGACGAACTCGGGTGGGACGTCTGGGCCTACGTGCTGATGCCGGAGCACGTTCATCTGCTGGCCTGCCCCCGCGAACGAATCTACGACGTCGCCGCGTTCCGCAAGGCCGTTAAGGAGCCGGTCGGGCGGCGGGCGATGGCGTATCTTGAAGAACAGGCCCCGGAGTTCCTGCCCCGACTCGTCCGCCGCCGCGGCCGGCGGACCGAACGGCTGTTCTGGCAGTCCGGCGGCGGCCACGATCGGAATCTCTTCACCCCCGAGGCGGTGCGGGCGCAGGTTGATTATCTCCACCTCAATCCCGTCCGCCGGGGGCTGTGCGAACGGCCGGGCGACTGGCCCTGGTCCAGCGCCGCCGACTACGACGCCCGGAACCGCGGCGCCGAGCGGCCGGCGTCGCCGCTCCGTATTGAGTTCGACTCGTTGCCAACTTGAAGGCGGGCGGGTGGCACTGGCGTCTCGCCAGTGGAGAGCGACGTTGCTCTTTGATCGATCCCCGCACCGGAGTTCCCCATCACCCTCCACTGGCAAGATGCCAGTGCCACCCCGCCGAGCCGTGAGCGCGGCCCCCGGCGCCGCGCGGTGGGGAATTCTTCCGTCCAACGACCCGCGACTGCTTGACAGCCCGCCCGGGGACGGGTGGGCTGTTTTCATGTCCGGCGTCGGCCTGACCGTCGTTCAACCCCGCCGCACCGCCCGGACGGCGGCGGGCGGCCTGCCCTCAACCCCTCGCGGTCGTCGGCAGGCCGGGATGACGCCGGCCCCTCGCCCGGAGACCGCACGCCGCTCTCCGGCCGACGTCTCTTCGCGGGCGCCGCGAAGCGAAGGCGTGCCGCCCGACGCCGTGCAGGAACTCCTGGGCCGCAAAGACGTTCGGGCCACAACGCCGTTTCCGCTTCGAGCCGGCGCCCGTCGCCTGACCCGTGGCGGTCGCGGCGCGGTCCGCCCGGCCGATTTCGACCTCCCCGAGCCCGGCGCCGTGCCAGTTCACGCGCGAGCGTTCTCTTGCGGAGCCCCGGAGAGACGCGCGTTCGGCTCCCACCGACGTTCGGGGAGCCTCGCGTGTCGCCAGAGCAGCTAATGCAGAACTGGGCGTCTCGCTTCAACCCGGCCGACATTGAAGGACTGGCTTCACTTTACGCACCGGGCGCTACGAAGCGTCAGGTTGTGATCGAGCCGCTGCCGGGCCGCGAGGCGATTCGAGAGACGTTCTCGACGGGGTTTGGCCGTGCAAGAACGACCCGCATCGTTGAATTCATCTTCGCAGACAGCGATCGGGCCGTCCCGGAGCGGAACGGTCCGACCGGCCTTCGCGGCTGCGGGTTCTGCCGTGTCCGGAACGGCCAGATCGTCTTTCAACGGGGCCACTTCGATCAACGGTCGTCCTCCAGGCGACCGGGCGTTCCTGTTCCGGAGAACCCTCTTAGGACCTGACAATTCATTCAAGCCGAACCCGCAGCGGGGCGGCGCCCGGGCGCTCGCCTTCGGCTCGATTCGCCCGATCGCCGCCCCGCTGCGGGTCGGCTTCCTTCAGGCGTCATTCGGCGTCCCGCGCGTCGCACCTGTCCTCACGTCGGGTCCTTTAGCCGAACATGTGATCCCCCTCCCAGTTCTCCAGCGCGCGAAAAAGGGTCCGTCATGTTCAAGAAACTGTCGGCGGAGTTTCTCGGCACTTTCTGGCTCGTTCTGGGAGGCTGCGGCAGCGCCGTCCTCGCGGCCGCCTTCCCGGCGGTGGGTATCGGATTGCTCGGCGTTTCGTTGGCGTTCGGGCTCACCGTGGTGACCGGCGCTTACGCGCTCGGTCCGATTTCGGGCGGGCACTTCAATCCCGCGGTGTCGGTCGGCCTGTGGGCGGGCGGACGATTTCCGGCGACGCATGTGCTGCCCTACGTCGCGGCGCAACTCGGCGGCGCCGTCACGGGGGCCGGAACGCTTTACCTCATCGCGAGCGGACAAGCGGATTTCAGTCTCGCCGGCGGCTTCGCTTCGAACGGCTATGCAGAGCATTCCCCCGGGCAGTACTCGATGACGGCCGCCCTGATCGCCGAGTCGGTAATGACGTTTATGTTCCTGATCGTCATTTTGGGCGCCACGCATCAGCGTGCGCCGGTGGGGTTCGCCGGTCTCACGATCGGGCTCGCGTTGACGTTGATCCATTTGGTGAGCATCCCGGTCACCAATACTTCGGTGAATCCCGCGCGCAGTACCGGGCCCGCGATCTTCGTCGGCGGGTGGGCCTTGCAGCAACTTTGGCTGTTTTGGGTCGCCCCCGCCGCCGGCGCCCTGGCAGCGGGATTCACCTATAAGGCGATATTTGAAGTCGAACCGTCCAAGCCGCCCCTCACGGGGCGTGTCACTGTTTGACGTCTGTCCTCGGCGGCGGGGCGGCCTGCTGACGGCGTGCGATCTCCCTTCCCCTCGGGGCGGCAGGCCGTCAGACGCTTTTAAGCTGTCGGCCTGCCGGAGCGACGCCCGAACACTTATCGCTCCGTCGACGCCGCGCTCCATGCCGACGCCTCTCCGCTGACGCGGCGAGGCCGAGGCATGCCGCCCCGCCGGCGCCCGGCCGCCCGCCGGTCGGGTCCCGGTCAAAACCGCGGCGGGGGCCGGATTTCCGCTTCTCAAACATTTCGGCGGCCCGGCGGCGGAAACGGCGAATTGCACTTCGGGGCGGCCGGGCGGGCGGCGATACTCGGGCGTTTCGCCCTCGCCCCGAAAGGTCGCCGATGAACACGCCCCCGCCCGTTTATACCGACGAAGAGAAGGCCCGCGAACGCGCCCGGCGGGCGGCGGTGCGGGCCGCCCTGCTGGACGCGCTGCCGCCGCCGGACGCCGCCGTCCAGGGCGACCACGGCAGCTTTCGGGTCGAGCTCTGGCCGCCGCGGCCGGAGCGGCCGGCGGACGTCGCCCCGCCCCGCGATCGCTGGGGGCACGCCAACCCCGAGGGGACCTGGGACGCCGCCAAGCTGGTTCGCCTGATCGAGACCTTCGCCGCCGCCCGCGGGCCGGACTTTTCGAAGGAGGAGTTCCTGCGGTGGGCGCTGCTGGGGTGCGGGACCGTGAACCGCTACTGCGGGTCGTGGCGGGCCGCCCGCGTCGCTGCCGGCCTGCCGCCCACGCCGGCCCGCCGCGACCGCACGACGGAGACGCTGCACCGCCTGCTCAGAACGCTGCACCTGAACCGCGCCCGCCGCACGCCGCTGACCGCCGACGCGCTGGCCCGGGCCGCCGGCGTGGGCCGCGGGCCGATCGAACGGCTCGGCGGCGTGAAGCACCTCCGCAATTTATCTCACCTCTGGTCCGCCCGCCCGGCGCCCCCGGCGGGCGCCGCCGGCGTCTCGCCAGAGCCCCCCGCCGCTTGACCCCTGTCGGCGACGCATCCAAACTCGCCGGGCCGTTCCCGTGTTTCTTCCGGAGTCGTGACGTGACGACCGTCGCCGCCGCGTTGTGTCTGGCCGTCCCCCTGCTCGCCGTCCAGATTGCGGACGGGGCGGGCGACTCCCGGGAGGTGCCCGGGTGGGGCGTCGCGATCAACCCGGGCGGCGACGGCCGGTTCGCCCCGGACGGTTCGCGGCTGACCCTCTCCGCCCCCGGCCCCGTGCACGGCCTCAGCGCGGAGCTGAACCAGATGAACGCCCCCCGCGTGCTGCAACCGGCGGAGGGGGACTTCGACGTAGAGGTGAAGGTCGAGGGCGGCTTCGCTCCCGGCCGGGCGACGCTGCGGGTCCGCAAGGCGTACCACGGCGCCGGCCTGTTGCTGATGAAGGACGACCGGACCTACATCCGCCTGGAACGGGCCTCGTTCCGGGCGGACGGGCAAACGCGGCACTACGCCAACTTTGAACTTCGCTTGGACGGCCAACTCCAGCGGATCGGACTGGCGACGGACATGCCGCTGGACCCGACCCAGCCGACCTGGTTGCGTCTGGAACGGCGGGGCGACGTGGTGACGGCTCGCGTGCGTCAGCAGCAGGGGGCCTGGAAGACGTTGGGGGACAAGTCGGCTCCGCTGCCGTTGGTGGTGCAGGTCGGCGTGTGTGCGGTCAACGCCTCGACCGTGCCGTTCCGCCCGACGTTCTCCGAATTAAAAGTCGTCGCGGCGGGCGACTCC
Source organism: Alienimonas californiensis (assembly GCF_007743815.1). Classification (GTDB taxonomy): domain Bacteria; phylum Planctomycetota; class Planctomycetia; order Planctomycetales; family Planctomycetaceae; genus Alienimonas; species Alienimonas californiensis. The sequence goes on from NZ_CP036265.1 coordinate 1,219,801, forward strand.
GCCGCCCCCGGGACCTGACCCGCGGACGGCGCCGGCCCGCGAGGGAACGCCCCGCCGACGTGCCGATCGCCGCCCCCGCGGGGCGGCGCTTCGACCTCACGGGGAGTGCGGGCGGGCGGCGCCTCCGGCGTTCCCGGAGGGCGCCGCGCCGCTCGGCCCTGACCCCACGAAGGCTGGTTCGAGAGTGCGTCGACGGAGCGGTCCCGGCACAATGGCGACACGGACGGCGGGGTCTCCCGGGCGATGCGCCCGGCTCCGCCGCTTCCGACACCCAAGCGTTCGAAAAGGAGTCTTCGATGGCTGGTAAAAGTGGCACTCAGGGCAGCCCGTCCGCAAACAAGGGCGACCAGGGCGCTAAGGGCGGTCAGGGCGCAAAGGGCGGCCAGGGCGCTAAGGGCGGCCAGGGGGGCAAAGGCGGGAAGTAACCGCTAATCCGGCGGGGCGGCCCGTGCCGCCCCGCTCCGGACGCGGACTGCTCGTCTCACGCGGGGCGGCCGGGGCTGCGGGGAAGGACGGCATTTGCCGACCGACCCCCCGCCCCGGCCGCCCCGTCGTTCATTTCGGCCGCCTCAATTTCTGCAATTGATCCGACGGCGGACGCCCGCCGGTTCGCCTCCGGAGGCGTGCGCGTGCGGCGCCGGGGGACCGGGCACTGGGGGACCGGGGGCGTGAACCGCGGACGCGACGGCCGGTTCGTCCCGCCCCGGCCGGCACGTCGCTCGCCGGAGCCACCGGCCCGCCCCCCCGATCCGTGCTTGAGCTGTCCGCCGACGTGCTGGTCGCCGCCCCCGTGCGGCGGTGCTTCGACCTCACGCGGAGCGTCGACGCCCACCGGGATTCGTCCACCCTCATCGGCGGGAGGCCCGTCGCCGGCCGGGTCTCCGGGCTGAGCGAATCGGGGGACGAAACGACCTGGTCGGCCCGGTTCTTCGGGATGCGGTTCCGGGTGCGGACGAAGATCACGGCGATGGAGGCCCCTGCCTCGTTCCATGAGGAGCGGGTCGCCGGCCTGGCCCGCATCTTCGAGCACACATACCGGTTCCGGCCGGAGGGGGACGGCGCCCGCGTGGAGGACATCTTCCGGGTGGGGCTGCCAGGCGGGGCCGCCGGAGACCTGCTGGCCGCGGCGCTCCTCCGCCGGCGGCTGCGTGCGGCGCAGCGGCGGCGGCTCGACTGGCTCCGGCGGACCTGCGAGGGCGACGGCTGGACGGCCTATTTGACGCCCTGATCCCGCCGGACGTTGTACGGCTGGGGCTGGCGACGCTCGGGCTGCTATTGATTGCGCAGGCTGTTTGTCCGGACCGGCGGACCGCAGTCAGCAACCACCTGATCCCCGTCGCGGCGTGGCTCGACGTCTCGCGGCGTCGACCTTCTCAGGCGGACCTCGATCCCATAACGTTCTCGCAACCGCGATGTGAAGAAACAGAGAAGAGACCGAGGGACCAAAGACGTGACGACTTCCCCTGAACCACGCCAAGACGACCATTCCCCGGTCGACCGCCCGTCTTCGGGCGGCGACGGCGGTGCCGGGCAGGCCGCCGCGATCGTCGCCGCGTTCCTGGCCGTGTCCGCCGTCGCGTACCTTCTGGAACGGCCGGCGCACGCGTTTCTGTCCAATTACGAGGCGCTGACCTACGCGCCGGAGCATGGGCGGCTCAAATCGGAATATACGCTCCCCGAACAGCTGTCGAAGCTCTATCTGTTCGTCGTCATGCTGGTCGCGACGCTGGGGTATCTGGTCGCCGAGCGGCCCGCGACCGTCAAGCTGAGCATCGCCTTTCTGGCGCTGGGCTTCGTCGTGTATCTGGCGGAAAGCAATCTGATCCCCTCCTGGGCGAATCCGCCGTTCGGGGTCGCCGGCATGGCCTGCGTCGCGTTTTATCTCGTGCGGGCGCGCTCCTGGGCCGGCCTCGCCGCGCTTGCCTGCGGATTCGGCCTGATCAGCGCCGGGGCGCTGCAGGACCAGATCCACGAAAAAGAGTCCGTCCGCTCTGCGGCCCCGGACTTCGCCGTGGATCTCATTCATATCGTGCCGGAGGAGCGGTTCGACCTGCTGGGGGTCGCGGCCGTCTGCCTGGCCGCGGTCTTAAGTTTTCGCACGGCTCTGCTGCGCTTTTTCGCGGACGAGCCGCGGGCCGGCCTGTTCATCCTGCTGTCGTCCGTCGCGCTGACGTTCGGCAACGGCTTGCTGCATCAGCCGTACCAACCCGGCGGCGCCCTCTTCGCCGTGGCGCTGACGATGACGAACGTCGGCGCCGGCCTGTTGCTGTGGGCCTGCAGTTCAATTCGACGTCCGCTCCCCCACATCCCCGGGGTCTCCGGAGCCCCTCTCACGCTCTGCCTGCTGTTTTTATTCGTCGCGCTGCCGGCCGTACACGGCAACGTCCGGAACTCCACGCCGCTATTATTGTGGCTGCCGGGCGTCGCCTTCGCAGCGGTTTATTTGTGGCGCCGCCACCCGGTTCGGCGCCGGGCGGCGGGGGCGGCCTGACGGCTGGCGCCCTCTCCGGCTCGGGTCGGAGCGCCCGCCCGGCGGCGGGCGCCGGGCGGCGTGCAGACGGTAGGATCGAACGCGCGGGGGCGGCTCCGGACGTCTTTTCCGGACGGGACGGTCCTCCGCGATTGCGGCCGGGTCGGCCGGGGGGTTTCCTGACCCCCGTTCCTGCCGCCCCGTCGTGGTTCGTTGTCCAGCCCGCCGCACCGACCGCTTCGCATTCTGCACGTCGGTCAGGACGACCTGTTCGCGGGGGTCGAGGGCGTCCAGCGCCGGTTCGTGCCGACGGGGCACTCGATCACGCCCGCTTCCAGCGGGCGCAAGCCGCTGTCGCCGGACTCCCTCCGGCGCCTATTGACCGGCCTGGGGACGGGAGCACGATACGAGGCGATCGTGCTCCCGGTCGTTCAATTCGATTGGCCCCACGACCGCTCCCAATTCAAGCGGGGGCTCCGCCGGATCGCCGCCGGGGTGATGCGGCAACCGGCGCTCAGTCATAGGCTCAGTCGGTGGCTGCGGCGGCGGGCCGAGGTCGTCGTGGCCCTCGATCGCTTCGACGCGCCGGACGTCGACGAGTCTTATATCAAAGCCGCGCCGGCGCTCTCCGTGTACTTCAAAGCGAACCTGCGGACCGCCGACGAGAACCGCCGGATCGGCGCCTGCCGGCTGGCGTTTCTGCCCTACTGGATCGCCGCCGATCGTTATCCCGATCCGGCCGCGACGTGCCAGGAGAAAGACGTCGACGTGCTGTTCGTCGGAGCCGTCAATTCGCCGGAGCGGGTCGAATGCCGTCGCGTACTGGCGTCGCTGAGCGAGTCGGTCCGCGTCGCGGCCCCGGAGGAGCGGCTTTCGTTCGAGGAATATTGCCGCCTCACCGCCCGGGCTTGGCTGACGATCTCGCCGCAGGGCTACGGGTACAACGGCTTTCGTCATTACGAGGCGATGCTGCTGGGTTCCATCCCGGTCGTCAATCGCCCCGATCCGCCGGTGGTGCACGACTTCGTCGACGGCCGAAACTGTCTCTTATATGAACCCGGCCGCCTGCGGGAGCGGATCGAGGCGGCCCTGGCCAACCGGCGGGGCGTGGAGGCCGGGCTGGACGACCTCCGCCAGTTCGCCCTCGCCCGGCACAGCGTGCCCGCGGTGGGGGCTTATTTAACTGCCGAAATCCGCCGACAATTGTCCGGGGCGACCTGTTCCTGACGGCCTCCCCAGGGAGTCCCTGAGGGATCGCAGGCCCAACCCTCGCCGAACCGGCGCTCCGCGACGCGGCGCAGACGGTCGCCCCGCCGATCGCGTACGATTGACGGCGGCGGCGCCATACCATTGCCGCGCCTGACCGTCCCCCGGACCCCGATGATTGCCGATCTGCTCTTTATTGCGCTCGCCCTCCTGCTCCTGTTCGGGGGGGCCGAAGCCCTGGTGCGGGGCAGCGCCTCGCTCGCGCTGCGGGCGGGGCTCAGTCGACTGGCCGTGGGCCTGACCGTCGTGGCGTTCGGCACCAGTTCGCCGGAGTTGGTCGTCAGTTTGGAAGCCGTGCTCTCCGACCAGGGCGACCTTTCGGTCGGCAACGCGGTCGGCTCGAACATTTTTAATATCGCCGTGATCCTCGGGCTGACGGCGCTGATCTGCCCGATCCCCGTCAGTCGGCAGATTATTAAACGCGACGCCCCGATTGCGTTGGGGGCGGCGCTCCTCCTGTGGGCGCTGCTGGCCGACGGCAGGCTCGGACGCGTCGACGGGGCCCTGCTGTTCGCCGGGCTGCTCGCCTACCTCGGCATGAACCTGGCGCTCGCCCGCCGGCCGGCGGGGGCGACCGACCCGGAAGCGCCGGAGGCCGGCGACGCGGATTCCGGCGACGCAGATGCCGGCGACGCAGATGCCGGCGACGCAGATGCCGGCGACGAGGTCGGGACAATGTCGCGACATTGGGGGATCGACCTGGCGTTCATCGCCGGCGGGCTGGGCGTGCTCGTGTTCGGGTCCCGCTTGCTCGTGGAGCACGCCGTCTCCCTGGCCCACGACTTCGGCATCAGCGAAGCGGTGATCGGGCTGACGATCGTCGCGGCGGGCACCAGCATGCCGGAGTTGGCCACCTCCCTAGTCGCCGCGATCCGCCGGCAGTCCGACATCGCGATCGGCAACGTGATCGGCTCGAACGTCTTTAACGTCCTGGGAATTCTGGGGACGGCGTCGCTCGTCGCCCCGATCCACGCGCCCAATATCTCCCTGGTGGACTACGCGACGATGATCGGCCTGACCGTGCTGATCATCCCGCTGCTCTATACCGGACGCATCCTGCACCGCATTGAAGGGGCCGTGCTGCTCGCGCTGTACGGAGTCTACCTCTACGCGGTGTGGCCCAAATGAGCGGCGGGCTGCGCCCGGCGGCGCCGTCGCTTGACAGGTTGAACGCCTCCTTCCCAGGATCGTTGAACGCGATGGCTTAGCGAGCGACGGCCGACTGAGCGACTGCCAACCCAGCCTCTGAACGACGGCGGTGGATGAATGACTCTCTGCACGACGCTGCTGTGTCTGGCGTGCCTCGCGGCCGCGGCGCCGGAGGGACGGGCGAACGAGCCGGCGGGGCTGCGGGTCGGCACGGCCGCGGTCGATATCTCGCCCGACGTGGTTCCGTTTCAACTCCGCTCGGGGCCGTCGAGCCACGTCCATGATCCGTTTCACGTCCGGGCCGTGGCGTTTGAAAACGGCGACGGCCGGGCGGCGATCGCCCTGGTGGACGACATCGGCGTGGGTCGCGAGTGGACGGACGAAGCCAAGGCCGAGGCCGCCCGCCAGACCGGCTGGGACGCCGGGCAGATGCTCGTCTGCGCCACGCACACCCACACCGCCCCGAAGGGCGGCGATACCTCGCCCGGACGGATCGCCTATGAAAAGAGGCGCCGCGAGGGCCTGACGGCGGCGCTCGTGGGGGCGATCGGCACCCTCCAGCCGGCCCAGGTGGGCTTCGCCTCGGACGCCGAACCGAGCGAGGTTTATAACCGTCGCTGGTATCTCAAGCCCGAGGCGGACCACGGGAACCCGTTCGGCGGGCTCGATCAGGTGCGGACGAACCCGCCCCGACCCGACCTGCTCCGCCCCGCCGGCCCCGTCGACCCGGAGGTCGCCGTGATCGACGTGCGGACCCGCCGGGGCCGGCCGCTGGCGGTGATCTCCAATTACGCCCTGCACTACGTCGGCGGCGTGCCCCAGGCGACCCGCCCCGACGGGCGGGAGGAGGGCATGGCCTCCGCGGATTACTTCGGCGAGTTCGCCCGGATCATGCCGCACCGCCTCGGCGGGACGAATCCGCCGGAGGGCTTCGTGGCGCTGCTGACCAACGGGGCCAGCGGCGACATTAATAACATCGACTTCCACGGAACCCGGCCCCCGCGGGCGCCGTTCGAGCAGATCCGGCTGGTGGCCGCCAAGGTCGCCGACGCCGCCTGGCGGGCCGTGAAGAAAATCGAACGCTACGACGCCGACCCCGCGATCGCCGTGCGGCAACGCGAGGTGGCCCTGAATTATCGCGTCCCCACGCCGGCCGAGGTCGAGAACGCCCGGCGGCTGCTCGCCCTGCCCCGCCAGGAGCGCGAGGCCGTCCACCCCCGCGCCGACGGGTACGCCCGCACCGTCGTGCGAATGGCCGACCCGGAACACCCGCGGACCGAAGCGGTCCTCATTCAGGCCGTCCGCATCGGCGATCAGGCGATCGTCGCGCTGCCCTTCGAGACTTTCGTCGAGACCGGCTTGGAATTGAAGGAGAAAAGCCCCTTCCCCCGGACGCTGGTGATCGGACTGGCCAACGGCAGCGAGGGCTATCTGCCGACGCCGGAGCAGCACAAACTCGGCGGCTATGAAACCTGGCTGGGAACCAGCAAGTTCGAGGAGGACGCCTCGGAGATCCTCACCCGCGAACTGCTCGCCATGCTGACGGAATTGCGGACGGCGGAGAGCGCGAGCGAGACCGAGTGAGCCCGGGTAACTGCAGCCCGAGGCGTAAGCCGAGGCGGTGCGACGTGGACGGCCTCCCCCGGCCTCGGCTCGCGCCTCGGGCTGCCGTCCTCGCCGACGCCGTGCGGAGGAGAGCGCTCAGAGCGCTGTGTTCACACCAACCCGAAGCGTCAGCGAGGGAGGCGGGCGCAGCCCGCCCCCCGCTTCGCGGGAGCCCTCGCTGACGCTCCGGGTTGGTGTTCCGAGCGGCTCTGAAACAGGTTCTAAACCGCCGGGCGGTCGCCGCTGGCGAAGCCGGCGGCGCCCGGCGTAGACTGCCTGCCCGGCCGAACATTCCAGCGGGAAAAAGCATGTCAGAGTCCAAGGACCCGAGGGTGCTGTTCGCCGCGGAGCGGACGTTGCTCGCCTGGAATCGCACCAGCGTCGCCCTGATCGCGTTCGGCTTTCTGATCGAGCGCTCCGGCCTACTGATTCAATTCGCCTCCGAAGGCGAGTTCGACCCGACGGTCATGCGCGTCACCGCCTGGATCGGGCTGCTGTTTATTGTGGTCGGCGCGGCCGTCGCCGTGTATTCGTCCAAGCAGTACGCGAACGTGCTGAAGACGTTGCAGCCGTCGGAGTTTCCGGACGGCTATTCGGCCCGCTGGGGCATGGCGGTCAACGTGGTCGTCGCCGTCCTGGGCCTCGGCCTGGCGGTCACCCTGCTGTGGGTGAATTAACGTTGCGGGCGGACCGAGCGCCGCCCGGCGTCCGGCGCCGCGACGCCGGGCGCGTCGCATCGGATCGTCCCTCTGCCTTAGACTGCCGCGGGCGGGGCGCGCCGCTCGGCGGCGTCAGCCATGACAAAGACCGGATCAAGATTCAATGACGTTCGCCGCACGCACCACGCTCGCCCTCGCCCTGTTCGCGACCTGCGGGGCGACCCTGCCCGCCCAGGAACCCCCGACGGGCGCCCAGCCGGCAGAGGCCCAGCCGGCAGAGGCCCAGCCGGCAGAGGCCCAGCCGACGGGCGTATCGCGGGAGAACCTGCATGTGTATCTGCTCATCGGCCAATCGAATATGGCCGGACGGGCGCCCTTCACCGACGCCGAGGCGGCCGCGATCCCGCGGTGTTTCCTGCTGAACGGCGAGGAGGAATGGGTTCCGGCGGCGAACCCGCTCAATCAATATTCGTCGGTCCGCAAACAGCTCGGCATGCAAAAGATGAATCCGGGCTACGCCTTCGCCCGGACGATGCTGAAGGACGCCGACGAGGACGTTTCGCTGGGGCTCGTCGTGAACGCCAAAGGCGGCAGCCGCATTGAGGAATGGGCCCGGGGCACGCGGTTCTATACCGAAGCCGTCCGCCGCGCCCGGGCGGCGCGGCAGACGGGGACGCTGAAGGGCGTGCTGTGGCATCAGGGCGAGGGCAACAGCGGGGCGCCCGCCGGGTACGCCGAGAAATTAACGACGCTGGTCGAGAACCTGCGGGCGGATCTCGACGCCCCGGACCTGCCGTTCGTCGCCGGGCAGATCGTCGGTGAGGAAGCGATCAACGCCGAGATCGCCCGGCTGCCGGAACTCGTCCCCCACGCCGCGTTCGCCAGTTCCGAGGAGCTGACGGCCTTCGACCGCTGGCACTTCGACGCCCCCAGCATGAAGCGCCTGGGAACCCGCTACGCCGAGGCGATGCTCCGCGTGCAGCAGCCGCCCGTCGACGCGGCCTCCGCGGACGCCGCCGACGGAAACGCCGCCGACGGGAACGCCGACAGGGAGCGATGAGCCGCGGGGCGCGGCCCGACCGCGGGGATTCCCGTCGGCCGCATCCGGGGCGGCACCGTTGACGGGGCGACGGAGCGGCGGGACCGTCTGCGGGCTCCTCCTGTTCCCCCGCTCGCCGCCGGCCCCCGTTCCCCTCCCATGCTGGACCCGGATCTTCTCGCCACGCTCAGCCTGTTGATCGGGCTGGAACTCGTGCTGGGGGTCGACAACATCGTCGCCCTCTCCATTATCGTCTCCCGGTTGCCGCAGGAGACCCGGCAGAAGGCCCGCATCGGCGGATTGGCGCTGGCGCTGATCGCCCGGCTGGTGATGGTCGCGGGGGCGACCTGGTTATTAACGCTCACCGAGCCGGTGCTGGCGGGGCGGTCGATCAAGGACCTGATTCTATTGGGCGGCGGGACGTTCCTGATCTATAAGGCGACGAAGGAAATTCACCACACGGTCGAATTGAAGGACGAACACGCCCCCGTCGGGTCGGGCTCGCCGAAGTCGGCCCTGGCGTCCGCGATCGCCACCATCGTGGCGGTGGACCTGGTGTTCGCCCTGGATTCGGTCGTCACCGCGGTCGGGATGACCGACGGCATCGGCACGGCGCGTTCGGTGCTGGGCTTCGAGGTCACGGATCAATTCATCGTGATCGCCACGTCGGTGATCCTCAGTTTCGTGGTGCTGCTGTTCGCCGCCAAGCCGATCGGGGAGTTCGTGCTGAACAACCCGTCGTTCAAGATTCTGGCGCTGTCCTTCCTGATTACGATCGGCATCACGCTGGGGCTGGAGGCGTTTCATTACGAGGTGCCCAAGCCGTATATCTATCTGCCGATGGCCTTCGCCACCGGGGTGCAATTGCTCCAGTGGCGCCTCTCCCGCAACGAACGGCGGAAGACCCGCCCCGACGTGAGGGCGACCGGCGAGGCCGGCGGCGTGCCGATCGAAGGAACCTGACACGATCCGATCGGGGGGACGTGGATCGCTCCGACGCCCCGTTGAAATGGGAGGGCCCGCCGATCGCCCGGCTGGCGCCGCAGGCCCCGCTCAAACGGCCGGCGCCGGAGATCGTCACCAACGGCGGCCGGGACGATCTGCTGGCTTATCAGCGGCGCGGCAAGGACCCGCGGGGATGAATTCGACCCCGCTGGCTTGGAAGGAGCCCTGACCGACGGGGGCGGCGAGGCGTCGACGACGGCATGCTGGCGAAGGCGGGCGGACGGGCGGCGGACTGTCCGGTCCGACTTTGCCGGAACGCATCGGCAACCGCTTGACAGAGCCTTCGACGCGGAGTGGGCTCGGCGTTCGGCGCCGACGTTCATCCCTCCGCCGACGTGCGTTCGCTTCCGGACCACGGCCCCCTCCCTCTCACTCGGGTTCGGTGATGAACGTTCATCGCGCGACCGTCGGGTCGAGCCTGCTCGGCCTCGGCCTGTTTCTCTGCTCCGGGGCAAGCGCCCCCCTGTCCGCCCAGGTCCCGGCGCCCCCCGGCAGTTCCGTGCCGCTCGGCGGATCGTTTCAGATCGCCCCCGGGCCGCCGGCCGGAACGATCACCCGCGAAGGCGACCTGCGGGCCGCCGACCCGGGCAGTTGGGATCACGTCGACGAGATGGCCGAGACCCTGGAGCGGTTGTCGAAGGAATTGCACGACGAAGTCCACGCCCACCTCGTCGGCCATGAATACTTTTATCATATGGACGGCCACGCCACGGAGGTCGAACGGCTGGCGACGCACCTACACGAGGTCGCCCACGCCGGCGAGAGCCTGGCCCACCTGCGGGAGGACGTGATCGCCCTGGACCGGCAAGTGCACGAGGCGGACGAGGTGATCACCCAGATCGCCCGCCGCGGCGTGCTCACCCAACATTATAACGGGGCGATCGTGCAGACCCGCCGCATCGTGCGGGAGATGATCGCTATTCAGCATCACCTGGAAGACGACCTCGCCGCCCTCGACCCGAATTACCGCCCGCACCGGGCGGGCTATCGCGGCCCGGACGCACAGGGCCACGGGCACGATCGCCACGACGCGCATGTGCCGCCCAGCAGGCATCTGCCGCCCAGCCTCCAGCGCCCGTCGGTCGGCCATCACGACGGCCACCACCACGACGTCTACCGTCAGGACGCCTACCACCGCGGCCCCGCCGGGTATTATTCCCCGCAGCCCCGGTACTACGGCACGCCGTACGGCTCCGGCTACGACGTTCATCGCCCCCATTGAGCCCGTCATGATTGAACCCGCCGTCGTGACGGCCGAACCGCTCGTGATTCGGCCGGAAACGGCGGCGGACGCCCCAGCGATCGCAGCGCTCACGCGGACGGCCTTCGCCACGGCACCGCACACCGACGGGAACGAGCACCGGCTCGTCGGCCGGCTTCGCGATGCCGGGGCGCTGGCGCTTTCGCTGGTCGCCGAGGGGGAGGACGGCGAACTCGTCGGGCATGCGGCATTCTCCCCGGCGACGGCGCCCGCCGGCGGCGGGGACTGGTACGCCCTCGGCCCGATCTCCGTCCGGCCGGACCGCCAGCGGCAGGGCGTCGGCGGGCGATTAATCCGCGCGGGACTGGAGGAACTGACGGCCCGCGGCGCCGCCGGCTGCACGGTCCTCGGCGACCCGAGTTATTACGAGCGGTTCGGCTTTGAACCGGCCCCCGCCGCCGCCCCGCCGGGCGTCCCTGCGGAGTATTTTCGAATCAAACCGCTGACGGCCGCGGCGCCGGCCGGGCCGGTGCGGTTTCACCCGATCTTCGGCGTGTGACGGGGCTCACACGGTTCCTGCACCCGCTTCACGCAGGCGGCGATGCGGGCGGCGGCCTCGTCGATCTGCTCCGGCGGTTCCTCGCCTAATAAGCTGAACCGCAGCGAACTGTTCAACAACTCCGGCGGCAGGCCCATCGCGATGAGGACCGGGCTGGGTTCGCTGCTGCCGCTCGCGCAGGCGCTGCCGAGGCTCGCCCCCACCCCGGCCAGATCCAGCGCCACCAACAGTTCCTCCCCGCCGCAGCCGGGGAAGGCGACGCTGGCGGTGTTCGGCAGTCGCGGCGCCCCGGCGGCGTGGATCACGGCGCTGCAGTCCCGCCGCAGCGCCGCCTCCAGGCGGTCCCGCAGGGCCGTCGTGTGAGTCGTCCAGTCGTCCAGTTCTTTCATCCGCAGTTCGAGGGCGAGGGCCATGCCCGCGGCGAGGGCCACCGGCTCCGTGCCCGGCCGCCGGCCGCCCTCCTGATGCCCGCCGTGCAGACTGGGGGCCAGCTTCGCCCCTGAGCGAATGAGCAGCGCCCCGATCCCCCGCGGGCCGCGGAACTTGTGGGCGCCGAGGCTCGCCGCGGTCGCTCCCAGCGAACGAAAAGCCCACGGCAGCTTGCCGACGGCCTGGGTGGCGTCGAGGTGGCTGGGCACGCCGAGCCTGTTGCAGCGGACGAGGACGGGGGCGACGTCGAGGATCGCCCCGGTTTCGTTGTGGGCGTGAATCAGCGAGACCAGCCGCAGGCCCGGCGGCGGGTTTTCCAGTTCGTCGCCCTTCAATAAACCGTTCTCGTCGAGCGGCCAGCGCCGCACGCGCCAGCGCCCCGCGGCGGCGCCGGCGGCGAGGGGGGCGGCGACGGCGGGGTGCTCCCCGGGGGTGACGAGCACGGTCGTCGGGCCGCTGTCCGCCGCTTCCTCCCCGAGGCGCGGCCCGCGGATCAATCCGGCGAGGGCGAGATTGGCGGCCTCGGTCCCGCCGCTGGTGAAGACGATTTCCTCCGGCTCCGCCCCCAGCCCGTCGGCGAGCGATTCCCGGGCGTCCTCCAAAACCCGCCGGGCCCGCCGCCCCGCCGCGTGCCGACTGCCGGGATTCCCGGGCGTGTCGCGGAGATGCCGCGCCACGCACTCCACCACCGCCGGATACGGCGGCGTGGTCGCGTTGCGGTCGAGGTCGAGGAAGGACACGCGGGATCGTACGACGGGACGAAGAAATCGGCAGCGGCGTTATACTGCCGGCGAGCCCGCCCCGACGCCCCCGGTTCGCCCCTCGGCGACGGCGTCGCCATGCATCGGCTCTCAATGGCGTGATCCGTACCGATCGCGCGGCAATCCCTCTTTCCGGTATCGAACCATGTCCCGCCTCGTCGACGGCGTTCGTCACTTTCGCTCCGCCGAGTACCCCAAACGTAGCGATCAGTTTCAGTCGCTGGCCGGGGGGCAAAGCCCGAACGCCCTGTTCATCTGCTGCTCGGACAGCCGCGTGAACCCCACGCTGCTGACCAACTCCGAACCCGGCGATCTGTTCGTGGTGGAGAACGCCGGCAATATCGTGCCCCCGCCCGGCCGGCCCGGCGGCGGCGGAGAGCACGGCACCGGCGGGGAAGCGGCCACGCTGGAGTACGCCGTCCGGGCGCTGAAGGTGCCGGAGATCATCGTCTGCGGCCACGCCAAGTGCGGGGCGATGGGCGGGCTGATGGCGCCCGAGAGCCTCGGCTCGCTGCCGCTGGTCGCCGATTGGCTGGAGCACAGCACGTCCGTCCGCGAGCGGGTGAACGCCGAGCACGCCGACGCCTCCCCGCAGGAGAAGGTCGACGCCGCCATTAAGGCGAACGTGTTGCTTCAACTGGAACACCTCCGCGCCCACGACTGCGTGAAGGAGGCCCTGGCCGCCGGCACGCTGACGCTGAGCGGCTGGGTGTACGACTTCGTCTCCGGCGAGGTGATCCGCTGGGACGAGGATCAGCAGAGCTGGGTGGAGGTCGCGTGAGCGGCGACGCACGGTCGCTCCGCTTCGCCCTGCTGGCGCATGACTGGCCGACGCCCGGGTTCCCCAATCCGCACTTCGATCTGCTGATTGAGGACCCGGCGCTGGTCTCGTCGCAGGGGGCCGGGGAGCGCCGCTGTCGCACCTGGCGACTGCGGGCGGACCCGCGGTCCGGCGCCGCGGTGGAGGCCGAACCGATCGCCCCGCACCGGGCCTTCTATCTGACCCACGAAGGCCCGGTGAGCGGCGGCCGCGGCACGGTCGTGCGGTTGGACGGGGGGACGGCGGAGTGGGACGCGACCGACCCGGCGGTGGTCGTTCTGGGCGGAGGCGCCCTCGCCGGCCGCTGGCGGGCGGCGGACGGCGTCTTCGGCCCGGCCTGAGCCCCGCGGGATTGCGGCGGCGGGGGCGACGCCTCACAACGGACGCATCAACAGAGATGCATCCCCCGCCCGGTTCGCCCCGCATGACCCGCCCGCCCCGGTTCGTCTTCGGCCTGCTCGCCCTCGCGTGCCTCGCCCCAGCGGCGAACGCCGATGACGAGGTCCTCGCCGCCTGGCGGTCGGGCGTCTCGATCCGGGCCGTCGCGCCGCAGGCGGATCGGCACGTAATTCACTCCTATTTCAACGTCTGCCCGGAGAGCCCGGACGGGCGGTTCGTGCTGTATTACACGTCCGCGACGGCCGAGGGCGAAACGGGCGACGTGCGGTTGCTGGAACGGGCCACGGGCGAGGAAACCGTCATTGCGACGGACGTCGCCGTCGAAGACGCCCACCGGGCGGCCTGCCAGCAGTGGAGCGCCGGCGGGGCGGTCGTCGTCTATCACGTCGTGACCGACGGCCGGTGGTTCGTGAAGGCCTACGACGTGGCGACGGGGCAGACGCGGACGCTCGCCGCAGACCGGCAGGTCGGGTTCGGGGCGCCGGGCAGCGAGTGGGCACCGATTTACGGCTGCCACTGGAACCCGGGCGAACACCGGGACCTGGAACTCGTCCACGTTCGCACTGGCGAGATCCGCACCGCGGCGACGATCGCGGCGGTCGTCGAGGAGTACGGCGACTGGGTCCGGCAGCGGTTCGGCACGACGGAGGTCTCGATTTTCTTCCCGGTCGTGAGCCCGGACGGCGGGCGGGTCTTCTTCAAGATCGCCCGCCCCAGCGGCACGGACGATTTTCGCAGCAGCCGGGCCAGCGACCGGGCCGGGCTGGTCGCCTACGACCTGCGGGAGCAGCGGTTCCTGCGCCGAATTGAACAGTGGGGCCACCCCTCCTGGACGCCCGACGGCGGGGCGATTTTCGAGAAGGGCAATTACACGGTCGATTTAGAAACCGGCCGAACCCGGCGGTACGCTCCCTCCTGCATCACGAATCATCCGACCGTCGCCCCGGACGGCCGGCTGTTCGTGACGGACGCGGACGTGGAGAAGCGCCCCTTCGGCGGCCCGGGCCGGTGGGCCGTCGCGGTGGGTTCGATGAACGAAGACGACTTCGTCGTGCTGGACGTGTTCGACAACACCGGCGGCGCCCGCAGCTGGCGCCGCAATCACCCGCACCCGGCCTTCAGCGCCGACGGCCGGCGGATTTATTACAACGTCAACGCGGGGGATTGGACGACGCTACGGGTCGCGGAACGCGACGACGGGTGAGCGCGGCGTTCTTCGTGAGCCCGAAGCGCAAGCGAGGGTCGGAGCCGTACCGCCTCGCTTGCGCTTCGGGCTCACAGACGCGTCCCGCCCGTTCACCCCTGCCCGGCGAGCAGCGCCCCGAGGGCCAGCAGGGCGACGGTGACGCCGAGGATCATCGCGACCGTGCCCCAGCCGGCCTGGCGGTCGCCCGGTTGTTCGCGGACCTCCGCCAGCAGGCCGCCCAGCGCCCGGCGGGGCGGGTCCAGCGCCCAGATGTCCGGGGTCGTGCGGCCCTTGCCGCCCTGGCTGGAAACCTTTTGCTCCCGGCGGCGGTTCGCCCGGCGGTCGTCGCGTTCCAGCGCCCGTTCCTCCTTGCGCATCAGGGCTTCGGCCAGGCGGCCCTGCACCGCCCGGGCGTTCAGCGGGCGCTTTTTGGGGTCCTTTTCCAACAGTTCGGAGACCACCGCGTCCAGGTCGGTCGGCACCAGGCCGCACACCTTCTTCACCGGCACGGGGCTGCGGCGAAGGTGCTGCTCGAAGATGTCCGCGAACCCCGCCCCGGTAAACGGCGGGCGGCCGGTCAGGCATTCGTAAAGCAGGCAGCCCAGGGCGTAGAGGTCCGTTTTATCGTCGAGGTTCTGCCCGCGGATCTGCTCCGGGCTCATATAGAGCCAGGTGCCGACGGTCTTGCCCTGCTCCGTGAGGGCGGAGTTGGCGGTGTCCAGGGCGATGCCGAAGTCCCCCAGTTTCACCACGCCGTCCTCGGTGAAATAGACGTTGGAGGGCTTTAAATCGCGGTGCACCACGCCGTTGTTGTGCAGGTGTTGGAGCGCCGAACAGAGCTGCCAGCCGAGTTCGACGACGTCCTCCCAGTCCAGCACGCGTTTGACGCGCAGCAGGTTGGCCAGGGTGCCGCCCTCGACCAGCTCCATCACGTAGTACCACCGGGCGCCGGCGGGGTCGCTGGCGGGGGTTTTGCCGCTGGCCTCGCAGCCGACGACGTTGGGGTGCGAAAGCTTTTCCAGGATCTCGATCTCCCGCTCGAAGCGGGCGCTGATCTCCGCGTCGGCGGAGACCTGCGGCAGGAGGATCTTCAGCGCCCAGGCCTTGCCGGTCTCCTTATTGACGGCCCGGTAGACGGTGCCCACCGTGCCGCGGCCCAGCACCTCGCCCAGCTCGTAGGGGCCGATCGTCTCGGGAACGGGGCGGGGCACGGGGCGGGAACCGGGAGCGGGGCGGGAACCGGGGCGAATCGGGGCGGGCGGGCGGCCGGGATTCTGACGCATCCCCCCGCCGATCGGCCAGCCCGCCGCAATCCCGATCAGCCAGCCCGCGGCGATCGCGGCCGCGATCGCGGCGGCAGGCGGGTGGGCGGACGCGCCCTCGCTAGACTGCCCGCCGCCCGTCCCGGCCGGCCCGGCCCGGCGCCCGCCGACTCGTCCCGCTGCCCGCGTCGCCCGCCCCATGATCGTCAAACCGAAGCGTCGGCTCCCCTGGCTGAGCATGATCTTCAGCATTTCGGGCTCCAGCCTGGAGGACGCCTACCCGAAGATCCTCAGCGCCGGCCTGTTCGCCACGCTGGTCACCGGGGCGCACCGGTTCGTCTACAGCGGCCGCGAGCAGGCGGAGAACTGGCTCACCTTCGAGCCGTTCACGGTGATGGGCCTGGCGATCAGCGTGTTCCTCAGCTTCCGGGCCAAGGCGACCTACGACCGCTGGTGGGAGGGCCGCAAGCTGTGGGGGCGGATGGTCAACGTCTCCCGCAGCTTCACGCGGCAGTGCGCGATGATGACCCGCGGCGCCGCGGCGCTGCGCTCCGTCGGCCACGGCACCACCGCCAGCGGCGGGGGAAGCCTACACGGGGAGGCCGTCGGCCCGCGCCTCAACGGCGCCGGGACCGTGAATCGCCTCGGCGGCCTCGCGCAGACCGACGACGCGGACGGCGACGGAACCGGCACCGGCACGGCCCCGACCGTGGGCGACGCGGGGGACCACGTCTTCGAAACCGACCGGGACGGTCGCCCTGACGACGAGGCGGCGCTCGCGGAACTGGGCGGCAAGTGCGGGCTGTTCGCCCGAGAAATGGCGTTGCGGCAGATCGCCTACGTGCACAGCTTCCGCCACCACCTCCGCGGCTCCGACCCCCACGCGGACCTGCACCGCATCCTCGACGCCGACGAGACCCGCATGATCCTCGCCCAGTCCAACCGCCCGATCGCGGTGCTGCAGAGCATGGGGCTGCGGCTGCGCGAGGCCTGGGAGTCCGGGCACGTCTCCGATTATCACCTCGTCCATATTGAAAGTTCGCTGACGGAAATGACCGGCATCCAGGGCGGCTGCGAACGCATTAAGAACACGCCGATGCCCTACAGCTACACCGTGCTGACGCACCGGCTGGTGTTCTTTTATTGCTTCGCCCTGCCCTTCGGCCTAGTCGGCACGTTGGGCTGGCTCTGTCCGATCACGGTGCTGCTGGTCTCCTACGCCTTCCTCGGCCTGGACGCGTTGGGCGACGAGGTCGAGGACCCGTTCGGCCTGGACCCGGAGGACCTCCCGCTGCTGGCGCTCTGCCGCACGATCGAAATTAACCTCCGCGAACTCACCGGCGCCGGCCGCGTCCCGCCCCCGCTGGAACCGGTGGACGAAGTGCTGACGTGAGGGGGCTGGTATTTCGGAACGAGAGAACGGCGGGGGCGTTCTCGGTTACGATCGCGGCGCTCGTCCGCTTCCCTCCGCCCTCCGCCTTCGCCCCTCCGCCTTGGCAATGCCGGACGATCTTTCCCTGCGGCTGACCAGCGGGCTGGGGCTCGTCTTAATCCTGCTGGCGGCGTGGGGGATGAGTTCCCACCGTCGTCGCGTCCCCTGGCGGGCGGTGGGCGGGGGGCTGGCGCTGCAATTCGGGCTGGGGCTGCTGTTCTTTCAAACTGACGTCGGCGTGTGGTTTTACGAGGCCACCGGCGTCGTCTTCAAGACCATCCTCGACAGCGTGGAGGCCGGGGCGGCGTTCGTGTTCGGGGAGGACTATGCGGAGCATTATTTCGCCTTCTTCGTGCTGCCCAGCATCGTGTTTTTCGGAGCCCTTTCCGCGGTGCTGGAGCACTGGGGAATCATCCCCGCGGCGGTGCGGGCGCTGGGCTGGGCGTTGCAGAAAACGCTGGGCGTCAGCGGGGCGGAGAGCCTCGCCGCCGCCGCCAACGTGCTGGCCGGCCAGACCGAGGCCCCGCTGCTGGTCCGCCGCTATCTGGACCGGATGACCGACAGCGAATTGATGTCCGTGATGACCGGCGGGTTCGCCACCGTCGCCGGCGGGGTGCTGGTCGCCTATTACGGCATGGGCATCGACCCGGGGCAGTTATTGACGGCCAGTTTATTGAGCGCCCCGGCGGCCCTGCTGCTGGCCAAGCTGATGCGGCCGGAGACGGAGGAACCGGAGACCGCCGGCGGCGCCGCGATCGACCGGCCGGCGGTCTATCACAACACCCTCGACGCCGCCGCCGCCGGCGCCGCGGAGGGCGTCAAGCTGGCGATCAACGTCGGGGCGATGATGCTCGCCTTCCTGGGATTAATTGCGTTGACGAACATCGTCCTCGGCGCCGCCGGGGAGGCGGTCGGCGTGCCGCAGCTCAGCATGGAGTGGCTGCTGAGCTGGGCGTTCCTCCCCGTCGCCTGGGCGCTGGGCACGCCGCCCGACGAGTGCCGGACGGTCGCCGAATTGCTGGGCGTGAAAACGGTGCTCAACGAGTTCATCGCCTACGACCGCCTGTCGCAGCTGTCCGAGGAACAGCTCTCCCCCCGCGGCCGAATGCTGGCCGTGTACGCCCTCTGCGGGTTCGCGAACCTGTCCAGCGTGGGCATCCAGATGGGGGCGCTGGCCTTCCTGGCGCCCAACCGCCGGGCGAGCGTCGCGGCGCTGGCGATGAAGGCGATGGTCGCCGGCACCCTCGCCGCCTTCATGACCGCCTGCGTCGCCGGCATGCTCGCCGACCCCAACCAGCGCCTCGTCCCGCCGGAACCCGCCGCCGAGCAACCCGTCGCCGAGCAACCCGATCAATCCTGACGCCGCGGCGGACGGGGGCGTTCACACTTCTCCCCTCGCCCCCAAAAGGGGGGCGAGGGGGGACGAAGACGCCGACCGGGCTGCCGTTCACATGCGGATCAGCGCGACGATCAACGGGGCCAGCGCCGCCTGACTGGCGGCCGCCGTCGCCCACACCGCCCACCGGGCCCGGGGAATGCTCAGGGCCAGGGCGGCCAGCAGGGCGACGAAGGCCCCGGCGGCGGCGAGGCTGAAGACCGCCGGCCCCCAGCCGGAGCCGTCGAGCCCCAGCCAATCGGCCGTCAGATGTCCCGGCAGCAGGCCCGGGCCGAACAGGGCGAGCCGGCCGAATTGCTCGACACAGTGCGTGCAACGCACGTTCGTCACGCCCCAAACCCACGTCGCCCACCAGGGCCCCCACGCGGCGAGAACCGATCCGCCCAGGGCGATCCAGCAGCGGCGGGGCGGCAGGCGGGCGAACAACGGGGGGCTCGAACCGGGTGCGGCGAACCCTCCCCCGGAGCCCGCCGGGTCTGCGGAGGCGCGGACCCTTTGCGGGGGCGCGCAAAAAACGAGCCCGCGGGGGAACAACCCCCGCGGGCTCGCGTGCAATCAATCCAATCGTTCCTCAACCACAAACCGTCGGGCGGCCCTTCCAAACCACCCGGTGGTCCTTCCTCACCCCCTCAGCGGAATCCGTCCGCGAAGGGGGACACCGCCGCGAAAGAAAATTTTCGCGGCGGCAAAACGACCGGCGGGCCGGTCGCTCAGACTTCGCCCTCGGGGGGCAGAATCGCGTCGTCCGGCACCGGGGCGCCGGGCAGTTCGTCGGAGTCGATCGAGGGGGCGGTGCTGCTGGGCAGCGGTTCGACCTGCACGTCCGGGGCGGGCGGGGCGTCCACGCCCAGCGCCGGGCCGTAGTTCACCGTCGGAGCGGGCTCCGCCACGATCGTCCCGCCGTACGGGGCGCCGGAGGGAACGCCGTGCACGTCGCCGTAGATCGTGTGGCCGGTGACCGGGTCGTACGCGTCGCCGTGATGCCAGCGGTCGTTGAGAACCCGCCGTTCGCCGGGGTAGTTGCCCGGGTAGGCGGCGATCGTCGGACCGCCCGGCGGGGTGAAGTGGTGCATCACGCGGGGGTCCGGCGGGGCCGGGAAGGTTCCCGGGGGGGCCGGCTGCCAGGTCGGCACCTGCTGGTAGTAGTAGCCCAGTTGGGTGGTGTCGGTCGGCATGAACACGTGCGGGGCGATCCGCGGCTTCTGCGAGCCCGGCAGCCCGTACCACTGTTCAGGGTACCAGTTGTTGTAGCGGTAGACCTCGCGCTGCACCGGATAGGCGATCGGCTGCTGCCAGTTGTGGTCCGGCGGCAGGTAGGCGTCGTACCCGCCCAGTGCCGGGTGCAGGGGCAGGGGGTTCCGCACGGGGCCGTGCAGCCCGGCGTGCACGTCCTGGCGCAGGGCGTGCAGACCGACCTCGCCGTGGCCATAGCCGTGGCCGTGGCCACCCCGCAGCCCGCGGTCCGGGCAGTTCGGGTCGGTTTCGACGAAGGTCGTCGAACCGCCCAGCGGCCCGCCGTAGGTCGCGCCGCCCGACGTGCCGTAGGAGACGCCGCCGGAGGAGGCGTCGAGCGAGCGCTCGCTGCCGGGCACGATCTGCTCCGGGCCGCTCCAGGTGCGGACGGCCGGGGCGGAGTCGGCGCCGTCCTCCTGGGCCGCGGCGAGGGCCGGGGAGCCGGCGGCGGCGGCCAGCGTCAGCCCGGCGGCGAGCCGGTTCAGACGGGCGGGGACGAGCAGGGAACGGGTCGAGCGGGTGGGCATCGTGTCCTCCCGGGGGGATGCGGGTGACGGGAACGGGCGCGGGGCCCGGGAAGAAAAGCGAAGAGCAACGCTCACGGAGAGTCCGCCGACTCCCGAACTGACCCGTCAGGGAGTCAGCCGGGAGTTGCGGACGCCCGGCGACTCAGCTGTTGCCGGCGTTGTCGAGGGTGCGGGGGAACCCAATCCCGGTCCGGGGCAGGTGGCCTTGGCCGTGCTCCGGGATGTACGGCAGGGTCTTGCCGTGGCGGGGGTGGCTGGTGGGCAGTTCCACGGTCGTCCCGGGGGGCGGGCCGTACAGCGAGCTGGGCGGCAGCGGACGGGAGATCGGCACCAGACGGCTGCTGGGCATGCCCCAGCCGTATTCCATCGTGTGACGGACGTTCGGGGCCAGCGGCACGGCCATCGGCACGCCGGTCGTCTGGGAGGCCCACACGTCGCCGGTCCGGCGGTCGCGGTAGTTGGGGTCCACGGCGTAGACGTGCTCGTACTTCCCGTGCCACTGGTCGACTTCCACCAGGCTGCACCAGTAGCACTGGCCGTGGCCGCCGCACTTCCCGCACAGGTGCGAGAGCCACCCGCAGCCCTGGCCGGCGCACATCCCGGGCAGCAGGCACTGACCCGGCAGGCAGAGCCCGGGCGGGCAGTGGCCCGGCAGGCACAGCCCCAGCGGGCAGTGGCCCGGCAGGCAGAGCCCCGGGGGGCAGTGTCCCGGCGGGCAGCCGCCCGGGGGGCAACCGTCCGGCGGGCAGTGGTTCCAGATGGGCAGCCCCGGGAGGCAGAGCCCCGGGCCGCCGCCGTGGCCGTAGCCGTAGCCGGGGGGACAGCTGGGGCCGCAGTGGCCGAACAGGCCGCAGCCGCCGGGGCCGCAGCGTCCGTGGCCGCAGCTGCCGTGGCCGCAGCCGCCGGTGCACACGCCGCCGTCGCAGGTGCAGCCGTGGCACGCCGAGCCGCAGGGCAGGTCGCAGACGTCCACGCAGCCTTCGTCGTGGCAGTTCAGCAGCCCGGCGGGCTGCACGGCGGCGTCGGTCCGGGAGGCGGCGTCGCGGCGGATGTCGGTCAGGCTGACGACGCCCTCGGCGGCGGCCCGGGCGTCGACCGCTTCGGCGGCGGGCTCGGCGGCGTCGTCGGCCAGGGCGGAGCCGGCCGACAGCACGGGGGCCGCCAGCAGGCAGAGGGTCAGCAGGTTCGCCAGCCGACGCCGCAGCGGGCGGGGCGTGGCGTGGGCCGTCAGACCCGTGAGGGCCCGGGGGGCCGCGGATTGCAGTCGCATGGGAGGCATCCCCCGGGAGGAGGTGGCTGGGAGGGAACGGAGCGCGCCGGACCGCGTCGCGCGGGGCGACGCCGGCCGGGGCGGCGAAGAACGGGTCGGGTCAGATCGGTTCGGGCCGCGTCAGGGCCGGCCCCCCGCCCCGCCCGCCCCGTGGGGGCGGCGGCGGGGGGCCGGCGAACGGGCGACGCGGGCCGCTCGTTCAGGCGGCGGCGGACTCCGATCGCGGAATCCCAAGCCGCCGCGAGCGGTCAGTGGTGGAAGTTCGGGCTGCCGGTCGCGGGCGAGCCGTACCCGGGGGTGTTCCCCCACTCGTTGTCGAACAGGGTGTTCGACGTGTTGAACGGGGGGGCGAAGCCGGCCATGAACGGGATTTTGCTCCGGTACTTCACCTTCACCTCGGTGCCCACCAGGTCCCATTTCTCCCGGTTCCGCACGCCCCAGGGCGTGACGACCCAGTGGCCGCGGGCCCGGTGATAGAACGGCCCGTACAGGGCGTTGTAATCGTGGGCGTACAGGTATTCGTGCGGGGCGTACGCGGGGTTCGTAATCATCGTCCCGCCGACCTGGATGGGAATATCCTGCCGGGGCGAGGGGTACAGCGGCGCGTTCAGCGCCACGTACCCTTCCTGATGCAGATAGGCCTGCGCCTCCGGCGGGGCGCCGGGGGCGTGCTCCCGGGCGAACGCGGCGTCGGAAACCGTCGGGGCGGCGAGGCTGCCGACGGCGGCGGCGACGGCCAGGGCGGCGGCGACGCGAGCCAGCGCACGGCGGGCCAGCGAACGGCGGGTGAGAAGGGGGCGGATCATGGGGCGTCCCTGCGGGCATGGGCCCCGGCGCCGCCGTCGGCGTCGCGCAATCTCACGCGACGCCGGGGGGTGCGATAGGGGGCGGTGGTCGGTCCTTGACGGGCTCCCCGTTCCGACGCCGCCTCCGCCCGTCGGCGCCGCGAAGACGCGGGGACGGGCGAGGCGGCGTCGGGGGGGACGACCCGCCCCGAACATCGGCCCGCCCCGGCCCGCGGGATGAGCGCCGCCGGCACGTTCGGACCCCTCCGCCGCGGCACGTCAAGAGCAGTCCGGTCGACCCGCGAAACCGGCAAGGTTTCACACCCCGCACGACGTTCAATCCCCGGCCAACAACCGGTCCGGCAGCGACTCCCATTTGCGGAACCGGCCCAGCACGGCCTCGACCGCGGCGACCCGCTCCGCCGGCGTTCCTCGCAGCGTGACGAACGGCCGGCCGCGTCGCAGCAGGTCCGCGACGATGCGGCGTTGAAACACCGCCCGCTGCCCGACGCCGCTGCGGTCCGGCGTGTCGTCGAACGGGATCTCGTCCCCGCACAGGAACGTCAGGTCGTACCGCCCCGCACAGGCCGCCGCGAGGCGGTCCAGTTCCGGCAGCGCCCCGCCGTGATAGTCGTCGGCGAACACGCGGGTCGTGGAGGCGTCGGTATCGACGAACAGCGTTTGCCGGGCGTCCGCGGCGAGGCGCTGCTCCGCGGCCCGGTGCCCGACGGCGATCTCGACCAGTTGCTCCGGGGAGAGCCGCCGGTCGATCGCGTGCTCCTCCCAATAGGCCCGCCCGTACTCCGGGACCCACGGCTCGCCGAACCGCTCGGAGAGGGCTTGGCACAGCGTCGTCTTTCCCGTCGAGGGCGCCCCGACGAACGCGATCTTCGTCAATAAATCCCACCGCACCCGCGGGGGCAGCCGGTCCCGCAGGCCGACCGGGTCCGCCCGCACCGCCGTACCACAGACCGGTACCGCCGTTCTCGCCGGGTCGAACCGCCGGTCGACCGCCCCCAGCGCCCGGGAGACGTGTGCGCCGTAGAACTCGCTGCAATAAAAGTGCGTCACCCGCCGCCCGGCCAGGGATTTGAGAATAAACTCTTCCTGCACCGCCCGGATCGCCGGAGTGTCGCCCACCTCCGTCGGCCCACCCCAGCCCTCGATCACCTCGACCGTGGGATACAGGTCGCGAATCCAGTCCGCCCGCACCGGCAACGGCACGGGGGTGGTCTCCGGGGCGTCGTAGATCAGGACGACGAAGCGGTCCGTCTCCGCCAGCCCGGTTTCGATCAGCGCCACATGCCCGGCGTGCAGCGGGGCGAACTTGCCCAGCGTGAACCCGACGGTCGGCCCGGCGTGCGTCACGGCGAGATCAATTCAAGACTTCGCCTGGGCGATCGCCGGCTCCGCGATCGCCGGCGGTTCGACGGGTTCGCCCGTCGCGGCGGCCCTGCGCCAGGCGAAGTACCCGGCCGTCGCCATCACTAAAAAGACGGCGTAGAGCCCGGCGAAGAGGTGCAGGTCCTTGTGGTAATAATTCGCGATGCTGACCACGTCGACGGCGATCCAGATCAGCCAGGACTCCACGGCCCGCTTCGCCAGCAGCCATTGGGCGGCGAGGCTGGCGACGGTGGTGAAGGCGTCGCCGAAGGGCAGCGCCGCGTCCGTCCATTCCTTCATCGCCCCGCCCAGCGCCGCCGAGCCGACCGCGATCCCCACCGCCCAGCCGAAGAACGCCGGCCCGGACAGCCGCCCCACCGGCACCTCCCCCGCCCCGGCAGGGTTCCCGGCTTCGGCGTCCTCCCCAACGGGTTTACCGACGGACTCCCCGACGGGCCGGCGTTCGCGGAGCCATTCCCGCCAGCCGTAGATCTGCAAGCCGACGTAAATCAGTTGCAGGGCGAAGTCCGAATAGAGCTTCACCTGCCAGAAGATTACGGAAGACAGAACGACCTGCACCAGCCCCGTCGGCCAGCACAGGATGCTGCGACGGATCGTCAGCCCCACGCAGGCCAGCCCGAAGACCACGGCGACGATCTCAATTAGCGGCACGCAGCAATCCGGGGCGGGGAGCGAACGGCCGCCATCCTACCGACCGCCGCCGACCCCGTGCACGGCCGCGTCCCGGACGCTTGAAGCGTCCGGGACGCTCGCTTCCTCGCCGCCGCCCCGCTCACTTCGGCTTTGCGGCGCCCTTCGGCCCCGCGCCGGCGTCCGTGATCTGTTCGATCGTCCTGGAGCTGCCGTCCGGGTAGAGCACCTGCACGGAGGTGTATTCCCCCTGATAGGGCGTCTTCGTGTAACTGACCGGAATCGGGGTCAGGACGGCGGGCCACATCCCCGGCAGCGTCGCCAGCGACAAATTGAGCAGCAGGGTTTCGGGAATGGTCCCCTGCGGAACGGCCGGTTTAAGCGTCGCGACCGTGCCGAGGCCTCCCCCGGAATAGATCCCCTCGACGCGGAGCCGCGGCCGCTTGCCCTTCGTCACGGCCCAGGCTCGCCACATATCCTGCGCCGGCCCGCCCGCCGGTTGAGCGGCCGCGGCGCCGCCGGCGACCGCCATCACGCCGCCGGCGGCGGCCAGTTTCAGTGCGTTCCGCCGGGTCGTTTCGTTCATCTTCGTGCCTTCGTGGGGGAGCGAGCGAGCGGGGTGAGTTCCGGGCCGAGGGTCCGCCGTCCCGCGAACGGCGGACGCAAAACCAGCCCACCCGACCCCGGCCGGGCCGTCAAGACGCTGCGACGCCCGCTCCCGCCCGCAGGACTTCAAAGTCCCTCCCCGGCCGCCCTCGCCGGGGCGCCGCCGCCCGTGTACGCCGCGTCCCGGACGCTGGCAGCGTCCGGGACGCTCGATCGCTCGCAATCGGCCGGAGGGTGGCGCTGGCATTTTGCCCATGGAGGGCGACTTCGAAGAGCGGTTCAGGAAATGACAAGAAGCAACGCCACGCGCACTGGCGAGACGCCAGTGGCACCCAGCGAATACGACCTTCTACTCATTAACCCGAATTTCCGTGTCACAGCTTACTAGATCGACATCGACCGGCTCCACGACAATATCTTCCCGCTCACGACGAAACTTAAAGCTGACCTCCACAGTAACTTGCGACTCCCTCGTGACCACTATCTCCTCCTGACCAGTATGCTCCGAGTCAACTTCGCCGTAGACCCCAAGCGGGAGCGGCATGTCTACGGAAATCGACGCGTCATAATCGATTGTTCCATCGATAGTCAGACGTCCCACGCCCTCGTTCTCTTCTGCCTCAACAACGATCACTCGGTCCGGAGTGAAATGACTTGACGTCACGCGAATGATCTCCCCATCGTAATCAGCAAGGCGAAAGACCAGCTCCTCGAACTGGGTCCGCACTTCATCGTCTATCGGAACTCTTTCGCTGTGAAACATGTGAGCCACTTCGGCTGACACGTCCAGCTTCAGGGGAGGCAACCGATCCAGAAGACCATCAAG
This sequence comes from Alienimonas californiensis, assembly GCF_007743815.1. Taxonomy (GTDB): domain Bacteria; phylum Planctomycetota; class Planctomycetia; order Planctomycetales; family Planctomycetaceae; genus Alienimonas; species Alienimonas californiensis. Next base: position 1,245,720 of record NZ_CP036265.1, read on the forward strand.
ATCTCTTTCCCATTTGAGGCACGCAAGTCTTTCGCACGCTTCTTTCCAGTCCATGTCACCGGAAACAACGTGCAGGTTGCGCCCGGTTCTCTCGCACCAGCGAATCGCAGTGAGAACCGACACAGCGTCGGGGAACTCGTTCTTTTTTCTGTCTGAGAAAGGAGGTAGCCTCTTGAAATACATCGACATTAGTTCCGACACGCTCACCCCGTCGGCCTCGAGCCGCTCGATCTCGGCCGAAGACATATAGTCCTTAAAACTCCTCCTGAAGTCACTCCGCATGCGATCGACTGGAGGCAGCTCTAGCCCGACAATCTGCGAGACTGTGCCAAGTGGCCTAAGACATTTTGCGAGCTTTTGCCCTGCAGTCACAGCGGCCGTCGCTTTGTCATCGAGATGATGATTTACCTCATCTACGGATACAGCCGTCATATAGATCCGGATTTGTCCTGCCTTGCTGGCAGCTGCGAGTTGCAGCAATCGCGCAGTCTTAAAGCTGAAACCGGATGCAAATATTGGCTGCGTGTCGAGCAAGACGTGTAGCATGCTGGCGGGTGGCACAAGTGTGAACTTCCGGGGGCACCATGCTCGCACTGCGGAGCTTGGTAAGCATGCGGGGCAGCACATCCGCTCGCAACTCCCACCTTACCACTCGTCCAACACCTCGGCGGGTGGCACTGGTGAGGGTCCGGCAGCACCTTGCCCTTCTGGGTGCCACTGGCTCCGCCAGTGCCGGAGTGACGCCCGACCGGTTCGCAACGTGACCGATTCTCCAACGTCACTCGCACTGGCGGAGCCAGTGGCACCCGACAGAGCACAAGGCACTGTTGGGACTCTACCCGCGCCGCCCGGCCGTGTGCGCTCGCAATCCCGGCCTCACCACCCCTCGTCCAATACCTCCCCCCCCGCCCGCGTCGCGGCGGCTTGCCAGGTTTCGAGGTCAATGCCGTCGGCGACGAAGCGGACGGCGCCGTCGCAGAGGGCGACCTGCACCCCGCCGCTATGCTCGCTGCGGGCGGTCAGGCGGGCTTTTTGTTGGCGTTCGTTCATGCAGTCCCACGCCGCGGCGTTGGGCGGGAGGGCGTGGTCGTAGAGGGTGTTGCCGTAGTTGCCGAGAATCCATTTCCCGCCGCGCTGGGCGAACCAGCCGCCGGGGGCGTCGGCGAGGCAGGCGGCGTCGGTGGGGTCGTCGCCGCCGGGGATCTCGCGGATCAAGCGGGCCGTCGCCAGGGGGTCGGCGGCGGCCTGCGGGTCGAGGTCGACCGTCCCCCCGGGGCCGAGCGGGCGCTCGCTGAACGCGACGGTGTTCGTCACGCCGTCTCTTAAATCGGCGAAGCGGATCGCCGAGCCGGTGAAGAACACGCCGTCGGCGTCGGTCAGCGAGCCGTACTCCTTCAACCCGCTGCCGGCGTTGCCGGCGTAATTCGTGGCGCCGAAGCGGTCGGGGTCCGCGTCCAGCCCGGGGACGCGGCCGAGGCCGTCGGCGGGGCAGAGGAAGGTCGGCACCGTCGTCCCCGCCGCGGGGGCGTTGTCGGCGCCGCTGAACGTCACCCCGCCGCCGATGCCGAACGTCACCGGGGCGGCGTCGTAATCGATGCTGCGGTGCAGCGCGCTGCCTTCCAAATAGGGCAGCAGATGGGCCTGCGGCGAAAAGATCACCGGCAGCGGCGCCCCCCGGCCGGCGGGGAAACGGCCTTTCACCCCCTCCAAATTGTGCAGCGCCAGGCCGAGCTGTTTGAGGTTGTTGGCGCACTCCGTCCGCCGGGCCGCGGCCCGGGCCTGCTGCACGGCGGGCAATAACAGCGCGACCAGCAGCGCGATCACCGCGATCACGACCAGCAGTTCGATCAGCGTGAACCCCGCTCGGGCACGCTGCCCCGGAGCAAGCCCCACCCGGTGAGGCGGGGCGGCGCCGGGGCCGCGGGGGTGAGGGGCGGCGGACGGTCGGTTTACCATGGGGGCGTCGTCGCCGTTGGAATCATTTCGTCCTGACAAACAGGTTCGCCCTCATGCTTCGGTCCCGCCTCCGTCCCGTCCACCGCCGCCTCCTCGGGGCGGCCCTGCTGGCCGCCGGCGCCGCCCCCTGGGCCGCCGCCGCGGACGTCCCCGCGGACGCCCGGGTGCCGGTCGAACCAGTCGACGCCCAGCCCATCCGCATCACGGTCGAGGACCTGCCGAAGCCGTACGCCTCCGAAAGCGTCAGCAAGAATCCCAAGGTCGTCGTCCCGCCGGACGACTTCCACCTGCACGTCCCCGAGGGGTTCCAGGCGAACCTGTTCGCCGAGGGCGTTGAAAAGGCCCGCTGGCTGGCGCTCACGCCGGAGGGGGACGTGCTGGTCTCCTGCGGCCGCACGAACAAGATTCACCTGCTCCGCGACACGAACGACGACGGCGTCTCGGACGAGCGGCACCTGTTCCTGGACGAGTCGAACGGCGCCAACCTGCCCTTCGGCATGGATTTTTCGCAGGTGGACGATCAGTGGTACTTCTATCTCGGCAACACGAACGCCGTGCTGCGGTACGCCTACGAACAGGGGCAGACGAAGCTGACGGCGCCCCCCGTGCCGATCACGGAACTGCCCGGCCAGGGTTATAATCAGCACTGGACGCGGAACGTCCGCGTCGCCCCGGACGGGAAGCATCTGTTCGTGACGGTCGGGAGCGAATCGAACGCCGATCAGGAGGCCCCGCCGCGGGCCGCCGTGCTGCGGATGAACCTCGACGGCACGCATCGCAGCGTCTACGCCTCCGGCCTGCGGAACCCGGTGGGGCTGGACTTTCACCCGGAGACCGGCGAGGTCTACGTGAACGTCAACGAGCGGGATAAAATCGGCGACGAACTCGTGCCGGATTATCTGACGCTGGTGAAGGAGGGCGCCTTCTACGGCTGGCCCTACGCCTACCTGACGCCGAAGCACATCGACCCCCGCCACGTCGTCGGCGGGGAGAACGGGGACGGGAAGAGCGTACGGCCGGACCTGGTGGCGAAGACCGTCACGCCGGACGTGCTGTACCGGTCGCACTCCGCGGCGCTGGGGCTGGCGTTCTGCGACAGCGACCAATGGCCGGAACGCTACCGCGGCGGGGCCTTCAGCGCCCTTCGCGGGTCGTGGAACCGGGAGGAGGGCACGGGCTATAAAATCGTGTTCGTCCCCTTCGAGAACGGCCGCCCGACCGGCGTCTACGAGGACTTCGCGACCGGCTTCCTGCTCGACCCCTCCGTCCCGCTGACCTGCGGCCGCCCGGTCGACGTGCAGTTCGCCCCGGACGGCGCGCTGCTGTTCACCGAGGAGGGCAACGGGCGCATCTATCGCATCACGCCGCCGACGGAGTGAGTCAATCGCTGCCGTCGTTCCCCCCTCTCCCTTGAGGGAGAGGGGCCGGGGGTGAGGGTGAGGCACGGTTCCTACGTCCTCGCTCTATGCGGTGACGAACCGGGCGGCGGGCGAGTAGGCGGACCGTCAACAGAGTGCGTGAGTCACCGCCCCCTCACCCCCGGCCCCTCTCCCCCAAAAGGGGGCGAGGGGAGGACGGGTTTTGGTTGCCGGCCCCTATTCAATCGCCTCCGGCGGGTAATCCGCCGGATCGAAGTCCGGGGGCGGGAACCGGGGGTTCATCTCCTCCAGCGTGCTCACCAATAGCTGGCTGATCGCCAGGTTGCGGAACCAGCGTTCCTCGCTGGGGACCACGTACCAGGGGGCCGCCTTGGTGGAGGTGCGTTCCAGGGCGATCTCGAAGGCGTCTTGATATTGCTCCCACAGGGCTCGCTCCGTGAGGTCGGCGGGGTTGAATTTCCAGTGCTTGTTCGGCTTGCGGAGCCGACGGCGGAAGCGTTCGAGCTGATAGTCCTTCGAGACGTGCAGCATGATCTTGAGGACGCGCGTCCCGCGGTCGGCCAGCAGGGCCTCGAAGTGGTTGATGTGCTCGTAGCGGCGTTCGATCGCGTCTTTGTCCGCCCAGCCGTGCACCTTGACGATTAATACGTCTTCATAGTGGGAACGGTTGAACACGCCCACGTACCCGGCCCCGGGGGCCTGCTTGTGGACCCGCCAGAGGAAGTCGTGGTCCAGTTCCTTTTGCGTGGGCTTTTTAAAGCTCCAGACCCGCACGTTGACCGGGTTCATACTTCCGAAGACGTGCTCCACGGTGGAGTCCTTCCCCGCCGCGTCCATCGCCTGCAGGACGACCAACAGCGACTGCTTGCGTTCGGCGTAGAGCCGTTCCTGCAGGTCGGCGAGGCGGTCGCGGTACTCCGCGAGCTGCTCCTCGACGCTGTCCGCGTCCCCCTTCTCGTCAAGCCCCTGCGTATCGGCGCTCGCCCGCCGTTTGAGGTCCGGCCGCTTGCCGGGGCGGATGCGGTAGCGGTCGAGGTTGATCTTCACGGCCGGCTCGAATCGGGGGCGGGAGGGAACGGGGCGGGAGCGGCTCTGCAATCGACTCCACCATAGAACCCCGCCCGACCGGCCGCCCGCCGCCGGGGCGGCCGCTTGAACCGCCCCGGCGACGGGGGCACAGTCGCCGCGCCCGCTGCCGCCGCGTTCGCCTCGCCCCCGCCGCCCCCGCATGTCACTCGGCCGCCTCGCCCGACGCCTCCTCGCCCCGGTGCGGCGGCTGCAGATGGGCTGGCGGGGCGACGCGGCGGCGGCGCGGCACCGCCCCGTCGCCGGCGGCCCGCCGCCGGGCCCGGGGGCGGGGGGAACGGTGGTGCTGGACATCCGCGACCGGCCGCTCGACCGCGACCACTACCTGTTGGGGCGAACGCTCTTTGCAGGCGGGTTTTCGGTCCACCTGCGCGTCCGATCCGAGGCGATGGGCCGGGCGGACGGCTACGGCCGGGAGCTGCTCGGGCTGCCGGGATTGACGGTCGAAACCACCCGCCGCGGCCGCCCCGCCGATCCCCCGCCGACCGACCCCGCCCAAACCGTCTGGGTCAGCGAAGACCCCTCGACCGACGTCCCGGAGCGGCCGTGGCGGGCCGTGATGCGGTTGGATTACGACTGGTACTCAGCCCCCCCGGGGGGGCTGACGGCGCTGTTCACCATGCACCCGGTGCAATACCGCCCGGCGGTCCCGGGCCGCGAGGGGACGCGGCCGATCGACGACTTGACCGGCCTGCGGGCGACGGAGCGGACCGCCGGCGTGCTGTTCGCCGGCGCTGTGGACCCCGCCCTGTACGCCGCCGGCGGCCCGATCACGGAGCGATACGGACTGCTGCCCCGCGCGACGATCCTCGCTCGGCTCGACGCGGGCCCGCACGCCCCGTTACGCCTGCCCCCGCCGCCGAACGACGGGCCGACGGCAGCCGGTGACGACGGGCCGACGGCAGCCGGTCGGGCCGGGGGCGGGGCGTTCCGAGCGGCCCTCGCCCGGTTCGGCGGCGACGCCCGCCGGCGGTTCGTCCGCACGGACGGCTGGCGGATCGACGCGGAGGACTGGCTGCCGACCCTCGCCCAGGCCGACTTCTTTCTCACCGCCCCCGGCTTCAAAATCCCCCACGCGCACAACGTCGTGGAAGCGTTAGCGGTCGGCGCCGTTCCAATCATCAATTACGCCCACCTGATGCGACCGCCGCTGACCGACCGCGAGGCGCTGCTGTTCCGCACCGAGGACGAACTGACGGAGCGCGTCGGGGAGGCGCTGGCGATGCCCCCGGAGGAGCGGCGGCGGATGGCGCGGGCGGCGGCGGCCTACTACGACGCCCACCTCACCCCGGAGGCGTTCGCGAAGACCTTCCTCCGCGCCGCCGACGCCGCGGGCCCTGACCCGATCACCCTGTACCTGAACGCCGAATAGTTCCGCCGCATCGACGAGCCCGCGGGTCTCCCCCCGCGACCCGGTTTAGCGCCGGGGATGCAACCTGCGTGGTCGCGTTTCATGGCCCCAAGATCCGCGGTCCCGTCCCCGCAGGCCGGCGGGGGTTCCCCGGACGGCAGCGGCCGTCACCGCCCCGATCCGCCCCCTGGGGTCCGGCGCCATGCTGGGCTCATGTCGCCCCGCAATCCCGCCGCCGTCCGCCTGGGGCGGGGGGGCTTGTGCGCCCGGCTGCTCGGCGGGGCGGCGCTCGTCGTCGGGCTGGCCGGCTGCGATCTGCCCCGGGATCCGGGGAGCACGACGGAGTCTGTCCGCGGCAATGTGCTGCGGGCCGGGCTGACGGAGGACGCCCCCTGGGTCGTCCGCGGCGAGGACGGCGAACCGGCGGGGATCGAGGTGGAGTTGGTCGAGGAGTTCGCCGCCGCCCACGACGCCCGCGTCGTCTGGTTCTGGGGCTCCGGCGACGAGGCGTTGCGCCAGTTGGAACACCGGCAGCTCGACCTGGTCGCCGGCGGGCTGACCGACGACACCCCCTGGGCCGGCCGGGTGGGTCTGAGCCGCGTCTACTTCACCGAGCCCCCCCGGCCGGACCTGGAAGAGCCCCGCGAGCATGTGATGGCCGTCCCGCCGGGGGAGAACGGCTGGCTGGTCGCCCTGGACCGCCATCTGACCCGGGCCGCGGCCGCACGGGAGGACGCCTGGCGGGAGCGGCTGCTCGCCGAAGCCGGCCCCGGCCCGCTGGAACCCGCCGCGGCCCGGACACCCGCCGCGACCGAGGAGCCGGCTGGCCCGGACAGCGAGGCGTCGCGATGAGCGATCCCGCCCTGCCCCACGCCGACGTCCGCCCGCGGCACCCGTACCGGCTGCCGGAGGACCGCCGCCCGAAGTACGCCCGCGCCCGCCGGCTGGAGTGGTGGACGCTGGGTTGGCTGGCCTCGATCATCGCCGTGATTTATTGGGCGATGGGCTCCAGCGCGGCGATGCAGGCGGCGTGGATCGAGGATCTGCTCTCGCTGGTGCCGCCGATCGCGTTTCTGTGGGCCTCCCGGTTCGAGTTCCGGGCGCCCAACGACCGCTTTCCGTTCGGCTATCTGCGGTCGATGCAGATCGCCTACCTGGGCGCCTCCGTCGCGTTATTAATGCTCGGCGGATATCTGGTCGTCGACGCGCTGCTCACGCTGGCGCAGGGGGAGCGGCCCACGATCGGGGCGACGCTGCCGCTGGGCGGCTGGCTGTTCGACGACCCGATCTGGGCCGGCTGGGTCATGATCGCGGCGCTGATCTACAGCGTGATTCCGCCGATGATTCTGGGCCGGATGAAATTAAAACTCGCCGACGAGCTGCACGACGACGTGCTGGCCTGCGACGCGAAGATGAACAAGGCCGACTGGATGACCGGCCTGGCGGGCGCCTTCGGGGTGCTGGGCGTCGGATACGGCTGGTGGTGGGCGGACGCGGTCGCCGCGGGGCTGATCGGGTTGGACGTCACCCGCGACGGCGCCCGCGGCACGGCCCAAGTCGTGGCCGACCTCATGGACCACGTGCCCACCGGCGTGGGCGATCGGTCCGCCGACCCGCTGCCGGGCGAACTCCGCGAACAATTGCTGGCCCTGGACTGGGTGGAGGACGTGGAGTTCCGCCTCCGCGAACAGGGCCGGGCCGTGACCGGCACGATCTTCGTCTCCCCCAAGGCCGACGCCGTGACGACGGCGGAGGATTTAATGAACCGCCTCCGCGAGGCGGAACGCCTCGCCGAGACGACGCATTGGCGGCTCTACGACCTGGACGTGCGCCCGGTGCGGCAACTCAAAACCGCCGTCGACCGCCGGGCGGAGCCGCCGGGGTAGGGATTCCGGGCGACGCCGCGATCATCCCGCCAACCGTGCGTAGCAGATCCACGTATAACTCGCCGCCTCGCCCCAGGCGACCGGATGTTCGACGCCCGCCGGGGGTTCGAGGAGCGGAGCGGGCGTCAGGTAATTCGGCTCGGTCCAATCGTCGCCCCATCGCGTTTTGTCCGTTTGAAAGACGGGCGGGAACTCGTGATAGATTTCGAGGTTGCGCCGCAGGGCCGCCGCGTCGTGGACGTTCGGCGGGATCGCGGAGCGAACGAACTGCGGCGTGAAGCCCGACGCCCGTTCAATGCTTCGCAGGGCCTTCCGAACGAGTCCGGCGCCCGGCCGCCGGCCGCCGGCCGGGGCGAATCCGGCGCCGGCGAAGGCCTGCTTCAAGCTGTAGCAATCGCCCTGGGACGGCGGATAATTGTCTTCGAAGATCACGTCGCGAAACCCGAACCATTTGCAGAGTTGCAGACGGCTGAATGCGTTCTGGTGATCGTCGAAGAAGGCCAGGGCGGAGCCGGTCGGTTCGTCGGACCAGTCGTACTCGGAGAAGTCCCGCTCGCTATAGACGGCCTTTTCGGAGCGATAGATTCGCTGCGACAGGTCCGGGTCGAGCGCGACGATTTTCGCGTCGGGGCAGGCCTGCTCCAACAGCCAGGTCCCCTGCCCTTTGTAGACGCCGCTCTCGACGATCAACGGCGGCGCCAGCCGCCTTGCCATGAACCAGGCGGCGAACATGTGGGGAAACCGCATCCCGCCGACGTTGTGCCGGATCGGCCGCGCTGCGTACAGCCGCTCGAACTCCGGCAGCGCGGCCGCCATCTCCGCCCGGCTCCAGGGCGGACGGCCGATCGACGTCACGTCAGTCATGCGTGGGCGGGCGCCGTCGGCGGACAGTCCTTCCGCGTCAGGTCTTTCTGCATCTTGAAGTGGGGGATGGTCACCTCGACAAACTCCTCGCCGACCCGCCGATAGCCGAGTTTTTCATAAAACCCGACCGCCGTCGCCCGAGCGTGCAGCGTGACGCGGGAAACGCCCCGCCCTGTGAGTTCCTGCTCCACCGCCTCCATCAGCCGGCGCCCGAGCCCTTGACCGTGCGCGTCGGGCCGCACCGCCATCTGCCGGAGTTTCACGTCCCCGGGCGCGAGCGGCACGGCCACCACGCAGGCCAGCAACGACTCGGCGTCGAACAGCCCGAAGTGCAGTTGCTCCGCTTCGCCGGACAGGTCGTCGTCCGCAAGGCGGTGCCCCAACGGCCGCCGCAGCACCTCGTCCCGCAGTTCGTACTCCTGGCGGTACTCGGCGGAGCCAAAGGGGATTTCCCGGAAGTGCGGCGGGACGTCATCTAATAACGAGACTCCTCGTCGACTGAAGATCACGATGCCCTTCACCGGAATCGGCTGAGGATCGTCCAAACGGACGAACGCCACGTTGACAACTGGCGTACCGGAGTACTGCGGATCGAGAGTTGGGACAAGGCATTGAGCGACCTCTTCCCGGAGATCTTCGGCGAGTTCCGCCGCGATCTCGCCATGGGTGTAGACGATGATCGAGACGGTTTCTCGCGTCCACGCCGCTGTAACAAGCCGGGTCTCGTCGCCGATCCAGCCGTTGAGGGCGACTTGGAGCCCGAGCCGCAGTTTCGTTTCCATCGACACGGCGCCCGCGGCTCGGTTGGAGTTCTCTGATCCGCCCCACCACTGCTCCGCATGATACTCCGCCGCGAGCCGCATTCGACGCTCTCTACTTATCGGTGTCGTGCATATGGACGTTAACGGCGGACCGGCACAACTCGGTCCGGCGGGCCGAAGTCGGGCGTTCGCTGCCCACGGGCCGTGACGCTCTCGCCGGTATCCGCCAGCGCCCACAGCCGGGGAGCCACCCCGCGGCAATCGGGGCGGTCCCACTCGCGCCGCACGATTGGCCGACGAATCTCCCGCTCCAGCCAGTCGGCGGCCGCGGCCGCCAGATCGACGATCGGCAGGCCGGACAGCGCCGACACCCCCGGCCGGGCCGGGTCCAGGTCGGTGGCGAACTGGTGCGTTTCGTCCGGCCCGAACTGGACCGCCCCCTCGTCGAAGTCGACTCGGAGCGTGCGCAGGACGCAGTTGTACTCGGGCTCGCTGTCACACACGCAGACGGACACCGTCAGCCGGTCGTCCCACACCCGCCACGAGTCCGCGAACCACCCGCCCGCGTCGGCGCGGGCGTGGAGCGCCTCCACGAATGCCCGTTCCGCGTCGCTGCGGCACTCGTCCAAGTCGAACCGCGGTGCGAAGACTGGGATCATCGACTCGCCTCCTTCGCCTAGCTCGTGTTTCTTCGACGCCTCGGATGATAACGCCCACGCCGCAACAGTCCGCCCTTCCCCCGCAATCCCCGTAGGCAGACCGACGCGAATCCGGTACAATCCACTGCCCTTCTGTCCACCTGTTCCGTTCCCGCCCCTCCGCCGCCGTGGCCGCGTCCTCTCCCAGTTCCAACGGGTCCGCCGACGGCGCCCCCAAGAAGAAACGGCGGCGCAAGAAGGGCGTGCGGCCCGAGGGACGCCCCGAGGTGCGCTACGTCTCCCTCGCCGAGGAGACCCGCCGGCGGTACCTCAATTACGCCCTCTCCGTCATCGGCAGCCGGGCCCTGCCGGACGCCCGGGACGGGCTCAAGCCGGTCCAGCGCCGCATCCTGTACGTGATGGGCCGCGAGCTGAACCTCGCTCCCGGCACGAAAACGGTGAAGTGCGCCCGCATCGTCGGCGACACCATCGGCAAGTACCACCCCCACGGCGACACCGCCGCCTACGACACCCTTGTCCGCCTCGCCCAGGACCACGCGATGCGGGTCCCGCTGGTGGAGGGTCAGGGGAACTTCGGCAGCGTGCTGGGCCTGCCCGCCGCCGCCGCCCGGTACACGGAGGCCCGCCTCACCGCCCCGGCGATGTCGCTGATGGCGGAACTCGGCAAGAACACCGTTCCCACCCGGCCCACCTACGACGCCGAACGCACCGAGCCGGTCGTCTTCCCCGCCGCTTTCCCCCACCTGCTGGTCAACGGGGCGACCGGCATCGCGGTCGGCATGGCCACCAACATCCCGCCGCACAACCTGCGGGAGGTGGTGAACAGCGCCTGCCACCTGATCGACGACCCCGACGCCACCGTCGCCGCCCTGATGCAGAAGGGCGTGAAGGGGCCGGACTTCCCCCTGGGCGGGCGGATCGTCTCCGACCGCACCGACATCCGCACGGCGTACGAGGAAGGCCGCGGCTCCATCAAGGTGCGGGCCATGTGGGACTTCGACCCGGAGGACGACCAGCAGAAGGGCCGCCGGAAGGCCCAGCCGGCCCGGCTGGTGATCGACAGCCTGCCCCACGGCGTGACCAGCGGGGCGGTCATCGGCGAACTGAAGGCCCTCGCCGAGAGCCGCAAACTGCCCCAGATGCTGGAGGCCGACGACGAAACCGACCGGGCCCACGGCCTGCGGATCGTGGTCACGGTCCGGGGTAAGGAGGACGCCGAGGCCGTGATGGCCTACCTCTATAAACACACCGCCCTGGAGCAGAACTTCGCGGTGAACCTCACCGCCCTGGTGCCGGACGACACGTTCGCGGCGAGCGAGGATTACAACGCCGAGGCCCTGCAGGGCCTCGGCGTGAAGGAAGCGGGCGACGACGACCCCGCCGAGACCGCCCTGATCGACGGCGGCGCCGACGTCCCGCTGGTCCCCCGCCGGCTGGACCTCAAGCAACTTCTGCGGGTCTTCCTCGACTTCCGCCTGCAAACCGTCACCCGCCGCCTCAAGCACGATCTGCGGGCCCTCCGCCGGCGGATTCACCTGCTGGAAGGGTACGAAATCCTGTTCAGCGGCATCGACCGGGCGCTCCGGCTGATTCGCGAATCGAACGGCAAGGCGGACGCCCGCGAAAAGCTGATGGACGCCTTCCCGCTGGACGAGCGCCAGACGAACTCAATCCTGGAGATGATGCTCTATAAGATCTCCCGACTGGAGATCGACACGATCCTCGGCGAACTGGCCGAGAAGCGGGCCGAGGCCGACCGCCTCGTCAAGCTGCTGAGCGACAAATCGGCCCTGTGGGCGCTGATCCGGACCGAATTGAAGGAAATCGGCGACCGCTTCGGCGACCGCCGCCGCACCACCTTGGGCGGCAGCGAGGAGGTCGAGGAGTTCGACCCCACCGCCTATATCGTGCGGGAGGACACCAACGTCGTGCTCACCCGCGACGGCTGGATCAAACGGCTGGGCACCATCAACGCCGTCGACGCCCTCCGCACCCGCGAGGGGGACGAAACCCTTTGCGTGCTGGGCGCCAGCACGCTGGACGCGATCGTCTTCTTCGCCGAGGACGGCACCGCCTATACGTTGCCGGTCGAGCAGATCCCCGCCAGCACCGGCTACGGCGAGCCGCTGGGCAAGCACGTTAAATTGGACGACGGGGTCAAGATCGTCGCGGCGATCAGCACCGACCAACGCTTCACCCCGCTGGATTTCGAGGTGGAGGGCACGCCCTCGCTGGCCCCGCACCTGTTCGTCGCCACGGAGCAGGGGCAGGTCTCGCGGGTGGGGCTGTCCAGCTTCCGGGACGTCAGCACCCGGGGCGGCCGCAAGTTCCTGCGACTGACCGGCGACGACCGCGTGATCCACGTGGAGCGGGTCGACGGCGCCGAGAGCGTCTTCCTCGCCACGAAAAAGGCCCGCGTGCTGCACTTCAAAGTCGACAGCGTCCCGGTGCTCGCCGGCCCCGGCAAGGGGGTGAAGGGCATCGACCTGGAGAAGTCCGACGCCGTGCTGGGCGCCCAACTCTGCCGCCGCCCCAGCGACGTGCTGCACGTTTTAAACGTGAACGAGAAAGAGTTGCCGTTCGGCCAGATGAAATACACCCCTACCGGCCGCGGCGGCAAGGGGGTGAAGACCAGCCAGCGTACCGGCTTCAAACAGGTCCTCCACGAAGGCCCGGACCTGGTGGACTGGGCCGCGGCGAAGTAGCCCCCGCCCGCCCGCCGCCCCGAGGCCCCCCGCGTCCCCGCCGCATTCGCGCTCGTCACTCGACCGCCCCTTCTCTCCGTTCGCCCATGTCCGCCGCCGTCGCTCCCGCCAATCGCCTCACCAAAAGCGTGAAAGCCGTCGCGCCCTCCTCTTACGGGGCGGCGGATATTGAAGTGCTGGAGGGGCTCGAAGCCGTCCGCCGACGGCCGAGCATGTATATCGGCGGCGTCGACAACCGCGGCCTGCACCATTTGCTGTGGGAAGTCGTCGACAACTGCGTCGACGAGTTCCTCGCCGGCCACACCGATAAAATTGAGGTCGTCCTCGAAAAGGACGGCCAGGCGGTGCGCGTCCGCGACTGGGGCCGCGGCATTCCCGTCGACGATCACCCCAAATACAAACGCAGCGCGCTGGAGGTGATCCTCACCACGCTGCACGCCGGCGGGAAGTTCTCCGACAAGAACTACGCCCGCAGCGGCGGCCTGCACGGGGTGGGCAGCAGCGTCGTGAACGCCCTGAGCAGCCGGATGACGGCCATCGTCCACCGCGACGGCTACGAGTGGGTCCAGCACTATAAACGCGGCGTCCCCGTCGGCCCGGTGGAGCGGGAACGCGAGTTCCGCGGCACCGGCACGGAAATCGTGTTCCGCCCGGACCAGCAGATCTTCAAACAGACCCGGATGAACCCGGAGATCATCAAGACCCATCTTGAGGATATCTCCTACATCCACGCCGGACTGCACATTAAGTTCACGGACGAGGCGAAGAAGGAGACGGTCGAGTTCGTCCAGCCGGACGGCATCAAGGCCTACCTCGACAAGCTGTGCAAGGAGGGCAAACGCCGCTTCGTCCACGAGGAGCCCTTCACCGCGGAGAAGGACGACGGCAGCATTAAAGTGGAGCTGGCCCTGCGGTGGACCGAGGCGACGGACGAGCAGGTCCGCAGTTACGTCAACGGCATCCGCACCCACGCCGGCGGCACCCACGAGAGCGGCCTGCGGGCCGGCATCTTGAAGGCCGTCCGCAATTATATGTCCACCCACGAGAAGACCGTCAAAGGGGTGACGATCGGCCCGGAGGACATCCGCGAGGGCGTGACCTGCATCCTCAGCGCCTTCCACGGCGACCCGATGTTCCAGGGTCAGACCAAGGAGAAGCTCAACAACCCGGAAATGACCGCCTTCGTCGAGGGCGTGGTGCGGCAGGGGGTGGAAACGTGGATGAACAACAACCCCTCCGTCGCCGACGCCGTGCTTGCCCGCCTGGTGATGGCCGCCCGCGCCCGGGCCGCCAGCCGGGCCGCCGCCGCGGACGTGCGGGGCAAATCCGGCGGCAAAAAACGCGGCGCCCTGCCGGAAAAGCTGCTCGACTGCCGGGGCAAGGAGATCGAAAAGAACGAACTGTTCCTCGTCGAAGGCGACAGCGCCGGCGGCACCGCGGCGATGGGCCGCGACGGCGTCACCCAAGCCGTGCTGCCTTTGAGAGGAAAAATCCTCAATACGGAGGGTCTCTCCACCGGCAAGGTATTGAAGAACGCGGAGGTCAAAAGCGTGGTCGAGGCCCTCGGCGCCGGCATCGGGCCGAACTTCGACGAGAGCCGCCTCCGCTACGGCCGGATCATCCTTCTGATGGACGCCGACAGCGACGGCTATCACATCTCGACGTTGCTGCTCACGTTCTTCTTCCGCCATATGCCCCGGCTGGTGCAAAGCGGCAAGCTGTTCCTCGCCCAACCGCCGCTGTACCGCATCAGCGTGGGGAACCGCACGGAATACGCGATGGACGACGCCGCGAAGGAGGCGCTGCTCGCGGAGGTCCCCGCCGGCCGTAAGGTGGAGGTCCTGCGCTTTAAAGGGCTGGGCGAGATGGACAGCGAACAGCTCCGCGAAACGACCCTCGACCCGGACACCCGCACCCTGCTGCGGGTGGATGTGGAAAGCCAGTTCGAAGCCGACGCCGCCTTCACCCAGCTGCTCGGGAAAGACGCCGGCGAGCGCTACCGCCTCATCATGGAGAGCGCGAGCCTGGCGGACGACCTCGATCTGTAGGACGACTTTGGCTCCCCTCGCCTCACCTTTGGGGGTGAGGGGTCAGGGGCGCCCGGGCGCTCTGTGCGCCCCGCTCCGCTCGCCCGCCGGTTTGTCGCCGCAGAGAACGGAGGCGTGTGAACCGTGCGTCACCCTCACCCCCAGCCCTTCTCCCTCAAGGGAGAGGGGAGTAAGGTCTCAGCGGATGTCGCGCCAGGCGTCCCAGCCGAGGAAGCCGACCAGGGCGGCGCAGATCAGGAACAGCACGTCCATCACCGTCTGACCGCCGAACACCTTCGCTTCGGGCGGCAGGACGAGGTCGAGGATCGCCAGCAACGCGGCGACCGCGGCCAGGGCCCAGGCCAGGAGAATCATCCGGCGGGCGTTCGTGGGGCTCGCCATAGAGAGACGGTGGGGGCGGGTCGCGGTCGGGATGGACACGGGGCGGAAGCAATCCCCACGGGGGCGATCGTGGAAGTCGCCGCGAAACATACGACACCGCCGCCCGCACTCGCCACACCGGCCGCCCCGCAAGCGCGACGCGGTCCCCGCCCGGGCCGATTCTGCCGCTTCCCCGCAACCCCCGGCGGCCTTCGCGCGCCCAGCGCTCCGGTTATGCGGGCCCGCCGTCCCGGAAGGTGCGGTCAGGCGGCGTCCTGAGGCGGCGGCGTCAGGCGGGGGCGGAGCACAGCTCGATCACGTGGCCGTCCGGATCGCAGACGAACACCTGCGTCGCCCCGTCCGGCCGCCGCTTCGCCCGACGGACGAACTGAGCCCCCGCGGCGTCCAGCAGCGGCTCGAACGCCCGCGGGTCGTCGCAGCGCAGCGCCAGGTGCGGGCCGCGCGTCTGCTTGGAGCGGCCGTCCTCGTTGATGCCCGGCGGCCCGCTACCGGGACCGGGCACGTCCGGCCGGGGGGTGCCGGGGCCGTGGCTCTCGATGATGTGCAGCGCCGGCGGGCCGCCGGGGGCCGTGGCGAACCACAGCCCCCCGAAGGAGAACGCGGGTCGCGGGACCTCCGTCATCCCCAACAGACCGACGTAGAATGCCCGGGTGCGGTCCAGATCCCCGGCGACCAGCGTCGCGTGATCGAACGCCGTCACCCGCGGGCGATTCGTGTCGGAACCGGCGGCGGCGGAGGCGCTCGCGGCTGGGGGGGAACCGGTGGCGCCGGACGGGGGGGCGGCGGGCATGACGAACGGACCGTTGGGCGGGAAGAAGCGCCGGCGCCGCCGGCGCCGGCGCCCTAGCGTGGCCGGAATCGATTCACTTCGCACCTCTGCATGTCGCCCGCCCTCGCCGCCCCCTCGCCCGACGCCGCTCCGGCCTCCCCGCCGCCGGCGGACCGCCGCGTCGCCCGGTTCGCCCCGGTGGCGGCGGTGATCGAAACTCTGCACGCCTCCCTGTCGGCTGCGGGCCCCGCCCAGCCGGTGACGGTGCTGGACGCGGGGGGGTTCGATTCCTTCTGGAAGGCCCTGCCGGCGGAGTTGGTGGCGAAGTGCCGGGTCACGCTGCTGGACCCGGGCCTGAAGAAGCCGCCGCGGGAGGCCCGCGATCCGCGGTTCGAATACCTCACCGGCGACCTGTGCGATCTGTCCCGCTGGCGGACGGGCGAGTTCGACCTCGCCTTTAGCCAGGGGGCACTGGACCATCTGGGCCTGTACGAACGGCAGGAGCACTTCGCCGCGGAGCTCCGCCGCGTCGCCCGCCGCTACGCGGTCCGCACGCCGAACCTGTGGTTCCCGATCGACCCGGACTACCGCGTACCCCTCTGGCAGTTCCTGCCGAAGCGGGTGCAAGCGGCGATCGTGCGCCGCACGGCCGTCGGCTGCGTCGACCGGGCGACAACCGCCGCCGACGCGACCCGTTGGGTGGAGGAGACCCGCCTCGTCACGGCGACCGAGCTACGAGCGCTGTTCCCCGACGCCCGCCTGCACCGCGAACGGCTCGGCGGGCTGACGAAGTCGTTCCTGGTGATGGGGCCGGAACGGTTCCTCCCGTAGGGTCCGCTGCGCGGACCGTCCGGAAACTTGCAGCCTTCCGAGGCGGTCCGCACAGCGGACC
Source organism: Alienimonas californiensis (assembly GCF_007743815.1). Lineage (GTDB taxonomy): Bacteria > Planctomycetota > Planctomycetia > Planctomycetales > Planctomycetaceae > Alienimonas > Alienimonas californiensis. Next base: position 1,262,457 of record NZ_CP036265.1, read on the forward strand.
CTACGGACGCGTCCGCCCGTCCAACCACGCCAGCCCGGCGACGCCGCCGAGGGTGGCGAGGTTGAACAGCCCGGCCTGAAACAGCACCTCGGCCCGCCTGGCCGGGTCGTCCAGATCGAACTCGACGGCCCACCCCAGCAGCGCCGGCCCGCCGGTCAGCGCCGCGGCGAACCCCGCCCATTTCGCCCCCCACCGCATGCGCGGCGCCAGGCAGAGCCCAACGGCCAGCAGGGCGAACAGGCCCCCGGTCACGGCACTGGTAAGCGTCAACACGGCGTCAGATCAAACCGAAGTGGGTGAATGCGGCTCCGAGCCCGATCAGCGAGGCGACGCCCGCCGCCAGCACGAGCGCGAGCAAGGATTCGGGCACACGACCGCGTTCGATCGCGGGCACGTCGGGACGTTGATCGGAGCGCCAGAACCACCAGACCAGTCCGCCCAGTGCCAGAAAGGGCCAGCAAAACGCCGCGATGAACGCGACGGCGACGAGCAGTTCTTGGTCGGTCACCGTTCCGCTCACGCCCCTCGCCGCAGGGCCTTGGCGAAGGGGACGGCGAAGCCCGGCAGCACGGCGCCGCCGGTGAGGTCGTCGGCCTCGGTCAGCACGGTTCCGGCACCGTCTTCGGGGCCGGTTCCCCCGTCGTCGGTCAGTGGCGTGTGAACCTCGCAGGTCGCGGGGCCGTCGTCGGTCGCCGGGTAAATCGTCCAGCAGAGCCGGCAGCCGTTCTCGAAGTACTCCCGCCGCTTGCGAGCCATCTCCGGCCGGGTGTTGTCTGGACTGACCACCTCCACGCAAAGTGCGGGGGCGCCTTCGACGTACCCTCGCCGCGGGAGTCCGTCCGGGTACTGTTCGTCGAGCACCAGGGATACGTCCGGAGCTCGCTGCAACGTGCCGCCGTACAGGTCGACGTAACCGTCGGACCCGCCGACCCAGCCGAGGTCGTGTCGCTCCACGAAGTCCATCAGCAGCCACGCGACGCGAATCGCGATCACGGACGTGACGTAACTCACGGTCTTCTCGATCAAGGTGCCGTCGACCAGTTCGCACAGGTCCCCCGCATCCCGCAGACGTTCCGCGTCCTCTCGAGTCGCCGTCCCGGGATACGGCTTCGTCCGCACCCGCCACGCCGGCAGTGAGCCGAACCGCTCCGCCAACTCCGCGACGGTGAAGGGGCGGCGGGCGGCGTCGGCCACCGACGGGGGATCGAGGAGTTCCGGCATCGTTCAGGGCGGCGGGAGGGCGAAACCTGTCGCCGGATTCTACACGACCCGCCAGACCGGCACGCCGGGGTCGCACGGCGGGAGTTCCTGGCAGCGCCACGCCGCGGGGAGGGCGTAACGGACGAACCACTCGGCGAACGCCGCGTCGGCGGCCTGCGGTTCTTCGGGATCGTGCCACCAACAGCCCTCGTCGGCGGCCCAGCGGACATGTCGCAGGCTGTCGGCGGCGTCCGCGAGCCGGCCGTCGCGGGCGAAGCGGGCAGCGTGGGCGACCGCCGCCGCGACCGGCTCCACCCGGCAGGAATCGCAGTCGAAAACCTTCTGCCCGTCCCGCAGGGCCACGGCGGCCTCCGTCAGCGGCGCCCAGTCCGGCTCCGGCCCCTCCCCCTTCAGGAACCAGTCGCCCCGCAGCACGTCGGCGAGGGCGGCGAGGCGGTCGCGGGCGTCGGGGTTCTCCGCGATCTCGTCCCAGCAGTGCCGGACCATGCGAGCTGCGTTCACGCACAGCCAGCAGAGCCGGCGGTGGGTCTCATCTCCGGGTTCGAACGGCCCGCAGGCGGGGAGCAGCCGGACGACGTCGCCGCGGCCCTCGGCTTCGAGGTCCGGGTGCGCGGCGTCGAACGCCTCGAGGAACGCCTCCTCCGCCTCCTCCCACGCCGGGTCCGGCTGAAAACTGAAGTCCGTGCTGTCCGGCCCCTCGGGGACGGGGGCGTCCGCGGCGGCGGCCCACGCGGCGGCTTCGACCCGCACCGCCTCCGGCAGCGTCGGGTCGAGGTCCGCGGCCGTCGGGGCCGTCACCGGCTCACTCCTGTTCGCCGGCGCCGTCGGCGTCGTCCGTCTTGGCGGCCTCGGCGTCGCCCGCGGGAGACTCTTCGCCCTCGGCGGCGTCGCCGCCCTCGGAGGCTTCCTCCGGCAGTTCGGGCGGGTTCTCGTGCAGGGCGCGGACCTCCTGGGAGGCGGCGAACTGTTCGATCTCCGCGTTCTTCAGCTCCGTCTTCATGCCCGGGGCGGCGGGGCTGACGGTGGCGAGGATCGCCTTCACGCTGGGCAGCACGTCGGGATCGCTCCAGGCGTATTCGCCCCGCATGATCGGCCGCTCGGCGGCGTCGCCGTAGAGCATCACCGGCCAGGCGGCGAGCACGCGGTCGCCGCACAGCACGATCACCTCCGGGGCGAGGGCTTCGATCTGATCCAGGAGCCGTTCCTGATGGGCCAGGGCCCAGTTGACGACGCCGCGGGCCGGGGAGTCGGCCAGTTCGGGGCCGCCGCCGGTCTTCTTCAGGTTGATGATCGCCGTGTTGGCGGTCATGTGGCGGGCGGAGACGCGGCCGAACTTCTTGGGCACTTTGCCCTCGAGCAGAATCGCGGCCCAGCGGCCCAGGCCCATGCCGAAGACGCCCGGGGGGCCGTCGTCGGAGAGCAGCTTCCGCATGTCGCCGGCCTCCTTGATGGAGTCGTCCGTGACGAAGTCCGGCTCGGCGGTGACGAACAGAATCTTCAGCGGGGCGTCGTTCCACGACTCCTCGTCGATGGCTCCGTCGAGGACGAACGCCTCCTGCTCCTCCGGGGAAAGCTCGGCCTTCCACTTCTCGAAGAAGGCGTCGTCGGGCAGGGGCATTCTAGGGTCCGGTCGGGGCGAGACCGGATATGCTACTGGCAAAGGGGCTTGACGTTCCACCGCACGGGCAGTTCGTCCCCCGCCCCGGCGGGGGATTCACGTCCCGGCGCCCGCACAGATGGTTGCGGAGGACGACGCCTGCGGTTTCGCGGCGTCCGCGGAACGAAAGGCCGCCGCGAAACCGCCCGCGGACGTTCGTTCCACGCACGGGGGGCCGTTCCACGCACGAGGGGCGACGGACGCACGGGGGGCTGACGCCCCGCCGCTCGCCTGTCCTGCCCTCACGCTGCGGTCACGCGGCCGTCAGCGGGGCGACGGGTTCGCCGACGCGCCACTTGACCGGCTCCGCCTCGTCCCGCAGCACGCGGCGGTAGAGGGTGTCCCGTTCGACCGGCTCGCGGCCGGCCTCGCGGATCAGGCGGTGCAGTTGCTCCACGGTCAGGCCCTCCGGCGTGGTGGCGCCGGCGTCGTGGTAGATCTCCTCGTGCACCACCGTGCCGTCCAGGTCGTCGGCGCCGAAGGCCAGCGCCGTCTGGGCCGTCTTCTCGCCCAGCATGATCCAATACGCCTTGATGTGGTCGAAGTTGTCCAGCATCAGCCGGCTCAGGGCGATCATGCGGAGGTCCGTCATCCCGCTGGGCTTGGGGATGTGGTCCAGCTTGGTGTTTTCCGGGTGGAAGGCCAGCGGGATGAAGGTCTGAAAGCCGCCGGTTTTGTCCTGCTGATCGCGGAGGCGGATCAGGTGGTCGACGCGGTGCTTCGCCTGCTCGACGTGGCCGTAGAGCATCGTCGCGTTGCTGCGCAGACCGGCCCGGTGGGCGGCGTCGTGCACGTCGAACCACTGCTTGCTGTCGGCCTTATGCTCGCAGATCTGCGACCGCACCTCGGGGTCGAAGATCTCCGCCCCGCCGCCGGGCAGGCTGCCCAGGCCGGCGTCGATCAGTTGCTCGAAGATCCACTCGTAGGGCTTCTTCGTCATGTGGGCGAACCAGTGGATCTCCACCGGCGTCCACGCCTTGATGTGCAGCTCCGGCCAGGCGTCGTGGATCGTGCGGATCACGTCCACGTACCAGTCGAACTTCTTCTTGTGGTGCAGTCCGCCGACGACGTGGATCTCCGTGGCGCCCTTCCGCTGGGCCTCGGCGACGCGGTCGTGGATGATTTTCTCGTCCACGGTGTAGGCCCGTTCGTCCCGCAGGTCGGCTCGGAACGCACAGAACTTACACCGATAAATACAGACGTTCGTCGGGTTGAGGTGCAGGTTGGTGTTATAGAACGCCACGTCGCCCCAGCGGCGCTCCCGCACCTCGTTCGCCAGCCGGCCGAGGGTGAGCACGTCGACCGATTCGTCCAGGAACAGGCCGTCCTCGAAGGACAGCCGTTCGCCGGCGTGGACTTTGGCCTCGATCGTCTGGAGGCGGGGATCAGCGGGGTCGGCGAAGGCGGGCATAACAGCGGTTCTACGGTTCACAGGCTGTCAGGCCAACCGCCCCGACCGGACGAGGTTCACCCGACGAACCGCGTCGCCGCCAAATCCGCCCCCAACACCGCCAACAGGCCCAGGGAGATGATCGCGTTCACCGTGAAGAACGCGGCGCCCACCCGGCTCAGGTCGTGCGGTTTGACCAGGGCGTGCTCGTAGATCAGCAGCCCGCAGACGCCGATCACGCCGGCCAGGAAGACCCCGCCCAAGTCGGCGGAGAACCACAGGCCGAACAGGCACAGGCCGCACAGCAGGTGGCCGGCGGCGGCGATCTTCAGGGCCGTCGGCACGCCGAACCGGGCCGGGACGCTGTTCAAACCGGCTTCGCAATCGAAGTCGGCGTCCTGACAGCTATACAGGATGTCGAACCCGCCGACCCACAGCAGCACGACCGCCGCCAGCCAGAGCGCCGGCGTTCCGGTCTGCCAGAAGGCGTCGCCGGCGATCGCCAGCCAGGCGGCGATCGGGGCGAGGGCCAACGCGGCGCTGAGCCACCAGTGGCACAGCCACGTCCACCGCTTCGCCAAACTGTAGCCCAGCAGCCAGGCCAGCACGGGGAGCGATAAATACAGCGGCCAACGGTTCGGCAGGAACAGCAGCGTCGACGCGACGAACCCCACGGAGCAGATCAGGGTGAACAGCGCCGCGGACGTCGGCGAGACGATCCCCGCGGGCAGATGCCGCGACGCGGTGCGGGGGTTGGCGGCGTCGATCCGGCGGTCGACCAGCCGGTTGAAGGCCATCGCCGCGGCCCGGGCCGTCGCCATGCAGAGCGTCACGCCCAGCAGGTCCCAGCCGATCTTCGTCGGCCCGGCGTCGGTCGCCCGCCAGGCCAGCAGCGCCGCCATCAACGCGAACGGCAGGGCGAACACCGTATGACTGAACCGGATCAGCCCCAACCAATCCGCCACCGTCGCCCGACGGGCGGGCGGGGCGTCCGGTCGGAGAACGGGCGGGGGCGGGGCGGTCGTCATCTCCCGAACTTACCGCAGTCGCCGGCGTTCTCTTCACCCCGGCTCCCCGCTTGCGGTTTCGCGGGGGCCGGAGAGTCGATGACCCCGCGAAACCGCAAGCGATTCACGCCGCGGCGGCGAGGGGGGCGCGGGTTCCCTCGGCGCCGGCCTCGTCGATCAGCGGGGGGGCGTCGGCGGAGACGCCGGTCACGCGGCGCTGCGGGTGAGCGCTCAGGTCCAGCAGTTCGCCCGACGCCCCGCCCCGCCCGGCGACGCCGCCCGGCGGGTCCAGTTCGATCAGCGGGCGGCTGTAGTCGTCGGTGATCCGCAGCACGCGGCCGCGGCGGCCATCGTCCAGCTTCACCCGGCTGCCCAGCGGGAACAGCGACACCGTCCGCAACAGCGCCCGCACCGCCTCCAGATCGAACGCCCCGGCGGCGGCCTCTTTCAACACGTGCCGCATCGCGTGGTGCGGGGCCAGCGCCGGCCGGTAGGGGCGGGGCGAGGTGAGGGCGGCGAAGGCGTCGACGACGGCGGCGATCTTGGCCAGGGCGTGCAGTTGCGGGGCGGTGCGGCGGCGGGGATAGCCGGAGCCGTCGCAGCGTTCATGCATCTGATAGGCGATGAACGCCGCCCGCGGGGGAATGTCCCGGGCGCTTTTGAGGGCCTCGAACACCAGCACCGGATGCTTGGTGATCTCCAGAAACGCCGCTTTGCCCAGCGGGCCGGGCGTGTCGTACAGGGCCGGGTCCAGCCGCAGCATGCCGGCGTCGTGCACCAGCACGCCGATCGTCAGTTCGTTCAGCGTCGGCCGGTCCAGCCCGAGGGTGGCGCCGACGGCGGCGGCGAGCATCGAGGCGTGCACGCCGTGCCGGGTCGGGTAGCCGGCGCTGTGCGGGCTCAGCCCGATGGCGGCGAACAGATCGCGGTCGGCGGCGAGGTCGTCGAGGGCTCCCTCGGCGATCGAGTTCAGCCCGGGCAGGTCGACGCCGCGGCCGGAGGCGATGTCCCGTTGAATCACCCCCGCCGCACCGACCGCCTCGCTCAGCCGGGCGACGCAGGCGTCGCGGCGGGCGGGGTCGTAGGGGGCGCCGGAGCGGTCGATCTGCTCCTCGCCGAACGGAACGCCCTGCCGCGGCAGACCGAGACCGCGGCCGCTCATGGCGATCTGGTCCAGCGCCTCGGAGGTGGCGTTCGCCGCCGGCGCTACCACCCCGATGCGGGCGCGGGGGGCCTGCGTCGCTTCGCCCTGCGGGATGCCGGCGAGCAGTTCGGCGACCTCTCCGGCGTGCACCTGGACGGACAGCAGCCCGCGATCGACCAACTTGGCGTGAAAGGTGTCGGAGATCACCTGCCCCGCCGCCAGCAGCAAGACGCCGCGCTCGTCCAGCACCGGCGTCTTCAGCACCGTGCCCCGCCGCAGATCGCACCGCCGCAGTGGGACGTATTCGTCCTGATTCACGGCCGGCAGCCCCACCGCGGGGGGGCCGGCGTCGGGGAGCACGGCGTCGCGGGGCTCGGCGGCGGCGTGTTCGAGATCGGGAGACGACACGCGGGGGGCGGGGTCTGACAGGAGATGATGTTGCGAAAAGACGACCGGCCGTCGTCGCTTCGTGGTGATGCGGCAACGCTACGTCCGGTTCCGGAGGCCGGCGGCGGGCGGCGGGGGGAACGGCTAGAATCCGCCCCCGCCCCCCCTTTTGCGCCCGCGCCTGCCGACGGCGCCGGTTCTGTCGCGCCTCCGGACGGCGCCCGCCGGTCGTTTCCCCCGTCGTCGCCCCCGTTGTCGCCCCCCCCCCCCGTCGTCGCTCCTCCCCCGCGTCGTTTCGCATGCCGTCGCCCCGCAGGCTCGTCGTTGAGGTCGGCAACAGTCGCTGGAAGGCCGGGCTGTTCCCGGAAAAAGCCTCCCGTGGCGGCCCGCCGGAGCCGGTCGCCACGTTGCGCGTCGCGCACGCCGACGACCCCGCCCCACAGTTGCGGGCCTTTCTGGCAGAGCACGCCCCGCACGGGGCGGCCGCCCCGGCGGTGTGGTCCGGGGTGAACCCGGCCGGCGCCGCCGCCCTGCTGGCCGCCTGGCCGACCGACTGCGGCCCCCCGCCGATCGAACTGCCCCGGGCGGCGCTGAACCGCCTGATCGCCAACGGCGCCCGCCAGCCGGAGCGGGTGGGCGCCGACCGCCTGCTGAACGCCCTCGCCGCCGCGGCCCTGGCCCCGGCCGGCTGCGAGTTCGCCGCCGTCGCCGACTGCGGCACCGCCACGACGATCGACACCGTCCGCCTCCCCGCCCACCCCCTCTCCGCAGGCGACCGGCCGGAGTTCCTCGGCGGGGCGATCCTGCCCGGCATCGTGCTGTGCGCCCGGGCCCTGCACGCTCACACCGCCCAACTGCCGGAGGTGAGCTTCACCGAGGACGCCCCCGCCGACGGCCGCGACACCGAGGCCGCCATCCGGTTCGGCGTGCTCGAAATGCAGGCCGCGGTCGTCGATCGCCTGCTGGGCGGCTGGGCCGAGGGAACCGCGTTCCAAATCCTGACCGGCGGCGCCGCCGGCCTGACGGTCGACCGCCTGCGGCGCTGCGAGCCCCACCTCGCCCCGCACCTCACCCTCACCGGCCTGTTCCTCGCGGCCCGGGACCTGTGAGCGCCCGGCCCACCGCCGCCCTGCTCACGCCGCCGGGTCGCGGTGCGGTGGCGGTGATCCGCGTGGTCGGCCCGCCGACGCTCTGCGACGCCGCCTTCGCCGCCGCGAACGGGCGGCCGGTCTCGGCTCAGCCGCTGAACCGCGTGGCCTTCGGCCGCTGGGGGCGAGACGAATCGGAACGGCGGCCGGGGGAGGAGCTGATCGTCGTTCGCACCGCCGCGGACGAAACGGAGATCCACGGCCACGGCGGGCGGGCGGCGATTGACCGGATCTTCGCCGACCTCGCCGCCGCCGGCGTCGAGCGGGTGGGCTGGGAGGAACAGGAACACGCCCGCTCCGGCGAGCTTCCAGCGGAACTCGCCGCGGCGTTGGCCGCGGCCCCGACGGTGCGGTGCGCGGGGGTGATCCTCGATCAGATAAGCGGCACGCTGGCCCGGGGGCTGGCGGACCCGTCGCAGCACGCGGCGATGCGGGAGCGGATTGAGTTCGGCCGGCATCTGACTGAACCGTGGCTGGTCGTGATCGCCGGGCCGCCGAACGCCGGGAAGAGTTCGCTGTTGAACGCGATCGCGGGCTACGGCCGGGCGCTGGTCTCGCCGATCGCCGGCACCACGCGGGACGCGGTGGGGGCGACGATCGCGGTGGACGGCTGGCCGGTGCGGCTGACGGACACCGCCGGCCTGCGGGAGACGCTCGACCCGCTGGAGGCCGCCGGGGTGGCGAAGGCCCGGGCGACCCTCGCCGACGCCGACGCCGTCATTCAACTCGCGGACGGCAGCGCCGCCGAGGAGATCGCCCCCCTCCCCCCCCACCGCCGCACGCTGCGGGCCTGGAATAAGTTGGACCGCCCGGACGTACAGCCGACGCCCCCGGGGTGGCTGGGCGTCTCCGCCGAGACCGGCGCCGGCGTCCCGGCCCTGCTGGCGGCGCTGTCGCAGTTATTAATCCCCGCCCCGCCCCCGCCCGGGGAGCCGGTGCCGCTGACGCCCCGGCAGGCGACGTTGATCCTTCCCTGAGCGTCCGACGGCCATTTACCTGTCCGCGGACCGCTTGCGGTTTCGCGGCGTCCGAGCGCTCTGGGTGGCCGCGAAACCGCAGGCGACGGTCGATGCGTCACCCGGCCTCGGCTCGCGCCTCGGGCTGCCGATCGCCCTCCAACACGCTCATCCCCCGCCATTTCCCGCCGACGTAGCGGGCGGTCATGCCGAAGCCGACGGCGACGATATACGCGGTGCAGCAGGCCCAAGCCCACCAGACGCCGTCGCGGCCGGTCCATTCCCCCCCGCCCAGCGCCGGCAGGCCGAACGTCTCGCCGCCCAGCACGCCCCAGAACGTGGGCACGACCATCAGCCCCCAGGCGCAGAACATCGTCCAGACGGCCGGGAAGACGGTGTCGCCGGCGCCCCGGACGGCGCCGCCCAGCACGACGGCGAAGACGTCGAACACGCTGTAGGCCGCCACGAACTTCAATAACGCCGGCGCCGTCGCCCATAGGGCGGCGAGTTCGCCGGCGGTGAAGGAGGAGCCGTCGCCGACGTATAAGTCGATCAGCGGCCCGGGGGCGAACACGAAGATCGCCCCGCTGACGGCCATCCCCGCGACGCCCACCGCCGTCGCCAGCCAGCCGGTGCGAATGGCGACGTGCGGGCGGCCCTCGCCGATGCGGTGGCCCACCAGGATCGTCGACGCGTGCCCCAGCCCGATCGCCGGGAGAAAGCAGAGGGAGTTTAAATTGAACGCCAGCGTGCTCGCCGCCAGTTCGTTCCGGCCGAGGCGGCCGACGAGGAATAGAAAGACCGTCAGCGCCGCGACGTCCGCCGCCATGTTGAGGCCCGTGGGCAGGCCGGTCCTGAGCAGCCGCCGCATCATCGCCGGGTCGAACCGGGCGTAATGGTAGATCCGAATCGCCCGCCCGGCGCCGCGGGTCATGGCGAAGAAATACAACCCGCAGGCGACGACGAAGCTGAGCGCCGTCGCCGCCCCCGCCCCGGCGATGCCGTACGCCGGCACCTCAATGCCCCCCGGCAGGCGGGCGCCGAAGATCAGCAGCCAGTCCAGCCCCACGTTGGTCAGTGCCGCGGCGAAGTTCACCGCCATCACCACGCTGGTGCGGCCGCGGCCGGCGTAGAACCCGGAGAGGGCGAAGCTGGCGGCGGTCGGCAGGGCGCCCCAGCAGAGGGTCTGAAAATAGGAGACCTCCGCCCGCGTCACCTCCGGCCCGTGCCCGGCGAACTCGAACAGCGGCCCGGCCAGCGGAACCAGTGCCGCGAAGCAGAGCGCCGCGGCGACCGCCGCCCACACCCCCTGCCAGACCGCCGCGGCGGCCCGGCCCGGGTGCCCGGCGGCGGCGTTCTGGGCCACGAACGTGCCCACCGTCATCCCCACCCCCAAAAAGGGGCTCAGCACGGCCCATTGCAGCATCCCCGCGGGCATCGACGCCGCCAGCGCCGCCGGGTCGTACCGGGCCAGAAACGCCCGGTCCGCCACCTGCGCCACGCTGACCGACCCCGTGCTGAGGGCCAACGGCACCGCCACGGCCAGCAGCTCCCGCAGGGAGCCGGCCGGGTGCGAAGAGGGCGGCAACGAGGCGGGAGCGTCCATGCGCGGGAAGCGTAGCGTGGGGGCCGGACGCGTCACGTTCGGCGGGGGCGGCGGCGTCCGGCGGGCGGCGGGGCGTCCGGGGTCGGTTGAACGGGCGGGGGGGCGGCATTAGCGTCGCCTGATTCGTTCCCGCCTTCCCGTGTCCCCCGCTCGACACTGACATGACAAGATTCCTCGCCCCCGGTTCGCTCTGTCCGGCGCTCCTGCTGGCCGGCCTCGCCGCCCCGGCCGCCGCGGAGGTCACCCCGGCGCCGATCTTCGGCGACCACATGGTCCTGCAATCCGACCGCCCCGTGCCGGTGTTCGGCCTGACGGAGCCCGGCGGCAAGGTGAACGTCGCCGCGACCGTCGTCACCGACGCCCCGCCGGCCGACGTGATCAACGAGCGCCCCGTCGCCACCGCCACCGCGGACGAGAACGGCCGCTGGAGCGTGACCGTCGGCCCGTTTAAAGCGGAAACCAAGCTGACGCTGATCGTCACCGACGCCGACGCGGAAGCCGCGAACGCCGAGGGCGACGCCGACACCGCCGACCGCAAGGTCTACACCGACGTGCTCGCCGGCGACGTCTGGCTGTGCAGCGGGCAGTCCAACATGGCCTGGGGTCTGAACAACACCCTCGACGCCGACCGCGAGATTCAATCCGCGAAGAACGACGAGATCCGCCTGTTCACCGTCCCGCGGCAGAGCGTCCGCGAGCCGAAAACCACGCTCGCCTCCGAGGCCCAGTGGCAGGTCCTCAGCCCGGAGAGCGCCAAGGGCTTCTCCGCGGTCGGCTACTACTTCGGCAAGACGATTCAGGGGGAGACCGGCCGGCCGGTCGGCCTGATTAATTCCAGCTGGGGCGGCACGCCGTCCGAGGCCTGGACCCGCGAGGAATCGCTGAAGACCCTCAAAACCGCCCCGCCCCTGCTGGAGCGGTGGGAGAAGATCGACGAGGGCTTCGCCGCCGCCGAAGCGTCCGGGAAGGAGTGGACCAATCGCCAAACCCCCACGAACCCGCACCACCCCGGGAACCTCAACAACGGCATGATCGCCCCGCTGGTCCCCTTCGCCCTCAAAGGGGCGATCTGGTACCAGGGCGAATCCAACGCCGGCCGGGCGGAGCAGTACGACGAAATCTTCCCCGCTATGATCGAGGACTGGCGGGAGCAGTTCGGCCAGAACCTGCCGTTCTTCTGGGTGCAGCTCGCCAACTTCCGCGCCCCCACGGACGACGCCAACGCCGGTTCCGACTGGGCCGAACTGCGGGAAGCCCAGGACAAGACGCTGGACGAACTGCCGGACGTCGGTCAGGCGGTGATTCTGGACGTCGGCGAGGCGAAGGACATTCACCCCCGCAATAAAAAGGACGTCGGCGAACGCCTCGCCCTGGCGGCGCTGGAAACCGTCTACGACATGGACGCCGCCGGGCAGCTCAGCCCGCGGGTGGCCGACGTGAAAATGGACGGCAGAACCGCCACGGTGACCTTCGACGTCGACGGCGATTCGCTCCAGATCCGCCGGGACGAGTCGATCGGCGCCGACGTCGCCGCCCCCGGCGAAGCCCTGGGCTTCGCGGTCGCCGGGCCGGACAAAAAATTCCACTGGGCCAAGGCCGAACTGACCGGCCCGAACACCGTGAAGGTGACGGCGCCGGAGGGCGTCTCGGAGATCGCCGCCGTCCGCTACGGCTGGTCCGACAACCCGAAGGTCACGCTGTTCAACACCCGCGGCCTGCCGGCGGCGCCCTTCCGCACCGACGACTGGCCCGGCGTCACCGCCGGCAACTACTGAGCGACGCGTGCCCTTCCCCCCTCGCCCCCTTCTGGGGGAGAGGGGTCGGGGGTGAGGGGGCGGTGATTCCCGAACGTCGTTCAAGGTCCGCCTCACTCGCCCGTCAGCCCGTTCGTCACTGCAGAGAGCGGGGGCGTATAAACCGTGCGTCCACCCTCACCCCCGGCCCCTCTCCCTGAGGGAGAGGGGAGACGGAGGCGCCGCATCCCGGGTTGGTGGCCGGCCCGGGGGTGAACTACACCCGTCCGATGGCCGAGCCCGCCCCCCCCGCCGCTGCGCCCTCCGCCGGGTCGTCCACGGAACGCCCCCGGCTGCCGTTGTTGTTTCGCGTGTTGCACGCGGAGAAGGCCAAGAGCACGCACCATAAGCTGGCGCTCGACGCGCTGACGCACCTCTCCGGGGAGCGCTCCGTCCACTGGCGGAACCTGTTTCTCCGGCAGGTCGAACCGCTGCTGACCGGGACCAAGGCGCCGGATAAGGATTTCAAGGATTTCGCCAACCACGTCCTGCACGTCCGCGACGGACTGTGGGGCGGGGCGCCGAAGAAGGTCCGCGAGTGGTACGGCGTGCTGGTCGAGCAGTTGGCCGCCCGCGACTGGCCGGCCGCCGCCTACGCGGCCGGCGTGCTGAGCCACTATTACACCGACCCGCTGATGCCCTTCCACACGGGCCAAAGCGAGGCGGAAAAGCGCATCCACCGGGCCGCCGAGTGGAGCTGCACGAAGTCCTACGACCTGTTCCGCAGCGACCTGGAAGGCCCGCTGGGCTGGCCGACGGTCGCCGTCCCGTCGGGGGACGACTGGCTGGAACGGATGACGATCGACGGCGCCGCCCGCGCCCACGAGTTCTACGACGAACTCTGCACCCGCTACGACTTCGCCGCCGGGGTGAAGAACCCGCAGGCCGGGCTGGACGGCGTCTGTCGACGGGAACTGGCCCTCTGCTGCGGGCACGCCGCGGTCGGCTTCGCCCGGATTCTGGACCGGGCCATTGAAGAAGCCGGCCAGGCCCCGCCGCGGGCCGGCGTGAGCCTGATCGGGTTCCTCACGGCCTTCTCCAAGCCGATCCTCTGGCTGACCCGCAAGCTGCACGACCGGGGCGACCGGGCCGAGGTCATGCGGATCTGGAAGGAATTAAAAAAGACCGGCGACGTGGTCAAACGGCTGCCGGAGGAGAACCGCGTCGTCCGCGAGGCCTTCGCCGCCTATCAGTCCGAACAGCAACCCGAACGCCAAACAGCCCGCCCCGCTTTGCCGTCGCCGGCAGGCGGCGCGCGTGCGGGCGGCACGCGTCCGGAGCAAGACGCCCCCCGCCCCCGGCCGCGGATGCTCTCCCCGCTGGCCCCGCGGGAGGTCGCCGACGAGTTCCAACCGTCGTTCCAGTCGAGCTTCCAACCGGTGCCCCAGCCGGACTTTGAACAGGCGCTCAAACAGGCGTTCCAGCCGCCGCCCGCCGCCCCCCGGCCCCCGGCCCCCGCGGCTCCGCCCGCCCCGCGGGCGGAGCCGGAGACCGAGGCCGTCGTCGAACGGGCCTTCCAGCCCTTCGCCGCCCCGCGGTTTGCCCCGCCCCAGGCGGAACGCCCGCAGCCGGCCGAGCGCCCGCGGCCGGCGGTCCCGTTCGCCCCGCCGGCGGAGCCCTCGCTGACGTTCCGTCTGCACCCGGCGGACCCGGTGGTGGACGCCCCGGGCGTGGGCCCGAAGACGGCCGCCCGGTTCCTGAAGATCGGCGTGGAGACGGTCGGCGACCTGCTCTCCGGCGATCCGCACGACTTGGCGGACCGGCTGGACACCCGCTGGGTGGTGCCGGAGGTCGTCCGCGACTGGCAGGACGCGGCGAACCTGATGTGCCGCATCCCCAACCTGCACGGCCACGACGTGCAGATCCTGGTGGCCGTCGGCGTGACGGACCCGGACGACGTGCTCGGCCTGGCCCCGGAGGACCTGCTGGGTCTGACCGAACCGCTGCTGGACACCTCCGAGGGCGAACGCATCCTCCGCGGCAGCGCCCCGCCGGACCTGGCCGAGGTGACGAACTGGTGCGCCTGGGCCAAACAGGCCCGTCCCCTCCCCAGCGCCGACGCCCCCCGCCGCGCCGCGGCGTGACGCCCTCAAACCTCCCCTCGCCCCCTTTTGGGGGAGAGGGGTCGGGGGTGAGGGGGCAGCGACGCCCGGACGCCGTACACCGTCCGTTCGCTCTTACCTAGGCGCCTCACCGCAGAGAGCGGCAGCAGGTGAACCGTTCGCTCACCCTCACCCCCGGCCCCTCTCCCTGAGGGAGAGGGGGGAAGAGGGCGGCGAACCTCCTCTCGCCGTCCGCCGTCCTCGTCCCCCCTCGCCCCCCTTTGGGGGAGAGGGGTCGGGGGTGAGGGGGCAACGACTCCCGCAAGCCGTTCACTGTCCGCCTGCTCTCAGTCGGAAGACGTACCGCAGAGAGCGGAAGCGGGCGAACGGTTCGCCCACCCTCACCCCCGGCCCCTCTCCCTCAAGGGAGAGGGGGGAACGACGTCCGACTACTTCAGCCGTTTGATCCGCACGTCCTTAAACCGCACGACCATCGGCGGGCCGCGGTGCAGTTGGAGGGCGATCACGCCGGATTTCTCGCGGTCCGGGCGTTCGTCGGTCACCTCGGACATTAATTGACCGTTGACGTAGTGCCGCATCGTCGGGCCGTCGGCGACGATGCGGTACTCGTTCCAGTCGTTCGATTTGATGTGCTTCGCCTGCAATTCGGCGGCGTCGCCGCTGGAACCGACAGTCTCGTTCTTGCCCTTCTTCCCGTCGGGCACGACCTTCACCTTCTGGCCCCGCACGGCGACGATTCCGCGGGCGCCCTCGCTGTAATGAATGCCGGTGTATTGCGGGGAGCTGTCGATATCCGCCTGCGGGCCGCGGACGCGATAGGCCTCTTCGTCGAACGCTTCGGCGCGGTACTGCACGCCGCTGTTGCCGCTTTCAATCTTGTATTTCAGCCGCAGGTCGAAGTTCTCCGCCGGCTTTTCGAGCACGAGGAACGTATTGGCCTCCAACGGCTTCTCGTCGTTGGTGCGGCCGACGATCGCCCCGTCCTCGACGCTCCACAGGCCCTCCCGGCCGTTCCAGCCGTCCAGCGTTTCGCCGTCGAACAGCGGCGTGAACCCCTTTTCGAATTGCCCGGCAGGGGATTCCGGGCGCATCTGCGGGACGCCGCGTTCGGCCCCGTCTTGAATGCCGAGCGAAACGAGCAACAGGGCGGCGAGCATGGGCGGCGGTCCAATCGGAGCGACGGGGAACGGGCGAACGCCGCCAGCGTAACGGATGCGGCGAGCGCTCACCGCTTCGCGCTTGGGATGGGCCTCAGTCGGCTTCTACCTCATCGAGATCCTCAGGCGCAGGATCGTTGAAGCCGTCGGGAGTCGCGCCGGGGGCGGGCGGCGCCATATCATCAAAGGTTCCGGTCTCAAGGAACGACGCTCGGGCGGCCGTCGCCGGTTCGCCCAAGTTCAGCTCCCACAGGCCGAGGGCGTTGTCGTCGGTGGCGAGGGGTTTGTTGCGGAACCAACGGGAGCCGGCGGCGGTGACGAAGCGTTTGCCGTCCGGCAGAAAGGCCACGTCCCAGAGGAAGCCGCCCTCGTAGCCGCGGTCGAACTGTTTGACGCCGGTCCTCACGTCGAGGACTGACAGGGCTCGGTTCTGCGGCGTGCCGCTGCCGCCGCCGATCAGGGCGACGTTCCCGTCCGGGCTGAGCGCGATCGCCTGGATCGCGACGACGCCGCACATGGTGGACCAGACCTCCTCGCCGGTGTCGAGGTCCCACAGCCGCACGATGCCGGCATCGTCACCGACGAGGGCCCGCTTCCCGTCAGCCAGCAGGGCCAGCCCGCCGTCGCCGTCGCCCTCGTGGTTCGGCAGGCCGACCGGGATCGCCTTGAGGAACTTCCCGTCGTCGAGGTCCCAGACGAGCAACTGACCGCTGCGGTCCGTCGCGACGACCCGCCGACCGTCCGGCGTGACGGCGGCGCGGGTCGGCCGTTCGCCGTCGTGCTTCAGGACGTGAATTACGTCGCCGGTATTCGCCTTCCACACATACACTTTCCTGTCTGCGGCAGCGCCGATCACGATCCCTCCGTCGATCGTGTCATCGGGGCCGTAGGCGATATCCAGCAGCGCATCTGAGGCGCGAAACTCGCGGACCACACGACCGACGCCGCCCGGACCGGAAAGATTCCACACCCGCGCCACGCCGTCCGCGGCCCCGGTCAGCAGCCGATGCCCCTTCGGGCTGAACGCGACGACATAGACCGAGGCGTCGTGTTCGAAGGTGTGGAGCAATTTCCCAGTTTCGACATCCCACACCCGGGCGGTGCGGTCGCCGATCGGCCGCCCGCTGCCGCTGGCAGCCAGTTTGCCGTCCGGGGAGACCGCGACCGCCGCGGGGGCGGCATCGTGGCCCTCGAACCGCCGCACCAACGACAGCGCCGCCTCGTTCTGCCGCGGGCCCTCCGGCCCAAAGGTCGGATACCGCGGCTGCACGAACTGCGGCCCGTCGCCGCTCCGTCGCGGCCCCTGGTCGGTCCGGGCCGCAGTCCCCGGCGCCGCGGCGGCGGGACGGTCGACGGCCGGGCGGGCGGCGCTCAGCCGCCACAGGCTGACGGCGTTGTCGCCCGTCGGCAGGGCGGCGCCTTTCATCCAGCGGGCGCCGGACACGGTGACGAACCGATCGCCGTCCGGCAGGAACGCGACGTCCCAGAGGAACCCGCCTTCGTAGCCCAGTTCGAGCCGTTTCTCGCCGGTCTTCCAGTCGATCAGGGCCAGTGCCCGACTGCCGACCGGCCCGGCGCCGCCGACGGCCAGGGCCGTGGCCCCGTCCGGGGCGAGGGCGAGCCCCTGCACCGCGGTCACGCCGCTCATCATGGACCAGAGTTGCGTGCCGGAGTCCAGGTCCCACAGCCGGACCAGGCCGGCGTTGTCGGCGGTCATCGCCTGGCGACCGTCCGGCGACAGGGCCAGGCCGACGCTGCCCCGGCGGTCCGGCGCCGCGGCCGGCAGGGCCTTGAGGAAGGCCCCGTCGTCGAGGCTCCAGATCAGCAGTTGACCGCCTTCGTCGGCGGCCACGACCCGTTCGCCGTCCGGGGTGACGGCGACCCGCAGCGGGCGGCGGCGTTCGTGCTTGAGGACGTGCGCCACGTCGCCGGTGTCGGCGTCCCACACGTACACCGCTTCGCCGAAGTGGGACGCCGCGAGGACCGACGCCCTGTCGGGGCTAAACGTCACGTCCATCAGCACGTTCGTCCCGCGGTAGCGCCGCAGTTCCTCGCCGGAGTCCAGATCGAAGACGCGGGCGAACCCGTCGGCGGCGCCGGTCAGCAGCCGCTCGCCGTCCGGGGAGAACGTCACGTCCATCACCGCGGCGGGGTGCTCGAAGACGTGCCGTTCGCGGCCGGTGGCGACCTCCCACACGCGGGCCGTCCGGTCGCCCTTCGGGAACCCGCTGCCGCTGGCGACCCGTTTGCCGTCCGGCGAGACGGCGACGGACTTCGCCGGCGCCGTGTGCCCCTCAAAACGCCGGACCAGCGAGACGGCCCCGGCCCCGCCGACCGGCGCCAGCACGCCGAACTGCGGCGGGATGAACTGCGGGGCTTGCTCGGCCCGGGCGGCCGCGGCTTCGGTTCCGCTCAACCGCGGCCACATCGCCCGGAATTCGTCGAGCGTGCGGGGCTCCCGATCTCGGCCTGCGGGCGGTCGGTGGTCCGCCAGATCGGCGGGGCGGCCGGCGGCGTCCTTCGGCTCCCAGTGCACGTTGACGACCTCGCGGCCGCTGCGTTCGACGGTGATCACCTCCTGAAAGACCGGCTCGCCGTCGCGAGTTCCCTTCACCGTATAGGCACCGGGTTTGAGGCGGATCTCGCCGGCCCCGGCGCCGGTGATGAGCAGGTCCTCCCCCTCAATCGTCACGCCGACTTCCGGGTCGCTGACGGAGACCACCAGCACGCCCTCGCCCCGCACCAGCCGCACGACGGTGGGCACGATCTCCGTCACCCCGGTCGCCTCCGCGGCGCCCATGCCGACGAGGGACGCCAACAGCACGGCCGCGGCGGTCGCCCACCGCCGCAGCCCCCGGCCGCGGGCGGGCCGCCGGGTCGGGTTGGAGGCGAGGTGCGGGCTCGGGCTCCGGTCCGGGGGGAGGACGGCCTCGCTTTCGGGGAGCGTCGGCAGGCCGGGGTTCTCCAGTTCCGTCAGGCGCCGGTTCAGCAGGGCGGCGACCTCGGCGGCGGAGAGACCGCGGTCGTCCGGGTTCTTCGCCAGCAGCCGTTCGACGAGCGCCGCCAGCCAGGGCGGGACCTCCGGGTTCTCCTCGCGGAGCGGCCGGGGGGAGAGGTCGCAGACCCCGCGGAGCACCGTCAGCGTCGAGTCCCCGCGGAACGGCGGGCGGCCGGCGGCCATCGCGTACAGCACCCCGCCGAGGCTGAACAGGTCGCTGCGGACGTCGATCAACGTCCCTTCCGCCTGCTCTGGGGACATGTACTGCGGGGTGCCGGCGATCTGCCCGGTGCGGGTGAGCGCCACGTCGTCCGCGACGCGGGCCAGGCCGAAGTCCGTCAGTTTCACCCGCTCCACGCCGTTTTCCAGCAGCACGTTGCCGGGTTTGACGTCCCGGTGAATCAGCCCCCGCTCGTGGGCGGCGGCGAGGCCGGCGGCGATCTGGGCGCCGATCCGCAGCGTCTCGCGGAGTTCCAGCGGGCCGTCGGCGTCCAGCTTCTCCTTCAGGGAGCGGCCGGCGACGTATTCCATCACCAGGAACGGCGTCGGCCCGTCCGGTTCGACGGCGTGAATGGTGACGACGTGCGGGTGCGTCACCGCCGCGGCGGCCCGCGCCTCCCGCACGAACCGGCGGCGGGCGACGGGGTCGGCGGCCAACTGCGGCGCCAGCGCCTTGATCGCCACGATGCGGTCCAAACGCCGATCGCGGGCCCGCCAGACCACCCCCATCCCCCCGCGGCCGACCGGCTCCAGCACGCGGTAATCGCCCAGCGTCTCGGGGAGCGGGGGGAACTCGGCGGCGTCCGGGTTCTCAGGGCTTTTCGTGGGTCCGCCGTCGAGGGTGCGGTCCAGCACGCCACCGGCCGCCCCGTGGGCGGCCAGCAACGCCTCCACCTCGGCCCGCAACGCCGGGTCGCCCTCGCAGCGGGCGTCCAGCAGGGCCGCCCGGTCGGCCGGGTCCTCCCGATCGACCGCTTCCAGAAACAGGCGATCCGCCGCGGTCTCCCCGGCCGAATCGGCGGCCCCGGGTCCGGCGGCCTGGGGGTTGGCGGCGGAATCGGCGACGGAGCGGGCGGACATGCGTCGGGGCGAAATGCGGGAGGGAGCGTGCCTCAATGCGACGGCCGCCCGCGGCCGTGCTCACGGAAAATCCCCGCGGGCGCCGATTCCGGCGATCTCACGGTGCAGCCAGGCCCGGCCGAGCGTCCAGTCCCGCACCGCCGTCGCTCGGGAAATGTTGAGGGCGGCGGCGGTCTCCTCGAAGCTCAGGCCGGCGAAGTACCGCAGTTTGACGACCGCGGCGGCCCGGGGGCGTTCCGTTTCGAACCGGGTCAGGGCGGCGTCCAGGGCGAGGAGTTCGCCGCCGCCGCCGTCCTCAGCGAAGCCCGGGGGGTCGACGGCCGGCCCCCGGCCCGCCCGCTGGACGGCCGACAGCGACGCCCGCCGCCGTCCGCCGCCGTGCTTGAGCCGGGCCTTGCGGCGGGCGCGTTCGATCAGAATCCGCCGCATCGCCTCCGCCGCCGCGGCGAAGAAGTGCCCGCGCGAGTCCCACCCGCGGGCGCCGCCGGGGGGGTCGTCGCCGGGGGGGTCGTCGCCGCTCGCCTGTTCGTCGCCGCTCGACTGCGTGAGCCGCAGATAGGCCTCGTGCACCAGCCCGGTGGCCTGCAGCGTGAGGTCGGACCCCTCGTGGCGCATCCGGCTCCGGGCGAGACGCCGGAGTTCGTCGTAGACCAACGGCAATAACGCGTCCGCGGCGGCGGGATCGCCGGATTCGCAACGGTCGAGCAGGTGCGTCACGTCGCTCACAGCGGCTTTCCGGCGATCCCCAATCGCCCGTCACGCTACGCCCCCGGCCCGCCCCACGCCACCGGCGGGTCGCTCCCACGCCGGCGGCGGGCCGTTCCCACGCCGGCGGGGGGTGCATCGGGGGGCACGGCGGCGGAGGCTTCCGGTTGCGGGGATCTGACGCTCGGGGGATCGCCCCCGTGGCGCCAGGCCGGGTCGGCGGGGAGAATGCCCGGCCCGCGGCGGAGGTCCGCGGCTTCGTCCCCAACACCCCGGAGTCCGCCGTGCGGCGTGCCCTGTCCGTCGCCGTATTGCTGACCCTGTTTGCGGCGCCCGATCCGGCCGCGGGGCAACTGACCGAGCTGTTCGCCCGCGGGGCGGAGGCAGTGCGGCGGCAGGCGAACCGGGCCGGCGACGCCGCCGACGCCGCCACCGTCACGCGGACCGTCAACGTGCGGGACGTGGACCTCGCCACCCTCAAGGCCCGGCTGGCACGCTTCGGGGTGAAGGTGCCGATCGAGGCGGAGGGCAAGGTCAGCGCCACGGTCACCGTGACCGTCCGGCTGACGCAAATCACGCAGTCCGGGGCGATCACCGCTACCGGGCGGATCACCTCCCCCCGGCTGACCCTCGCCCCCGCCCCGCCCGCCCCCGGCGCGGCTCCGGCCGATCCCGCCCCGGCCCCGGCCGACCCGAACGCGGCCCCGCCGCCGCCGATCGAGCCGATCGTGCTGACGGATGTGGTCGCGGACCTGTCGCTGGCCCGCGGGGTTCTCGCGCTGGACGACCTCTCCGTGAACCTGCCGGTGGACGGGGCCTTTGTCGGGGGGGCGGCGATCGGGGGGCCGGTCGGCACGCTGACGGGTTCCGCCTCGCTGCCGTTGGCGGGGGAGGAAACCGAGGCGACCGCGACCCTCACGGCGACGGACGTGCCGCTCACGGTGTTGTGGGACCGCTTGGGCGCCGGGCTGCCGGTCGCCGGGGGGACGTTTACCGGCACGGTTACCGCCCGCGTGCCTTGGCCGGAGCGGGGCGACCCGGCGGCCTATGAGGCGACGGCGCAGGTCTCCGCCACCGGCCTGACCGTCGCGGGCCGGGCGGTGGACGACTTGGACGCCGCCCTCGCCCTGAGCGACGGCACGGCCGAACTGAGCCGGCTGACGACGCTGGTCGCCGGGCAACCGCTGCGGGGGGCGGCGTCGGTGGAGGTGGTCGTCCCCTACGCGTTCGAAGCGGCGGCGACCAGCGAGCGGTTCGACCTCTCGATCCTCACCGCCCTGTTCCCCGACGGTCCGCCCGCCTGGCTGCCGGCGGACCTCACCGGCACGCTGGCCCTGAACGTGCAGGGCGACGGCGTGCTGGAGCCCCCGGCCGGCGCCCTCACCGCCACGCTGCGTGGCGGCTCCGCCCTGCAACCGGACGGCGAGAACCCAGACGGCGAGAACGCGGAGAACCCCGGGGCCGAACCGCTGCGGGTCAACGGGCTGGCGGTGACGGCCCTCAGCGCCGACCTCGTCGCCAACTACTCCCCCCGCCGCGGCAACGAGGGCGACGCCGACCTTGGCAATGCCAATCCTGAAGGCGACGGCGACGCCGTCGGCGAGGACGGCCCGGACTCGCTCGAACTGACGAACGTCGTGCTCCGCACCGAGGCCGGCAGCGTGGTCGGTTCGGCGACCGCGGACCTGACCGGCGCCGGCGCCTGGACCGCGGATCTGACCGGCACGGACCTCACCCCCCGCCTGCTCGAAGCCCTGCCGGAGCCGATCCGCCCGCCCGCCGGCGCCCTGTCGGGAGACGGTTCGCTGACGCTCCGCGGCACGCTGGTGGGCACGCTGGAGCCGGGGGACCTCACCGCGGCGGAGCTGACCCTCAGCGGGGAGAACCTGCAGGTGTACGACGTGCCGGTGCTGGAGCTGGCGGGGAACCTGGCCGTGGCGAACGGCGAAGCGACGCTGACGGACGTGCGGGCCGTCACCGACCGCGGCGCCTTCACCGGCAGCGCCGCCGTCGGCCCGAACGGCTGGACCGCCGAGGGCCGGCTGGGCGAGGTGACCGAGGGGATCTTCGACCTGATCCCGGTCTGCGTGCGTCCGCCGGAGTGGCTGATCGCCCGGCAGGGCCGCTTCGCCGCCGCCGGCCGGGCCCGCGGGCCGGCGAATCCGTGGGGGCTCGAACAGGTGCGGGCGGACGTGCGGGGCACGGGCCTGCGGCTGTTCTCCCTGCCGGTGGAAACCCTCTCCGCTGACCTCCGCCTCGCCGAAGACCGCCTGACCGCCGCCGACCTGCGGATCGCCTTCGAGGGCGACGGCGACGGCGAGGCCGCGGCCGACGAGGCGGAAAGACCGTCCGGCGGGACCCTGACGGGCATCGCCGCGGTGGACTTCGACCGCCCCGACCTGCCGCTGACGGCGAACCTGACCCTCGCGGACCTCGACCTCGCCCGCCTGCCGGCGGACCTGCTGCCGCCCGAGTACGGGCTGAACGGCGTCGCCGCGGCGAACGGCCGGATCGACGTGCGGTTCACCCCGCCCCCGGACCCGGACGCCACCGACCCGAACGACCCCTGCGTGCCCCGCCGGAGCGTGCGGCTGGCGGCGGCGGACGGCTCCGTCACGCTGCGGAACCCCACTCTCGCAATGCCCGGCGGCGGGACGATCGCGCTGACGGAAGCCTCCGCGAAGATCGACGTCGCCGACGGCACGCTCCAGTGGCGCGATTTGTTGCTCACCGCCGCCCCGCCCGCCCGTGCCGGAAACGGCGGCGGCAACGCAGCCCGCGGCCGATTGACGGGCGAGGGCGCCCTCGGGCTGACGGCGCCGCGGCCGTTCCGGGCGACGCTGCGGTGGGACGAATGGCCGACCGACACGCTGCTCCCCCCCCTGCTGGGCGCCGCCGGCTTCCCCCCGCCCGCCGAGGTGCCCGGCGCCGACGGGGCCGCCGCCCGCTCCGGCCGTCGCGGCTCGACGCTGGGGCAGATCGCCGCGACCGGCACGCTGGAACCGTTCAATCTGGAAACCGCCGAGGGCGTGCTGCGGGCCAGCGACGTCCGGTTGCCGGCGCTGGCGCCGGGGCTGGAACTGCCCTCGCTGGCCGCGGAGGTCGCCCTCACCCCGGAGCGGCTGACGGTGAGCTCCCTCAGCGCCCGCTTCCTCGCCCCCCCGGACCCCGGGCCGGACGCCGAACCGCGGATCGGCACGCTGTCCGCCTCGGGCTCCCGGTCCCGTCAGGAGCCGCACCCGTTTGCGTTCAAGCTGGACGCCGACGGCGTGCCGCTGGCCGTCCTCGCCCCGGCGCTGACCGCCGTCGGGAACGACAGCTCCGGCGCCAGCGGGGACGGCGGACCGTTGGGCGATCTGGCGACCGGCCCGGGGGCGTTCGCCGGGACCGTCACGCTGAACGCGGACCTGACGGGCTCCGACGACCCCGCCGATCTGCGGGGCGACCTGTCGCTGTCCGGCCACGACGTGACGGCGTTCGGCGTGGGCGTCGACCTGCTGACCCTCGCCGCGGAGGCCGACGAGAACGTCGTCCGGGTGAATCAGCTGGGCGTGGCGTTGGGCGCGGCGGCGGCGTCCGGGCGGGGCGAGCTGCGGACGGACGGCGCCCGCGCCTGGGCCGCCGCCGTGAACGTCACCGGCGCCGACCCCCGCGATCTCGCCCGGCGGCTGGCCCCCGTGCTGCCGCTGGCCGTGCGGGAGTTCGGCCCGGACTCCCCCGACAGCCCCGTCGCCCTGGGCGGCGCGTTGAACTTCAACCTCACCGCGAACGGCAAGCTGGGCGATCCGGCGGCGCCCGCCGACTCCCCCGAGGCCGCCGCCCCCTGGACGGCGGACCTCAATCTGATCGCCGAGCGTCTGGATCTGGAAGTGCCCCCGGACGCGGACTTCCCCGGTCTCGGCCCGGTCGTGTTGAACGACGTGAAGACGACGGCGACCCTCGACCACCCCGCCCGCGGCCGCACCCGGCTGACGGTCGAACGGCTGGCGGCGAGGCTGGCCGACGGCGACCTGCGGGTGACGGCCTCCGTCCCCCTGCCCCGCGAGGAACCCGCCGGGCCTCCCTTGAACAGTGAGCCCTCGGTTCGGGAGCCCTCGGTTCGGGAGCCCTCGGTTCGGGAGCCCTCGGTCGGGGGGCCGGCGGCGGCGCCGGTCGAGACGGAGGAGAACGGGTCCGCGACGCTGGCCTGGGTCGGCGGGGACGTGGGCGCCCTGCTGACGGCGGCCTCCCCGCGGCGGTTCGATCCGGCGGCCGGCGGAACCGAGCCCCCGCTGACCGGCGCCGCCACCGTGCGGGCCGCCGCCGCCTGGCCGGCCGGGCGGCTGTCGCTGAAGTCCGTGGCCCTGAACGGCCGGGTGACCAGCGACCTGCTGACAGTCGTGCGACGCAGCGGCGCCGGGCGGCCGGTGCGGCTGCGGGACGCGATCCTCACCGCGGAACTGGCTGGGGGCGTGGGCAAGGGAGCGGTGGAGGCCCGCGGGTTCGGCGGCGACTTCGGCGCCGCCGCCGCGTTCCGCCCGCTACCCGTTGCCGCGGCGCCCTCCCCCGCGGCCCTCGCCTTCGCTGAGCCCGGCCCCGTCACGCCAATGGCCGCCACCAACCCGGCCGCCGTGCCCACGGTCGCGACGCCCACAGCCGCCGCGAGCGCGGCCGCCGCCGACGCGATCGCCCTGTTTTCAGGCGCCGCGGAGACCGGCGGGGGGGAAACCGGCGACGACGGATTCGGGGCGTGGCCGTTGCGGGTGGTCGCGTCGGCGGGGGTGCAGAACGCGGACCTGCTGGAGCTGGAATCGGTCCTCCGCGGCCGCAGCGGGGCGGCGCCGTCGGTCCGCGGACAGGCCAACCTCTGCCTGCGGTTCGATTCCCACCCCGAAGGCCCGCCGGTGGATCTGGCGGCGCTGCTGCCCGGCGTCGCCCCCCCGCCCGGCTGCGCCGCCCTGCCCACGCGGGCGCCCGCGGAGATCGATTCCCTCCGCCCCGGCCGCCCGGCGCCCCGGCTGACCGGCACGGTGCGGCTGCGGTCGGTCACCTGGGGCGGCGAGCAACTGGTCAACGACGCCATTCTGGCCCTCGACGCCCGCGATCCGACCGACTGGACCGGCGAGCTGCGCAACGGCCGCTACGCCGGCGGAACCTTCCAACTGACCGTCGGCCCCCCGCCCGGCGGCGATTCCACAAACGGCGCGCTGCAGATCGAACTGCTGCTCCGCGACGCCGACGCCGACCGCGCCTTCGCCCCGGTCCCCTGGCTGGGGGAAAACGTGACCGGCCGGCTGGGCATACGGCTGAACGGCCTGCTCGGCGTGAACGCCGTGATGCTGCGGGGGCAGATCGAACTGGACCGCGGGCAGTTCCTCGCCGCGAACGCCCCCGGGCGGCCGGGCAACGACTACCTGTTCGACATCTCCCGTTGGCGCCTGCCCACCGAACTGGTTTACACGCCCGCCGCCGGCTCCGGCCGGGTGCGCATCGGCGGCGCCAGCGCCTCGGTGGGCGGCGGCACGGTGGAGGGCGGCGTGGACGTGCAGTTCGGCCGCAGCCCCGGCGTGGGGCTGGACGTCGATTTGAACCTGCGGGGCGTGGACTCCACGGTCCTCACCCAGGGCGCCGGCGGGAACCTGACCGGCGGCCGCGTCGCCGGCACCGTCACACTGGCCGGCCGGGCCGTGGACGGACTGGAAGACCTGGAGGGCGAGGCCCGGCTGATCCTGGTGAGCCCCTCCCCGCAGGGCTTGCCGGTGCTCAGCGCGCTCCAGCCCTTCCTGAAGTTCCGCGGCCCCGCCACCGCCCGCACCGGGGAGTTGGCCGTGCGGCTGCGGAACTCCGTCGCCCGGATCGAGCGGCTGACGCTCTCCGGCCCCGGCATTCGCCTATACGCCACCGGGACCGCCGCCCTGCCCGCCGGCCGGCTGGACCTGGAAGTCGTCGCCGACACCGGCCCCCGCGACGTGACCGGCGACGTGCTGCTCCGATTGGTGGAGGAAGCCGCCGGCCCCACGCCCGTCGGCTTCGCCCTGCGGGCCAGCCGGATCCTGCGGGACCGCGTGGTGTACCTGCACGTCGGCGGCACGGTCCGCAACCCGCGGGTCCAGGTGCAGACGGGCCGTCAGCTTCAGGACGAGGCGCTCCGCTTCCTGCTGGGCGAACTGTTCATTCCCGGCGGCGGCGCCGGCGCCGCCGGGCCTTGAGGATGAGCCGGCTTCCCCCCCCGCCCCCTTTTGGGGGAGAGGGGTCGGGGGTGAGGGGGCAGTGACGTCCGGATGCCGTTGACGGTCCGCTTCTTCATGGATCGGCCGGGACGTCACCGCAGAGAGCGGGGGCGAATAAACCGTGCCTCACCCTCACCCCCGGCCCCTCTCCCTCAAGGGAGAGGGGGGATGAAAGCGTGCAGGGCCGGCGGCGTGTCGGCTCCGGGATCGCTCCGTTACCCTGCGGGCATGGCCGCACCTGAGAACGATCCGACCGCCCCCAAGGGGGACCGCGCTCCCACCCCCGCCGCGACGCCGCCGGCGGTTTTGTTCGACCTGACCGGCAAACGGGCCGTGGTGGTCGGCGGAACCGGCGTGCTGGGCGGGGCGATCGCCGAGACCCTCGCCGCCGCCGGTGCCGAACTGATCATCGTCGGCCGCGGGGAAGCCGCCGGGAACGAAGTCGCCGACCGTATCAAAGCCGCCGGCGGCTCCGCCGCGGTGATCACCGCCGACGCCACCCGCCGGGAGGACCTCGAAAGCCTCCGCGACCAACTGCTCGCCGACGGCGGCCCCCCGGACGTGCTGGTGAACGCCGCCGGGGTCAACGCCGCCACGCCGTTCCTAGAGATCTCCGACGACGAGTGGCACAAAATCTTCCGGGTGAACCTCGATTCGGTCCGGCTGGCCTGCCAGATCCTGGGCCCGGCGATGCTGGAGCGGGGCTCCGGCAGCATCATGAATTTGGCCAGCATGTCCGCGGAGATCCCGCTCTCCCGGGTCTTCACCTACAGCGCCAGCAAGGCGGCGGTGTTGAACCTCACCCGCAACCTCGCGCGGGAGTGGGCGCCGCAGGGCGTGCGGGTGAACGCCCTCTCCCCCGGCTTCTTTCCGGCGGAGCAGAACCGCGACATCCTCTCCCCGGACCGGGTCGCGGCGATCATGAACCACACCCCGATGAACCGCTTCGGCGAGCCCGGCGAACTGGCCGGCGCCGTGCTGCTGCTCGCCTCCGACGCCGGCCGCTTCATGACCGGCACGAACCTCTGCGTCGACGGCGGCTTCAGCGCAATGACGATCTGAATGAAGGCGGAGGGGGGAGGGCGGCAGGCGGAAGGGCCGCCGCCGCATCGTTTCCTTCCGCCCTCCGCCTTCGCCCTTCCGCCTTGATTCCATGCTCATCCTCGCCACCCGCAACCGCAAAAAGCTCGCGGAGGTCGTCGACCTGCTCGCCCGCTACGGGGTCCGCGGCGAACAGGTGAAAGACGTGTCCGTCTTTGACGAGGGCGAAGAACTGGCCCAGTTCGGCCCGGTTCCGGAGGTGGTCGAGGACGGCGAGACCTTCGCCGCCAACGCCGCCCTCAAGGCGATGCAGACGGCCGCATTCCTCGCCGGGCAAGGGTTCGACGCGTTCGTGCTGGGCGAGGACAGCGGCTTGTGCGTGGACGCGTTGAAGGGGGCGCCGGGCGTCTACAGCGCCCGCTACGCCGGCTCCCACGGCGACGACGAGGCGAACAACGACAAATTATTGCGAGAACTGGACGGCGTCCCGCCGGAGAGACGCGGCGCCGGCTATGTGAGCAGCGTCGCGGTCGCCAATCCGGCCGGCGAACTCGTGCTGACCGCGGAGGACGCCTGCCGCGGCCGCATCGCGACGGAGCGCCGGGGGACCGGCGGGTTCGGCTACGATCCGCTGTTCGAGATCCGCGAACTGCACTGCACCTTCGGCGAACTCCCCCCCGCCGTGAAGCGGGCCCTCTCCCACCGCGGCCGGACGTTGCGCTCCCTCGGCCCCCGCCTCGCCGGCCTGCTGCGGTCCTCTTCATAAATCCCCCCGCTTCGCCGTCGCCGTTAGGCGGCGCGCGTTCTTCCCAGCGACTCTGCCCCCCACGGGAACGCGAGCACGCATGAACCGGGAACGCCCCGAGCGGGTCCGATCGACGGCGACGGTTCCGCATTTCGCAGGCCCCGCCCCGCCCCGAACCGCGGTCCCGGGCGAACCCCCCGTTTCACCCCGCGGCCGCGTGGCGTACACTTCCTTCAGCGGACGACGGGTCCGACCGGCTTCGGCCGGACTCGCCTCGCCTGCACCCCCCATGGGAGAACCGGAGACGTGAGCGTACCCAGCGACAACCGGCCCCCCACCAACCGCCTCGGCTTTCCGGGCGGCGACGGACGATCCGGCGATGAACCCGGCGGCGACGGGCTCCCTCCGCTGGCCGCGGCGGCCCGTAAGCCCGTGCGCCTCGGCCCGTTGGTCGTCAGCGGGGAGATCGACAACACCCGCCCCTACGCCGTCTGCGGCTGGCTCAAGCTGCGGGGTCAGGAACACCCCATCACGCTGAACCTCACCGGCGACGCCGGCGAGGGCCTCCGCGGCAAACGAGTGCGCTTCGAATCCGCCCCCGGCGGCGTGCAGATCTTCACCCCGCCGGACCTTTCCGAAGCCCTTGCCTGGCAGCAGGTCGGCCCGACCGGCCCGATGACCCTCGACCGCCCCGGCCCCCACAACCCCGGCGGGTCCCTGCGGAGCGGCGACCACGGCCCCGCCGCCGGCCTCACCCCGCCGGCCTCCGGCCCCACGCCCTCCCGCCCGGCCTCCGACCCCGCCCGCCCCGGCCGCGACGTGCTGCGGCTGGAATGGGACAGCCAGAACGGCCGCGTTCGCCTGCACCTCGCCGGCGCCGTGATTACCGAACTGCCCTCCCACGACGAGGAAGACGAACTCGACGACCCGGACATCGTCGCCGGCTCCGCCCCCGACGATCACCTCACGGATCTGTCCGACGAAGACACGCAGTTCGGAGAGGAAGAGGACGACGACGACCGCTTCGCCGACGGCGACCGACTGTTCGACGACGAGGACGACGACCCGTTCGGCCTGTTCGACCCGGACCTGCAGGACTCACTCGACGACGACGCCGACGCCCTCGACCGCGACGCCATGCCCGACCTGTTCGGCAGCGGCTTCGCCGGCTTCGGCGAGGACGGGTACAGCGACGGCAGTTACGGCGACGGCAGTTTCGGCGACGGCGACGGCCCCGGCGGGCAGTTCGGCGAGGACCTGCGGCGGCTCGAAGCCCTGATCGAGGGCGGCGCCGGCGTGCCGATCGGCCAGGTGTTCGATCCCCCCCTGCGGCTCCGCCGCCCGGAGCAACTGGACGACGCCAAGGTCGAGGCCGCCCTCAAACTGCTCCTCTCACGCCTCGCCGAGCACGGCATCGCGTTGGACGTCTGCGAGCACTTCACCCCGCGGGAAAGCTACGCCTACCTGCTGGAGGAGATCTGCCCCACGGAACTCACGCACCCGGAGCTCGATCCGGTGCGGTGGGTCCAGCACTTCAGCACCTCCGACGCCTGCCCGGCCTGCGAAGCGGAGTTCGAGCGCGAGTTCGAAGAATACGAACGCGACCGCCGCCGCCGCGGAGACGACGACGAGGAATAGGGCCGTTCAAGACTCCCCTCGCCCCCTTTTGGGGGAGAGGGGTCGGGGGTGAGGGGGCGGCGATTCCCGAGCCCTGTTTACGGTCCGTTCGCTCGCCCATCGGCCGGCACCCCACCGCATGAGCGGAGACGCGTGAACCGTGCGCTCACCCTCACCCCCGGCCCCTCTCCCTGAGGGAGAGGGGGGAAGAGCGACCCGACCGTCTCTCAAGCTCCCGATCTGCCGTCCCCCCTCGCCCCCCTTTTGGGGGAGAGGGGAGAACGTCGCCTCACCGCGGGTCGCGGGCTTGGGCGAACTTGATGTTGCCGACCAGCGGCACCGTCGTGCCGTCCGGCAGTTTGTCGCCGCTGACGGAGCCCACCGTCTTAATGAACCAGCGATAGTTCAGATCGTAGTCCGGGTCGATCGTGACGGACAGATCCTCGTTGGGCGTCGCGTCGCTGGGGTCGCCGGCGATCGCGCGGATCTTGCTCGTCAATTCGGCGAACGCCGCGTCGTCGTTGCCGAGGTTGACCCCGTTGAGCTGCAACGAGCCCAGTTCCCCGGCCGGCGTGGCCAGCACGCGGACGTTGATCTCCGGAAGCAGCGAATCCGTGGGGTTCCCCCCGGCGCCCAGCGGCATGTTAATGCCGAACTCGCCCTCCGGGGCGACGATCTTCAATGTCAGCATAAAGAAGATCAGGAGCTGGAACACGACGTCGATCATCGGCGCCATCTGCGGCGCGATCTTTTCGACTTTGGAGCCGCCGCGGAACTTCATGGGTGGGCTTTCATATTCGCTGATCGGAGGAGGGACGCCGCGGCGTCCGTCACTGTTCTTCCTGCTGGGCCTTGACCGCGAACATCGTGAATTGCTGGCCCTGCGCCTTGGTGATCAGGTTCTGGATCTGCCCGCTGGGCACCTCCGCGTCGGCCCGGATGACCACGGTCACGTCCTCCAGCTTCGTGCCCTCGTCCGTGAAACCGCGGGCCTCCCGGGCGAGGATCGTATCGGACTGCGGGATCGGCACGCCCGCCCCGCCCTCGGCGGTGTCGAACAGCAGGGCGTCGGGCGAGGCCGGGTCGATCGTCCCGTCGGCGAGGCGGTTAAAGCCGACGTTCAGCACGATGTCCTTCTCCCGCGGGGCCTCCGTGGGCCGGGCGATGGCGTCGATCGGCAGCTTGACACGCTCGTCGGCGCGGGTGTTTTCGAAGTTCGTAATCACCATAAAGAAGGCAATTAACTGGAACACGATGTCGATCATCGGGGTCATATCGACCTCCGCGACGTTCGGTTCCCGCTCTTTGACGCGCATCGTCCGCTCCGGCGGCAGGGATTATAAAAGGGACCGGGGAACCGGGATCAGGCGTCCTTCTTGGCTTTGCCCAGGGCGCTGAACCGCTGCATCAGGCCCTCGCTGACGATGCCGACTTCCAGAATATACCGGGCCACGCGGTTCCGCAGCAGGCTGTAGGCGACCATCGCGGGGATGGCGATCGCCAGCCCTTCCAGCGTGGTGAAGAGCGCCTGCGAAATACCCTGGGCCAGCTCGGCGGGCTTGGGGGCGGTGGTGCTCTGGGCGATGGTCTGGAAGGAGGAAATCATCCCGGTGACCGTGCCCAGCAGGCCGAGCATCGGGGCGATGGCGCCGACCAGCGCCAAGTAGCTCAGGCCGTGCTCGTAGGTCATGTTCTCGTCCTCGCCGACCTCCTGCATCGCCTCGACGGCCTCCGGGTAGCCGCGGTTCAGACGGCCCAGCCCGGCGGCGAGCACGCGGGCGACGACGGATTCGTCCTCACGGGCCAGTTCGTAGGCGCCCTGATAGTTCTTCGCGGCCAGTTCGGCCTCGAAGTCCTCGACGAAACCGTCCGGCAGGAAGTTCTGCCGCCGCACCTTGAGGACGTTCAGCGTGATCAACGCCACCGTCACGAAGGAGAGGGCCAGGAAGATGAGGCCGAACAGCCAGCCGTTCGCCTCCAGCATCCAGACCAGAAAGTTCTGGCTCTCCGGCGCCGCGGCGGTGGCGCCGGCGGCGGGGGCGTCCGCGGCGGGGGCGGCGTCGTCCTGGGCGAAGCTCGCCGCGGGGGTCAGCAGGAACAGGCCCAACAACAGGGCGGACGCGAAGCGGCGGGACATGGCGGGACGGCGGGAACCGGTCGGGAGGTGAGCGAAAACGGGAACGGGCGGGACGTGGGAGGCGTCGGCCGGAGGGTCAATCAGCCGGCGGACAGCTTCGCCGCCCAATCACTGTTCGGGTAGTTGGCGTTCAACTTGGTGGCGGCTTCGCCGGCACGCTCCGGGAAGCCGACGGTCGGCCACAGCCGGGACAAATGGTACAGGCTCTCCGCATGGGCGGCGCTGGCCCCCGGGTAGAGCACGTCCACTTTGAGGTATTCGAGGATCGCGGGTTTCGTTTGTCCGGTCGCCTGCAGGCTTTCGCCGCGGCCGACGTGGGCGGCGGCCCGCAGTTCGGCGTCGCCGGCGGCGGATTCGTCCAGCACGCCGTCCAACACCGTCAGTGCCTCGTCGTGCCGGTTCAGCCGCGTCAGCGCCGCGGCCCGGCCGATCTTCGCCTCCGCCGCGGCCCGGCCCTCGGCGCTCTGCAGCACGGAGTCGAACGCGCTCAGGGCGGCGTCCGCCTCGTTCCGCTTCAGTGCCAACTGCCCTTCGGCGACTGACGCGGCCGTTT
Source organism: Alienimonas californiensis (assembly GCF_007743815.1). GTDB lineage: Bacteria > Planctomycetota > Planctomycetia > Planctomycetales > Planctomycetaceae > Alienimonas > Alienimonas californiensis. The sequence goes on from NZ_CP036265.1 coordinate 1,295,071, forward strand.
TGAACTCCTGCGAGGGGCTCTGTTTGAGCTGTTCCAGCGTGGCGGCGGCGGCCTCCAGGTCGTTGGCGGCGGTCTGCACCTCGACCAGCATCCGCAGGGCCGCGTCGGTGCGGAAGTGGTCCGGGTTGTCCTTGACGAACTGTTGCAGCGCCGCGACGGCCTCCGCCCGGCGGGCGGGGTCGTTCAAGGCCAGCTTGCCCAGCGCCCGGGCCACGAGGAACTGCCCGTCGGCCCGGGCCAGGGGGCCGATCTTGGACATCTCCGGGGCCGCCTCGCGGTAGACGGTCAGCGCCCCCACCAGGTCGCCGCGCCCTTCGCGGCCGCGGGCGGCGCCCATCGTCGCCGGTTCGCCGTCCCAACTGACCTCCGTGATCTCCGCCGCCGGCACCGTCTCCGCCGGGTCGGTGGCGGGCTTGATCGTCAGCCCGGCCCGGTCGCCGGCGGTGATCGTTCCGGGGATCGTCGGCTTGCCGCGGGGGGTCACGGAGTCCGCCGACGCCGGCGCGACGACGAGGGCGAACGCGGCCGCGCCCCAAAACGCGGCGAACCGGGGCGCGGCGAGCCGGGAACGGCGGGCGGCGGGATGCGGGAGAGCGATCATCGGGCGAACGGGAGACGGAGCGAACGGGGCGACGGCCGGGACGCGACGGGGCGCCGCGGGCCGACCGCGACGGGGCGGGCGGCCGCGGGGGCTATTCCGAGGGCGGCTTCGGCCGCCGCTTGCGGGGCGCGCCGGACGAATCGGAGGACGAGGAGCCTGACGAACTGGAACCGGAGGAGCCGGACGAGGTCGAACCGGACGACGACGAGCGGCGCCGCACCGTCTTGCCGTCCGGCGCCGCGGCGCCGGGGCTGGCCGGCCGCCGCGTCTTCCCACTGGACGACGTGCCGCTGGAGGAACTGGACGAGGAGCGCCGTCGCTTGACGGCTTCCGGGCCACTCGTGCCGGAGCTGGCGCTGGGAACCCCGGAGCGGGTCCGCGGGGCGGTTCCGGCGGCAGGCTTGGAGGCCTTCTTCTGCGACAGGGCGGAGAAGTCCGGGAAGTCGGTGCCGACCGGCCCTTCGTCGACGGCCGCTGCCGGGACGGCGGCGGGGATCGGGGCGACGTCCGGCAGCGAGCTGCGGACCACCCCGTGCCCCTTCATCTTGGCGTGGGTGGCGCCCTCGTCCCCGGCCTTGCCGGTCGAGCGGCGGGCGGCCCGTTTCCGAGGCTTCGGCTTGAAGGCGATGATGCCGCCGATCGTGATCAGCGTCAGCACGACCAGCCCGACGACCAGCAACACCACGTTCGGCCCCTCGTCCTCCTCCGCGGTGTCGGTCGCCGCGGGGCTGTTGGCGTTTTGCGTGCCGGCGCCGGCGTCGGCCACGCGGGGCTCTTCCCCGTCGGCGGAGGGCGTCGCGGCGGGGGCGCCGCCGGTCGGCAGCGGGGCCGGGTCGGCCACGCCCCGGCTCTCCTGCAGGCTGCGGTACAGCTCCTCGGCCTGCTTGCGGGTCTCCGGGGCGATCTTGTCCGGGGGCGTCAGCGTGATCCAGGAGAGCAGTTCCTTCTCCGCCGCCTGATATTCAGAAGTCTGCTCGTCGCCGGACTTCGTCGCCGCCAACGCGGCCCGCACCGTGGGGATCTGCAAGCGGGCGTTGTTGAAGTCCGCCTGGAAGCGCTCGCCCTCCGGCGTCCGCAACTGCTTGGCCAGCATCAGGGAGATTTTGCCCCAGCCCCAGACCTTCGCCGTCTCGTCGCCGGCGAGAGCCTTCACCAGGGTGGCGGCGTCGCCCTCGGCGGCGCCCCAGTCGCCCAGCAGGTTGGCGGCGACGGTCTGCGCGTTCAGAGCGTTCTCGCTGGCGGACAGAACCTGCAGGACCTGATCGTAGCCCTCCTGGAACTTGCCGGCGCCGGCGAGCACCTCGGCCAGCCGCAGCCGCACGGCGTTCGCCGCGGCCTGTTTGTTCTCCTCGGGCAGATGGTTCTGCACCACGGACCGCAGGGCCTTCGCGGCGGCGTCGTAGTATTGCCGCCCCTGGGCGGCGCCCTCCGGCAGGGTCTCGGCGAGGCCGGCGTAGGTCTCCGCGACCCACATCAGCGAGCCGAAGGTTTGATCGTCCGAGGCGGCGATCTCCTCCAGGAAGCTGACGAGGTTCGCCCGGGCCTCGTCCCGGGCCGGGCCGGGCGGGATCTCCTCGAGTTCTTCCTGAATCTGCCGACCCAGTGAGACGAACACCCCCACGTCCCCGCCGGTGCTGACGGACTGGATATCCTTGATCGTCTGCCGGGCGGCGTCGATGTTCTTCAGGCCGATCTGGGCCCGCAGCAATTGTTGATAGACGATCTTGGCGAACCCGGCGCTTTTAATCCCCTTATCCGGCCGCTCGGCGCCCTCCGCGACGGCGACGGCGTTCTGCACCTTCGCCTTGCCGCCGGTCAGCTCGTCGACGGCCTTCTGGAACTCGCCCTCGCCGTTATAAATCTGGGCGAGGGTCGTTTTGCCGATCACCAGCGTGGGCGAGAGCTCCGCGTCGCCGCTCAGCGACGCCTCGGCCTTGGCGACGCCGCGTTGCAGGTACTGTTGGGCCTCCTGCCGCAGGGTCTCGGCGTTCGGGGCGTCCTCGCCGCCGGGGGGCGGGGTCGCGGGGCCGTCGGCGGCTTCGGCCCGGGCCAGTTCCAGGCTGCGGCGCCACAGGGCGTCGCCGGCCCGCAACTGGGCGTCGGCGTAGCCGGCGTCGGACTCGGGGATCGCGGCGAAAGCGTCGGCGGCGCGGGCCAGTTCGCCCTCGTTCAGCAGCACGCGGCCGAGCGTCACGCGGGCGTTGGTGGCGGCGTCGCTGTCGGGGTATTTCTCCGCGATCCAGCCCGCCAGCCGCTCCAACTGGGACAGTTCGAAGGAGCCGTCGAAGCCCTCCGGCCGGGTCTGGTAGGCCTGCGTCCAGGCCAGCGCCGCGGTCGTGGCGGCCTGCAGCGGGATGCCGGACTGGTCCGGGGCGTCCGGCTTCTCCGGGTCCGGCGGCGGGGGATTGAAGTTCTGGGCGACGTACTCCGCCAGCACGGCGGCCTCGTAGTAGCGACCGGCCAGCGTGTTGACGTACGCCAGCAGATAGCGGGCCCGGCTGAGTTCGCCGATGTCCGTGTTCGAGTCCGCCAATTCGTTGGCGGCGTTCAGCAGCCGGGCGATCTCCGAGAGCAGGGAGTCCAGATCGCCCTGGGCGGCGGCTTTGTCCTCCGGGGTCATGGCGGCGGCGACGGCGTCCTGCTTCTCCTTGAGCTGGCGGAGCAGCGCCTGGGCGGCGTCGAAGGCGTCGACGAACTTGGTGGGCGTCGCGCGGTCCAGGCCGAGCTTCTCTCGCACGCGGTCGGCGGCGAGGGTCGCCGGGCCGCGGACCGCCTCGCTGCGGCGGGCGGCGGTCTGGAAGTCGGCCAGGGCGGCCCGCAGGTCGCGGGTGCGGTCGCGGCCGTCCTCCGCCGGGGCGCCGCGCTCCTGGGCGATGCCGCGCTCGAAGATCACCCCGGCGCCGGTGTCCGAGCCGCCGCGGGCGCGATCGGCGTCCAGCCAGGCCGTCGCCTGGGTGACGACGGTTTGATGATCGGCCTTGAGCGGGTTGTTCAGCACCGACAACCGCAGCCGCTGGGCCGTGCCGCGAAGCCGCTCGACCGCCGCCCGCACCGCGATGCCGGCGCCGGCGGGCGGTTCCTGATTGACCACCTCCTCCAGAATCGCCGCCGCGGTGGTGAGCTGTTTGACCGCCTCGGTCCGTGCGTCGCCGGAGAGCTTCGCGACCGCGGCGGGGTCCTCCGGCACGCGGGCCATGCGGATCTGGCCCTGAATGATGCGGCCGGGCAGCGCCCCGATTTTGCGGCGGAAGTCGTTGCGCAGCTCCTCCAGCGGGGCGTCCGCCTCGTCCAGCAGACGGCTGCGGTCCGGGCTGCCGATCGGGTAGGTCTGGGCGCGGCGGAACACCACGCGGGCGGCCTCCACCCGGGCGCGGATCAGCCGGCCCTCGGCGGCGGTGCGGCGGGCGACGGCGGCGTCGTCCCGCTGTTCCAGGCCGATCTCCTGGATGGTCCGCTCCAACCCGCGGCGGGCGTCGCCGTAGACCCGTCCGGCGTCCTCCAGCAGGCGGCGGGCCTGCGTTTTGGTCTCCTCCGGCAGGGCGACCGGGTCCTCCACGTCCAACAAATCGGCGGCGGCCTGTTGCAGGATCTCCGCCCGCAGGAACTGGGCGTCCCCGGCGAGGGGGTTGTTCGGGTTTTTGAGGGCGAAGTCCTCCAGCAACGCCGAGGCCTCGTCCAGCCGGGTGCGGGCGTCCGTCCCCGGGCCGGCGCTGCGGGCGAGGGCCAGCAGGGTGAGGGCCCGCTCGTAGGGCAATGCCGCTTTGAGTTCCGCCGGCGTGTCCTCGTCCGCGGCGAGGCGGTCGATCTCCAACATGGCGTAGTCCGCCAGCCGCCGTTCCCGCAGCCCTTCCAGGAAGGCCCGCTCCGGCCCGTCCAGGGCGGAGGGCTCCCCGCCGTCCTCCTGGGCGAAGGCGGCGTTGGCGCCGCTCAGCAGGGCGGCGGCGCACAGGATCGCCCGCAGCGTGCGGCGCGCCCGCCAAACCGTCGCCCACGGCCGGACCGTCCGCGGGGTGGGGGCGTGCGACATACCGAATCGGAAGGGGAACGAGTGGCCGGAACAAGTTCCCGAGCGGGAACGCCGTCACGATACGAGCGGCATCGGGGGGCCGCAATCGGTCGCGGACCGGGCGCAGGGGCCGGCGGTCGCCGACCGGGGGGACCGGAGAGGGCCGTTTGTGAGGGGGAAACCGCGCATGGCCCGCTGGCGCCGGGCCGGAGCGGCCCTGTCGGGGAATGGCCCGTAGACGACCGCGAACGCGCATCTAGGGTGGAATGCGGGTCCGGTTCGCATCGATCCCATCCAGTCTCGATGATGCGGCGACCGCGGCCGCCCGCGTTCCCGGCCCCGTCACCCCGGTCCCGTCTCCTCCGTCTGCTGTGCCCGACCCCTCCCGCCCCGCGGTTCCCCCCGCCGGAACTGGCCCGGCCCCCGCGGCGGGGTCGTCGGTCGGGGCGGGCGATCGCACGGGCGATCGGTTCGACGTCCCCTTTACGGTCCCGCTGACCCACCGCCTGCGGTTCACCCGGGACGCCCTCGGCGCCGACGCGAACGTGCTGGCCGCGTTGTTAGAGAGCGGCGAGGGCGAGGACCGCGTCACGCCGAAGGTGCAGGTCTGGGCGGACGGCGCCCTGGCGAACGGGGTGCCGGGGCTGACGGGGCGCCTGAACGAACTGCTGGCCGACTGGGCCGCCGCGGGGCTCGCGGAGCCGGCGGGGACCTTTCGCATCGTCGGCGGGGAGGCGTGCAAGAACGACCCGCGGCACGTCGAGCGGGTGCTGACGGCGATCAACGACGCCGACTTGGACCGCCGCAGCTACGTGCTGGTGTTGGGCGGCGGCGCCGTGCTGGACGCGGTCGGCTACGCCGCGGCGATCGCCCACCGCGGCGTCCGGCTGATCCGTCTGCCCACCACCACGCTGGCGCAGGGCGACAGCGGCGTGGGGGTCAAGAACGCCGTCAACCTCTTTCAAAAGAAGAACTGGCAGGGCACCTTCGCCGCCCCCTGGGCCGTGGTGAACGACGCCCGCCTGCTGGAAACCCTGCCGGACCGCGACTTCCGCGGCGGCTTCAGCGAGTGCGTGAAGGTTTCCCTGCTGAAAAGCGCCGAGGACTTCGCCGACCTCTGCGAACGGGCCGAGGCGATTAAAAACCGCGAGTTCGACGCCTACTGGCCGGCCCTCAAGACGAGTTGCCTGTGGCACCTCAACCACATCACCGCCGGCGGGGACCCGTTCGAGGCCCGCGAGGCCCGGCCGCTGGACTTCGGCCACTGGAGCGCCCACCGGCTGGAACCGCTCAGCGGGTACGCCGTCCGCCACGGGGAGGCGGTCGGCCTGGGGGTGGCCCTGGACGTGCTCTATTCCGCCGCCGTCCACGGCCTGCCCGCCGCCGACGCCGACCGCGTGCTGGACTGCCTCGCCGCCCTCGGATTGCCCCTCTGGCACCCGCTGCTGGGCGAGCCCGACCGACTGATGCGGGGGTTGGAGGAGTTCCGGCAGCACCTCGGCGGCCGGTTGACGATCACGCTGCTGGGCGGCGTCGGCGCCCCGGTGAACGTCCACGCGATCGACGACGCGGCCATGCGGCAGGCGTTGCGCTCCCTCTCCCGGGCCGCCAGCAAGCGGGGAGCGACTTGGGAAGAGTTTTTCAGAGATCTGGCCCTGAGGGTCCCCCACCCTTCTCACGCCGAGGCCCCGCGGGGCCTCGGCGTGACGGATGTGGCGGACGAGAAGCGTCCCGTCCGTTCGCTCCCCACGAACCCCAAGCGGCCCGTGACGCCGGTGAAGGTGAAGTCTTGACCCCCCAACCGGCCGACGGCCCCACGCCCGCCCAACTCGCCGCCCTGCGGCCGCTGTTGGCGGAGATGAACGATTTAAAACGAGTGCGGGCGGCGTTGAGCGACCCGACCGGCACGTTCGCCGCGGACCGTTTTCGCGGGGCCTGGGCGATGTTGCTGGAAGGCCACGACCCGGCCGCCGTCGCCTATTCGGAGGCCGCCGCCGCCGTGGCCGCCGCCCGGTTGGGGGGGATCGACGCCCGCGTGCTGGCCGACGCCGGGCTGGAGGAGCCGGCGATCGCCGACGTGCTGCGACGCTCGATCGCCCATTGGGCCGACGCCCTGCCGGACCCGCTGCCGGCCGCCCTCGCCGCCGCTGCCGGCGACCTCCCCCTGGCCGACGAGGCGACCGCCGCCCGGCTGGAAGAGCTGTTCGACGAGGAGACGGCCCCGCCCTTCGCCGAGGTGTTAGACCGCCTCGCCGACGCCCCCCGCCGCGGCGACGCCGGCCCGGTCTTCGCCTCCGGGGAAAGCCACGCGGACCACTGCTATCTCGTCGCGGTGTATAGCGTGCTGTTGGCGCCGCTGTATCAGGCGGACGCGGGCACGGTGTTCCTCGCCGCGCTGAGCCATCACCTTCACAACGCCTTCCTGCCCGACGCCGGCTCCGCCGGGGAGAAAGTGTTGGGCGAGCATTGGGAACCGATCACGGAGACGTTCACGCAGCGCTGCCTGGACGCCCTGCCCGGCCCGCTGGCTGATGAAGTGAGCGACGCCCGCCGCCGTCTGGCGAACGCCGACACCCCCGAGGGCCGCTGCTTTCACGCCGCCGACAGGTTAGACGGCGAGTTGCAGCGGGAATTCTGCGAGCGGCCCGCGTCATAAATCCCTCGGGCTGCGATCTAGCTCGCGACTTGGACGACCGGACGTTCTCAGCGTTCCAACACCGGCCCGGGGGCGTCCGGGTTGGCGGTGGGCATATTGGCCCGCACCTCCTGCCGCCAAGCCGAGAGTTTCGCCCGTAACTCCTCCGCTTTCTCGGCCTGCCTCGCGGCGAGGTTGCGGGTCTCGGACGGGTCCTGCTTGAGGTTATAAAGCTCCAGCGCGCCGTCCTCGTAGCGTTCAATAAGCTTCCACTGACCGTCGAGCACCGCCCCGCCGGGGCTGCCGCCCTGGTTGGAGAAGTGCGGGTAGTGCCAGAACAGCGGCCGGGGCTGCATTTCGTGCGTGGTCGGCTCGGCCAGCAGGCTGTTGAGGGAGGCGCCGTCGCGGGGGTCGATCTGCGACTCGCCGGCGGCGGACAGGAAGGTGGCCCGCAGGTCGTTGGAGATGACCGGCACGTCGCAGGTTTCGCCCTCCGCGACGCCGGGGCCGGCGACGATCAGCGGTTCCCGAATCCCGCCTTCGTATAAATACCCCTTGCCGGCCCGCAGCGGGGCGTTGGTGGTCGCCGGGGTGTGCGGCCCCTCGGAGACGCTCAGCCCGCCGTTGTCGCTGAAGAACACGATGAGGGTGTTGTCCGACTCGCCCGCCCGCTCCACGGCGTCCACGACCGTGCCGACGAGGTCGTCCAGGCTCTCCACCATCGCCGCGTACCGGGGGTTGTTTTGAATCGGGATGCTGGGGGCGCCCTCCCGCCCGTTGCCGCCGGTCTGCGTGAAGCGGGGGTCTTCTTTCGCGAGGCGGTCCCGCTTCGCCTCGTATTTCGCCTGCACGTCCGCCTTGGCCTGAATCGGCGTGTGCACCTGATAGGTGGCGACGCAGAGGAACCACGGGGCTTCTTCCTTGGAAGACTCCGTTACGAAGCCGGCCGCCTTCTTGGCCAGCAGGTCGGTGATGTACTGGCCCTCGAACTCCCCCTCGAGCCCCTGCACCCGCTTGCCCCACTGCGGCCAAAAGAAACTGCCGGGGTTGCCGTTCGGCCCGCCGCCGACGTTCACGTCGAACCCCTGATCGGTCGGTAAAAAGCCCTCCCCGCCGAGGTGCCACTTGCCCATGAATCCGGTGCGATAGCCGGCGGCCTTCAATTCCTCCGCGACCGTGACCTGTTCGAGGGGCAGTTGGTCGAGATACTCCGCGTGCAGAATGGGAGAATCCTGCGGCTGGCGCCGGCCCTTCAACCAGTCCGTCAGCGGCAACCGGGCGGGGTAGCGGCCGGTGTAGACGCTGGCCCGCGTGGGGCTGCACACCGGGCAAGCGGCGTAGGCGTTCGTGAACCGCACGCCGCGGGCGGCGAGCGCGTCGACGTGCGGCGTTTCATAAAAGGGCGACCCGTAGCAGCCCAGGTCCCGCTGGCCGAGGTCGTCGGCGAACACGAGCACAATATTGGGCCGCTCGTCCCCCGCGGCGTCGGGGGCGACCGCGGCGGTCAGCAGGAGCGCGACGAACGGCAGGGCGGGAGAACGCATCGGCGGGGCTCTGTGGGGCGGGCGGCGGCGATCTTCCGGTCCCCGGCCGGCCGTCGCCACCCAGGGCGTTCGGGTTTGCGGGCGCCCGGGACCGCGGCGGATGCGGTATCCTGCGGGCGAACATCCTCGACCGGCGCCCCCCGATGCCCGCCACGCTCGATTCGCCGCCCGCCGCCCCGCCGCCCGCCGCCCCCGCGGCGTCGCCCCGCCCCGGCTCCGCCCCGCCCGTCCCCGACGTGCGGCTGACGGAGGCGGAGTACCTGCACCGCGAACGTACCGAAGCCGATGGGCTCCGCAGCGAACTCTCTCACGGCGAACTGATCCCGATGGCCGGCGAAAGCGAACTTCACATCGATCTGGCCAAGGCGATCGAGCGGGCGTTCGACGACCTGATCGCCGGCCGGCCGCTGAAGACCTTCCGTTCCAACATGCGACTGCGGGTCGCCGACGGACGGTACCGCTACCCCGACGTCATGCTGACGCCGCGGCCGCCGGAGATGCTGGACGGCGAGCAGGACACCGTGACGAATCCGCTGGTTCTCGTCGAAGTCCTCTCCCCCAGCACCGCGACCGTCGACCGCGGCGCCAAGCTGGACGATTACCGCACGATTCCGTCGCTGACGGATTATCTGATCGTCTCGCAGGACGAGCCGAGCGTCGATCATTACACCCGGCTGTCGGCGACCGAGTGGAAGCTCGTCACCTATTCCGGCCCCGAAGCCGCCGTGCCCGTGACCGGCGTGGGCGAATTAACGCTCGGCCCGCTCTACCCGCCGGCCTGAGCCTCGCCGCCGGCGTTCTCTCCTCACCCCTTCCTCCTCCCCCCTCCCCGCGTCCGCCCCGTGCCTGAGCCCGTTTCCCACCTGGTCTTCGACGTGGAGGCCGTCGGCGACGGGGACCTGATCAGCCGGGTGAAGTATCCCCACGCGGACCTCGCCCCCGCGGAGGCCGTCGACCGCTACCGCAAGGAATTATTGGACACGAAGGGCAGCGACGTGCTGCCGGTGACCTTCGTGCGACCCTGTGCGATCGCGGTGGCGAAGGTCGGGCCGGACGGCACGCTGCAGGGGCTCGCCAGCCTGGACGCCCCGCGGTTCGATCCCTCCGCGATGGTCAAGCAGTTCTGGGAGGGTTGGAAATATTATCGCCGGCCCACGCTGGTGACCTTCAACGGCCGCGGCTACGACCTGCCGGTGCTGGAACTGGCCGCCTACCGCGACGGCCTGAGCCTGCCGGAATGGTTCCACGACACCGGCCCCAGCTATCAACAGCCCCGCAACCGCTATAACGGCGAGGCCCACCTGGACCTGATGGAGGTCCTCAGCAATTACGGGGCGGCCCGGCTGTCCGGGGGCTTGAACCTGCTGGCGAACCTGCTCGGCAAGCCGGGCAAATCGGGCCTCGACGGCTCCAAGGTGCAAAGTTACCACGACGCCGGCGACGACGACGAAATCAATCGCTATTGCCGCTGCGACGTGCTGGACACCTATTTCGTCTTTTTGAGAACCCGCGTGCTGACCGGCCGGCTGACCCTCGAACAGGAGCACGACCGCGTCGCCTCCGCCAAGGCCTGGCTGGAGGAGCACGTCGACGACCCGGCCTGCGCCTACTACCTCGACCACTGGGGCGACTGGCGACCGCCGGTGGTGGATTGAGGAACACGCCGGATGAACGAAACGACGACGAACGCCGACCAGGCCGACCTCGCCGCAGTACTATTACAGCATCTGGCGATCTATCGCGCCATGTCCCACACCCAGCTCGCCGCTCGCCTCAAGTCGTCTCAAACCTTGGACGTGACGGACGGCGTCCTGCCGGACGGGACGACGTATGTCGTCGAGACGAACCTCATGTGGGACGACTCCGCTAAACGCCACGTCCGCGTCATAGCGGACCTTTCCACCGGCCAACGCCCGCCCGAACGCCTGCTCGGCCTGATTCCCGTCTATCGACCTGACGTCCAAGACGGTTTCATCATGGCCCCGGACGGCTCTTTCGTCGACGAATAACGCCGCCCGGAGCAGGTTTAGGAAAGCGTGGCTTTTCCCGTGAGCCCGAAGCGCAAGCGAGGTGGGGGGCTCCGACCCTCGCTTGCGCTTCGGGCTCACAGGACCCGCGACGGCTCGCAAAAGAACGCTCTGAAGAGGGTTCCCGTCGACGGTCGATGCGAACGGTCCGCCCGTCAGTCGAAGTGCAACCCGAAGCTCACGCCGGGCTCGACGTGGTGGTGACGGTGGCGGCGCCGGTAATGGTAGAAGTGCGGGTCGCAGAACGGGTCCGGGTCGCAGTAGCCCCAGCCGGGGCCGTGGTGGATCTCCTGCACGATCACCCGGTCCCGCGGCGTGGCGATCGGCCCCTGCACCGGCGGCGGGGAGGAGGTTTGCAACGCGGTGACGACGCGGGGGTGCACGCCGTTTTGCTGGAGCGTGATGAGGTCCGCGGCGCTCAGCGGGCCGCAGCCGCCCCGCTGGCGGACGTGGGTGGCGATCACTTCCGGATCGACGCCGCTGAGCGTGAGTTGGATCGCCTCGTCGATCGTCACGCGGTTGGCGTGGGCGGCGGCCATGTCCCGTTCGTAGGAGGCGCGGGCGACGGCGTTGCGGTCCGCCCGGTCGTTCGCCTCGCCGATCGCCCCGCCCACCAGCGCCCCGCCGAGACCGCCGATCACGGCGCCGGCCAGCGGGTTGTCGTTCGCCTCGCCCACCGCCGCCCCCAGTGCCCCGCCGACCAGCGTGCCGGCCAGCGCCCCGTTCTCCGCCCGGCTCGCGGCGCAGCCGGTCATGGAGGCCAACAACCCCACGCCGCACAGCAGCGGAGCGAAGCGACGGAGGGCGGAACGAATGAGCTGGGGGCGAATCACGGCGCAGAACCCGGGCGGGGGCGATCCGGGGACCATCGGTCGAACCGCTCGCCGGAGTCCAGACCGGTTCCCCCGGACCCGCCGGCGTCCGATGCGGCGGCGATTGACAGTGTCTCCGGGCGCTCATGCAATGGCCGCAGGGCCGCGATCCGCCCGGCGAACGCCCCGCCGGCCTTCTCTCCGCGTTTCGATCGAGACGGGCCCATGCCCCGCCGCCCCCTGTTCGCCGTCGCTCCGTTTGCCGTCGGCCTGCTGCTCTCGGCGGCCGCTCCCGCCGACGCCGGGCCGAAGGATTATCTCAAGGAGCCGGGACAGTGGTTCGCTTCCGAGGAGGCCGCCCGCATCGGGGCGAACGTGCTCTCTCATCAAAGCGACGGCGGCGGGTGGCCGAAGAACGTGGACACCGCCGCCGAACCCCACCGCGGCGACCGCGGCCAACTGCAGGGGACCTACGACAACGGGGCGACCACGGACGAACTGCGCCTGCTCGCCAAGCTGTACAACGCGACGCGGGACGACCGCTACCGCGAGGCGTTCGACCGCGGCTTCACGTACGTCCTCGAAGGGCAATACGCCAACGGCGGCTGGCCGCAGTTCCACCCCCCGGGGGAGAAATACCACCGCCATATCACGTTCAACGACGACGCGATGGTCCGCCTGATGCGGTTCGCCCGCGAGGTCGCGGAGTCCAAGACGTATCAATTCGTCGACCCCGCCCGCCGCCAGGCCGCCGGGAACGCCTTCGACCGCGGCGTGGAGTGCATTTTGAGATGCCAGATCCGCGTAAACGGCCAGTTGACGGCCTGGTGCGCCCAGCACGACGAGGTCGACTTCCGCCCCCGGCCGGCCCGCACGTTCGAACTCGCGACCCTCAGCGGGGCGGAGTCCGTCAGCCTCACGCAACTCCTCATGAGCCTCGAAGACCCCTCGCCGGAGGTGATCCGGGCCGTCGACGCGGCGGTCGTCTGGTTCGAGTCCGCGAAGCTGACGGGCATCCGCGAGGACAGGGTGCAGGACGCCGGCTCCGAGAGGGGCTTCAATAAGGTCGTCGTCAACGACCCCGACGCCCCGCCGTTGTGGGCGCGGTTCTACGACATTGAGACCAACGCCCCGGTGTTCGTGGACCGCGACGGCGTGCCCAGGCCGAACCTCGCCGACATCGGCGACGAACGCCGCAACGGCTACGCCTGGTACGGCACATGGCCGGAAAAGGTGTTGGGGGACGAATATCAGGAGTGGAAACAGCGAATCGCCGCGGACGCCGCCCGGGAGTAGCAGCGACGCGGCGGAACTTTTCGCGGGACGCCGGCGTCGGGGGGTTAGTCTGTCCCGCCGCTCCCCCGCCCCCCGGACCGCTCATGGACGCGCTGCTCCTCACGGCCTCGCTGCTGCTCGCCGCGGACCCGCCGGCCGACGGGTTCTATCGACAATCGACCAATGACGGCGCCCCCGTCGTGCAGTCCGCCGACGGGCGGACGTTCAAGCTCGGCGAGCGCCGGGAGTTTCAAATTCTGGGGAGTCCGCTTCGTTCCGAGAACAACGAGAACAGCCGTTTCTGGCTCACCCTGCGCGTGCCCTACGACGAGACGATCGGAACGATGCACTCTGTGCTGGTCGTCGACGGACAGGCGTGTCCGCAGTCCGGGTCGGGGTCGAGCGGGAAGGAAATCTCCTCACTGCACTTCCCGATTGCAGGCGCCGAGAACGCCGAACGGGCGGCGGTGCTGCTCAACACGCCCCTGCTCCGCCGCCGGCACCCAGGCCATCATTTGCTCGTCACCTTCACCCCGAACAAGAAGGCGTATCAGGTCGGCGAGTCGGTGAAGGCGACGCTCCGCATTAAGAACGTCGGCGACACGCCGTTTACGTTTCAGAAGGGCGGACATTACCGGGGGGCCGCCCGGGACAATCAATATACGTTCGCGGCGTATCTCAACGGCGCGCAGGTCGAGGACGTGGGACGGAACGGCAACACGGGCGGCATCTCGGTCTCCCCCACGATCCAGCCGGGCGAGACGTTCGAGGATACGGTCGCCCTCAACAAGTGGTTCGCCTTCGACGAACCCGGCGGCTACGCAATCCACGGGGCGTATTTGATGTCGTTCTACGACCCTGATGAAGCGTCGCACCGCACAGTCTGGGAGGACTACGCCTCCGCCGCCTTCACCGTGCGGGTTGAAGACGCGCAGGACGCCCCGGCAAAGTAGGCCGGGACGCGGCGGCTCGCTAGGACGCTCCGCCCCCGGGGTCACCCGCCGTAGCTGGCGACGGCACCGGTGCGGGCACGGTTCAGGCGGTTGTGCACGTGCAGACCCTCCAGAATGAACTCCGCCACGCAGGCCATTAACTGTTCGTGGTAGTCGCCGCCGGCGAGGTCCGGCTCCAGTTCGCCGGCGAGCAGCTCCACGTCCTCTTTAAAGTTCGGCACGCTGTTCAACAGGTCGAGATATTCCTTCGTCGTCACGCCCTCGCCGACGCGGATCGTCTTGCCGCTCTCGACGTACTCCACCACGCTGCGGAACTTTTTCGGCTTCAGATACTGGTCGAAGACGTTCTTAACCGCCTCGTCCGTCATCCGGTCCAGCAGCACGTCCTCCTCGCCGGGCTCCTCAGTCATGCTCATTTCCACCTTCCCCCGCCCGCCGGCGGCGGCGTGAGCGAGGTCGGAGGGCCGGGCGACGACGTGGTTCTGCCCCTGCGTGACGCCGCGGCGCTCCGCATTGCTGAGCAGGTTTTCATAGTTGGAGACGCTCATCCGCACGCTCACGCCGGACGACTGATTGACGTGCGGGCTGGTGCGGGCCAGCCGGCTGGTCTCCTCAACGACTTCCTTCATAAACCGCGGCACCGCCACGGAGACGGCCCCGTCCTCGTGTTCGTGATCGCGATCCGTCCAAGCGTTTTCCTCGGTGATCCGCATGCCCAACTCGCGGGTGGTCGGGTAGTGGGTCCGCACGACGCTGCCGATGCGGTCCTTCAGCGGGGTCACAATCCGACCGCGGTTGGTGTAGTCCTCCGGGTTGGCGCTGAACACGCACATCAGGTCCAGATTCAACCGCACGTTAAACCCGCGGATCTGCACGTCCCGCTCCTCCAGGACGTTGAACAACCCGACCTGAATCTTCGGCGCCAGGTCCGGCAATTCGTTCATGCAGAAGATGCCGCGATGGCTGCGGGGGATCAGCCCGAAGTGCATCGCGTCCTCGCTGCTCAGCAGGGCCCCGCCGGCGTGTTTGATAAGGTCCACCTCGCCGATGAGGTCCGCGATCGTCACGTCCGGGGTGGCGAGTTTTTCGTTGTAGCGCTGGTCCCGGCCGATCCAGACGAGCGGCGTGTCGTCGCCCTTTTCGGCGATCAGATCGCGGGAATATTTGGACAGCGGGGCCAGCGGATCGTCGTGAATCTCGCTGCCGGCTACGGCGGGGATATATTCGTCCAGCAGGCTGGTGAGCATCCGCAGCATCCGCGTCTTGCCCTGCCCGCGGAGGCCCAGCAGCAGGACGTCGTGCTTCGAGAGCACGGCGTTATACAGCTGCGGGAAGACGGTGTCCTCATAGCCGAGGATGCCCGGGAAGACCGGCTCGCCGGATTTTAACTTGCGGAGCAGGTTCCGCCGCAGTTCGGTTTTGACGGGGACGGACTGATAGCCGGAGGCCTTGAGGTCGCCGAGGGTGGCGGGGCGGTCGGCGGAAACGGTCATGCGGTTCGAGGCGAACGTGCGGGGTCGGGTGCGAGCGGGATTCTAGGGCCGGGGCCCGCGGCGGACAGGGCGTGCGGCGCTGCGACCGGCCGCCGCGTCTCGTACGCTCTCGCCGCCGACGCTCCCTCCGCCGATGCCCGATCTGCCGCCGAACCTCGCCTATCTCGCCCGGCCGCTGGCGGCGTTCGAGGCGGCGTTGCGCGGCGGCGCCGAGGCGGAGGATCTGGACTCCCTCCCGCTCGAACAGGCGTTGAAGGGGCGATTGGGGCTCGAAGCGGACCCGGCCGCGGCCGTCGCGGCCGATTTGGCGGCGCTGGAGGCGTGGCTGGGGTCGTTCCCGTCCGACGAGCAGGCCGGTTGGTGCGTCGTCGGCGTGTTCCACGGCCTGCTGAGCTTCGGGTTCGACGTCGCGTCCCTCGGCGAAGCGCCCGATCCCGGTCCGCAGCCGACGATCGTGATCGAACTGCCGCCGGGATGGACGGCGGAGGACGCGCCGTGCATGCGAACGCTCACGAAGGGCCGGCGGGGGGCCGTGCACGCGACGTTCATCGCTTCGCAGCCCGGATTCGGCGGCCTGCTGCGGGCGCAGTGGCGCGCGGGCGGGTTCGCCGCAGCGCCGGTCGCGTTCGGGCGGGTCTGCGGGGAGAAGCTCGTCAGCGAGCGCCCCGGGCCGGTTCCGCACAAACGTGTTCAATACGAACTCGACGCCCCGGGCGGCTCGGTCATGGCGACCGTGTTTCGCACGACCGGCCGTTCCTTCGACGAGGCCGAACTCGAAGCAGTCCTGCACACGCTGCGCGTCCGACCGCCCATGGGCAGGAATGCGGCCGCCGCGGTATCGTGAGGCCCCGCTGCCCGCTTTGCGGGGCGCGCCCGCTTCGCACGGGGGGCTGACGCCCCGCCGCTCGCCTTTGGTGGAATCGATGGCCGACCCTGAACTCCCGCCGCCCGCCGGTTTGCCCGCCCATCCCGGGTCGGACCCGTCGCAGACGGTCTTTCGGCCCAGCGACAGCGGGAAGACGCCGCCGCGGGAGAAGCCCGTCGATCGGCCGCCGCCGGAGCACGTGGGGGAGTTTCACATCCTCCGCAAGCTCGGCCGCGGGGGGATGGCGGAGGTTTACCTCGCCCAGCAGCACGGCCTGAACCGGCAGGTGGCCCTCAAGGTGCTGCGGCCGGACAAGCTGGACGAGGACGACGCGACGATGATCCGCCGCTTCGAGCAGGAGGCCCTCGCCGCCGCGGCGCTGAACCACCCGAACATCGTTCAGGTGCACAGCGTCGGCCGGGTGGACGGGGCGGGGCCGAACGGCGGTCCGCTGCACTACATCGCCCAGGAGTTCGTGCCCGGGCCGACCCTGCGGGAGTACCTCAAACGGAAGGGCCCGCCGGGGGCGAAGATCGCGATCCGGCTGCTCAAGGAAATCGCCGGCGCCCTCGCCGCCGCGGCGGACGCCGGCATCGTGCACCGGGACATCAAGCCGGAGAACATTTTATTGACGAAGGGCGGGCACGCGAAGGTGGCGGACTTCGGCTTGGCCCGGCTGGCCGATCGGGGCGAGGGCAGCGTGACCCTCACCCAGGAGGGCATGACGCTGGGCACGCCGCTGTATATGTCGCCGGAGCAGGTCCGCGGGGACAAGCTGGACGCCCGCAGCGACCTCTACAGTCTGGGCGTGACGGCGTATCACCTGCTGGCCGGCGGGCCGCCGTTCCGGGGCGAAAACCCGATGGCGATCGCCATGAAGCACCTCTCCGCGACGCCCCGCCCGCTGGCCGAGTTGCGGCCGGACCTGCCGCCGGCGCTGTGCGAGCTGGTGCACAAATTAATGTCCCGCTCCCCGGACGGGCGGTACGAAAGCGCCCAGGCGCTGGGGGAGGATCTGGACGCCCTCGCCGCGGCGGTGGAGACGAACCCGGCGGCGGCGCAGAAGCTGAAGCTCGCCAAGCTGTCCGCCGCCCCGACGCCCTCCGCCAAGCCGTTCGGCGTGGACCTGTTCTTCCAGTGGCCGCTGCGGCGGCACCTGTCGTTTCTGATCCCGCTCTGCCTGCTCGTCGGGCTGATCGGGGCGGGGATCGGCTGGACGCAGCGGCCGGCGGACCCGTTCCTCACCCCCCCGCCGGCCCCGGTGGGCGTCAAGCTGCCGGACGCCGACCAGCAATACGCCGCCGCCCTGCTGGAGGACTCCGAACGCGGCTGGCTGGCCCTGCTGGAGTACTACGGCGACGTCCCCGCGGTCGCCGTGCGGGCCCGGGACGGGCTGGCGAAGTGGTATCTGGACCACGAGCGCCCCGGCGAGGCCCGCCGTCAGGCGGACAAGCTGACCGCCGCCGCCAGCGTGAGCCTCTCCGGCGGGCAGCAACTGCGATACAAGGCGAACGCGGAGGCCGTCCGGGCGCTGGCCGATCTGCGGGAGGGAGACGAGGCGGAGTTCCGCCGCCGCATCGCCGCCTTCACCGCCGGCCCGCAGCGGGACGCCGTCGACCCCGGGTTGAGCGCGCGGCTGCGGGACACGATTCAGGCGTACGGCGGGCTGTTCAACGCCGACGTCCGCGACCGCTGGGAGACCGCCGAGCCCCCCGGCGAGGCCCCGGCCGAATAGCGTATTCTTCCCGCGCCCGTCGCAGCCGAGGTGAGCCCGGAGCGCAAGCTCCGGCCGTCGGCGCCGTCAGCGTTCGGACGCACGGCCGGAGAAGGTCCGGTGAAATCGCCGCCGTCGGTCGCCCGGGCGGCGGTCCGCCGCGAGGATCGCGGCGACGCCCGCCGATGGGAAGGACGGCGGCGCTCTACACTGCGCCCGCACCCCGTCCCCCAACCGCCGACCGCCCGTGACCGCGGCCGCCCCGTTCCCCCGCAGGTCGACTCCGCCGACCGCCCCGACGGGCGTCTCGGCAGACGCCCCGGCGTTCGTCGCGGGCACGGTGCCGTACCTGTGCGTGTGCGGGTCGCGGGCGGTGGTGCGGCCGGCGGTCGGGACCGACGCCGGCGGCGGAGACTGCCCGGCGTGCGGCCGCCACTACGCCGCCTCGGTGCTGGAGGAGGCCGGCGCCGAAACGCTGTTCCTGCCCCTGATTCAAGACCCGACCCCCGCCGCAGCGGCGCCAGGACAGGGCGCCGACGACGACCGCAACGAAACCGCCCCGCTGCCGGACGTCGACGCCCTGTTCGACGGCCTCGCCCGTGACCGGCGCTCCGACCAGCGCGGCGACCGGCGCGCCGCCCGGCGTGCCGGCGGCGGAGCGTTCGACGGGCTGCTGCCGGACCCCGAGGTCGCCCCCGCCCGGGCCGCCGCCCCGGAGGACGTCGCCGCCGCGGACGCCGACCTCGCGGAGACCCTGCCGCTCTCCGGCCCGCCCGGCGGCCGGGCGGGCGCGACGTTCGATCCGGGGGAGCTGCGACCCGGCACCCGGCTGGGGCACTTCCAGATCGAAGCCCCGCTGGGCCGCGGCGGGATGGGCGCCGTCTACCGGGCGCTGGACCTGTCGCTGGAGCGGTTCGTCGCGGTGAAGGTGATTCGCCCCGATCGCGCCGGCAGCAGCCGGGCGCTGCGAGCGGCCACCCCTCGCACAGGTCCCCCCCGGGCGGGTTCGCCGCAGACGGGTTCGTCGCGGGCCGGTTCGCCGCAGACGGGCGAGACCGACGTCCGGACGGAGAGCGGCGTGCCGTCGACCGGCAGCGGGTCGCAGGCGCTGGATCGCCTGTTGCAGGAGGCCCGCGCCCAGGCCCGGGTGAATCATCCGAACGTCGCTCACGTCTACTTCGTCAGCCCGGATCCCGACAAACCGTTCCTGGCGATGGAGCTGGTGGAGGGCTCCACGCTGGCGGACGTGCTGAAAAAGCAGGGCGCCTTGCCCTACGGGGCGGTGACGCGGCTGGGCGCCGAGATCGCCGGGGCGCTGGAGTGCGCGGCGAAGTACGACATCGTCCACGGCGACGTGAAACCGTCGAACGTGTTGCTGGCCCACTCCCGCCACGACGGCCCGGACCGGGTGGGGACGGTCAAGCTGAGCGACTTCGGCCTCGCCCGCCGCACCAGCCGCCAACGCGTCGGCGGGCTGGAGGGCACGCCGAACTACCTCGCCCCGGAGGTGGTCCGCGGCGGCTCGCCCACGGTCCAGAGCGACCTCTATGCCCTGGGCGTCACGCTGTTCGAGATGACCTTCGGCCGACTCCCCTACACGACCCGCAAGCAGGGGTTGTCGCACCGGCTGGGAGCGCACCTGACGAACGCCCCGGAGTTCCCCGATCCCTGGCCGGCCAACCTCCCGCCCGGCTGGCAGGACGTGCTGGCCCGCCTGCTGGAGAAGGACCCGGCCGACCGGCCGGCGACCGCCGCCGAGGCGGCCGGGGAGATCCTCCGGCTCGCCCCGCAGTCGAACACGCTGGCCGGGCCGCTGATCCGGTCGCTGGGGGCGCTGACGGACCTCGGCCTGGTGGTGCTGATCAGCGTGGGGATGTTCGCCACGCTGGCCCGGCCGACGCTCAACGCGATCGATCAGGTCATCGGTCTGCCCGGCTGGCTGACGTCGGTGATCCCGCTGGTTCTGCTGTCCAAGTTGCTGGCCTGCGTCCCGTCGCTGCTGTTCGCTTGGTGGCAGGCCCGGACCGGCCGCACGCCGGGCAAAACGCTGTTCCAGATGCGGATCGTCGACCGTTACGGCCTCCCGCCCTCCAAGCGCACGCTGCTGGTCCGAGGCCTCGCCCAGACCTTTCCCATCTGGGGGTTGGCAGTGAGCGTGCTGGTAGAAGAACTGACCGGCCAGCTCTGGCTGGAACAGTCGCTGGCACTGTTCGTGCTGACGGTCTGGGCGCTGGACAACGTGGCCGGGCTCTTCTCGGCGAAGTCCCGCACGCTGCACGACCGCCTGCTGGGCACCCGCGTGGCCCTGGACACCGCCGCCCGCTCGGAGTGACGGTCGGGGAGCAGCGAACCGGCTCCCGCAACGGTCCCGCCGACATGACGTTCGACGACCTCGCCGCCCTGTTCGATAAGGCCACGACCGCATGCGTCACATTCGCGCAGACGTTGGTTTGGGACGAACTGCCCAAGGCGAAGACCTACCGCCTCTTCCCGAACCAATCATACGACGCCCGGCTTAAGCCGGATGAGGTCGTTTATCTGGAGGACACGCTGAGCGAAGATGTTTATCTCGCTATGTCCCGCGACGCGACGCTCCGCTTTCTATACCGCGACGGCCACGTGCCGGAATGGGTCGACGTCAGCGTCAGTGCCGCCGACCGCGAGTTCACCTACGTCGATCTCCTCTGTTGCGGGCGGTTCGCCGCCAACGACGAGAGGTTGTATTACCGAAGCCGCGGACAGGGTCCCTTCGGGATCAAATCGCCCGCTTTCCCGCCGAAGTTCGAAGCCGATCGCACGGGCCTGTTTTGGCTGCGTGACAGCCCGCAACACCGTGGATTGGCGTGACGCCGAGGCGCCCGGCAGGTCGCGGACCTGAGGTACGGACCGGCCCCCGCCAATGACCTGACCTCGCTCGCTCGGAGGCGACCGAATCGCCCCGTCACCGCACTTCCGCTGACAGCCACCCGGGCGGCCACGCTTTGGGAGAGGTGGAAGGAACTCTCAGCCCGTCGGTTCTGGACGTCAGGACCGAACCTACTCGAGCATCGCGTTCGCGGAGACGCCGGTACGGGTCCGGGCGCAGTCGTCGCTCCCGGAGGGGACGAGGCGGAGATCGGGGGCGATCTCCTGTCGGCGGCTGCGGGACCGCATCCGCTCCGCCAAACCGCTGCGGGAAGAACGCTCCGGTTCCTCGGCGACGTCCGCCGGCTTGGTGGCGGCGTCCGGGCGGGTGATGGAGACGTCCCGCGGGGCGTCGATCCCGAGGCGGACACGGCCGCCCACTTCTAAAACGCGGACGGTGATGCCGTCACCGATGACGATGGACTCGCCAACCTTCCTGGTCAAAACCAACATTGTCGGACTCCGTTCCGGGGGGTGTGTCGTGGTTGTCGCCGGGCTGCGTCTGCATCCCGACGCGAGGAGTTATCGCAGACCGCCCGCAAGCACACCATCGGGAGAACTGCAACCCCTACACCCGGGAGTTTCCCGACCCCCTCCCGCCCCTTGGCGAGACCCGAACGACTGACGTAACCCCTTACCCCATCGATGGCTAAGGCATTCTGACAAAGCGATTCGCCGCTGTCCAGTACGCACGGATCGCTCAGAATCGATCGGATTGGGGATTTTCCCCTCCCCCTGAGGGTTCCGGCCAAGCCCGCTCCTCCGGGAGGTTGCGCGGGTCCTGTGAGCCCAGAGCGCGTGCGAGGGTCGGAGTCGTCCCGCCTCGCTTGCGCTTCGGGCTCACGGAGAACGCGCTGTGCCGGAGACTCGATCGAACGGTCGGCGGGCTCAGGCGCGCGGGGCGCGGCGGCTCAGCGGCTTGCCGGCGGAGACGACGCGGGCCCGGTCGCTCCAGCCGAGCACGCACGCCACATCGGCGGTGCGGGCGGCGAGGTCCAGAATCTCCCCGGTGAAGCGGTTCTCGAAGGGATCCCACAGCTCCACCCGGGGGCCGGCGGGGCGGTTGCGGTCGGCGGCGATCACGCGACCGCAGCGGCCGTCCGACAGCGCCACCTCCGTGCCGGGGGGGAACACGCCGACCGCCTCCAGAAAGGCCCGCACCGCCGCCGGGTCGAAGCGGCCGCGGACCGCGTCGGCGGCCAGCACGCGGACGGCGTCGTGGGAGGAGAGCGCCGGGCGATACGGCCGATCGGCCGTCATACCGCAGTACGCGTCCGCGACCGCCGCCAGCCGGGCCAGCCGATGCACCCGGCCGTCCCGCAGCCGGAAGGGATAGCCGCTGCCGTCGGCGCGCTCGTGGATCTGCACCGCCACCGCCCGGGCTCCGGCGGGCACGCCGACGGCGCCGCGCAGCAGCTCCAGCGTGTGCCGGGGGTGTTCGGCGACGGCGGCGAACGCGGCGCGATCCAGCCGGTGCGGCCCGTTCCACAGGGTCGGGTCGACCCGCAGCATGCCCGCGTCGTGCACCAGGCAGCCCATGGCGAGTTGCTCCAGTTCCCAGCGTCGCAGCCCCGCCACCGCCCCGATCGTCAGGGCGAGGTGAGCCGTCCGCACCGCGTGCTCCCGCACCCGGGCGAACGTCCGCGGACGGAGCGACGGGGCCTCGTTCGGTTCTCCCCGTTCGCCGGCTCCGGCGTGCTTCTCTCGGGCGGCCTGCTCTCCGGCGTCCTCTTCCCCGGCGGCGGCGTGCGGGACGGGGCGGGCGAGGCCGACGATCGTGAACAGGTCGAAGTCCGCACACAGATCGGCGACGGACTGCACGGACAGCGTCCGCAATCCCTGCCCGTCGATCCGCCGGCTGAGCGTCCGCCCGCCGCGGCCGCGGGCGACGGCGGCGCCCGCGGCGGCGTCCCCCGCGACCAGGGCGTCGACCCCGGCGAACAGGTTGCTGAGGCCGGCGTCCAGGGCGTCGCGACGGGCCCGGGCGGCCCGCTCGCGCTCGGGGGTGAAGGGGCCGGCCGGCCGGGTGATCTCGTGGATCAGCGCGTCCGGCGGCAGCCGGCGGCGGGCGGCGACCGGCACCGGCTCCCGGGGCCCCGCGTCGTCGCGGACGGGAACCGCATCCGGTTTGGAGATCGCCGCGAGGAAGTCCTCGTCGACGATCAGGTCGCGCACGCCCCGGTCGTGCAACCGCGTCAGCAGCGTCGGGTTCAGCTCCGCCCCCTTCGCCAGCAGCA
Source organism: Alienimonas californiensis (assembly GCF_007743815.1). Taxonomy (GTDB): domain Bacteria; phylum Planctomycetota; class Planctomycetia; order Planctomycetales; family Planctomycetaceae; genus Alienimonas; species Alienimonas californiensis. Next base: position 1,318,137 of record NZ_CP036265.1, read on the forward strand.
GCACGGAGCGCTCCGCCCCGCCCCGCCCGGAGCCGGCGGGGGCGTAGATGGCGGTCGGCAGCGGGCCGTCGCAGACCAGCCGATTCAGCGGGAGGGGAACGAGTCGAGCCAGGGGGGACGCATCGGTGCGAGGACGAGCCGCGGGGGGCGGAACCGACGACCCTAGGTCACGCCGCCGCCGCGTTCGGCCGGACCCTAGGGCGCCCGAACGATCCCCGAATCGCCCCGATGCCGTCTCCTCTTTCACCCCTACAACCGATCTCGCACTGGTGTACAATAGAACACACACCCTGCCGGAGCCGACGCCATGCGCCTGAGCCACAACGCCCTCTGCCAACTGACCCCGCTGGTGCCGACCGGCGACCTCTGCTTCGACTACCACGGCGTCCCCCGCCGCGGCCGACTGGAGACGCTGGGCGAGGGCCCCGGCGGGGCCTTCCTGCTGATCCGCCACCCGGACGGCTCCTACAAGAGCTACTCCCTCGCCAAGATGACCGGCCTGCGAGCCGCCGACGGGACCGAGGAGCCGACAGGCGACGCTCCGCCGACCTCATCGGCGCCCCCCGCTTCGCCGTCGCCGCCAGGCGGCGCGCGTCGGGCGGCGTAAGGGCGGGCGAATCCTGCGATTGTCACCGGGGCGGACGCGTGGGACGTACTCCTCGGACGGGCGGCTCGAACCGTCCACCCTCGGTCGTTTCGCTTACCGATCGAGTCCCCCGATGATTCCCGACAGCAGCGTCCGCGTCCCTCAGCACACCGCGGAGCACGTCAACGCCCGCATCGCCGGGGAAGCCGGGGAACGGGTCGCCCGGCTGGCGATGGCCAGCCCGGCGGTGATCGACCGGCGGCTGGACGAACTGGACGCCGAGTGGGACGTGGAGCGGGTCCTCGAAGCGAACGCCTCCACGCTGGCCCTCGCCGGGGTCGTGCTGGGGGCGACGGTCGACAAACGCTGGCTGTTCCTGCCGGGCGCCGTGACGGTCTTCCTGCTGCAACACGCCGTGCAGGGCTGGCGCCCGCCGGTGACGGTCCTACGTCGGCTGGGCGTGCGGACCGTCGCGGAGATCGACCGGGAACGCTACGCCCTGAAGGCCCTCCGCGGCCACTTCCGCGGCCTGCCGCAGGCCCCCACCTCCCCCGCCGCCCGCCAAGCCTTCGCGGCGGCCGCTCAGGGATAGAAGCGCCGCAACGCCCGGGTTCGTCCCCAATCGCGGCCGACCCGGCCTTTACAAACTGGGGACGCGGTCCCTGACCGTCCCTCCCCCTCGCAACGCCCCCGGACCAGGAGACTCCTGATGCCACGCTCGCTCCACCGCAGTCGGCTGCGCGCCGCCGCGACCGTCGGTGCTCTCGGCGCCGTCGCGGCGGTCGCCCTCGCGGCCCGCACCCCCGCCCCGGCTGCAGCGCCGGCGCCGGCGCCGGCGCGGGACGAGGTTCCCAAGACCGCCCCGCAAACGCTGCCCGCCCCGGTGGTGGACATGCACGAATTAATGGAGCTGTTCAACGAGCCGCTGTACAAATCGCTGAAGAAGAAGGTCGCCGAGGAGCCGGCCGACGCCCGCGCCTGGTCCGGCATCAAACACGACGCGCTGGCGGGGGCGGAGATCATCAACCTGGCCGCGATCCGGGAGATCGGCGACGAGCACAAGGCCGCCTGGCCGGAACTGACCCGCACCGCCCAGCAGGCGGCGCTGGACCTGGCCCACGCCGCCGACGCCAAGGACTGGCAGCGCACGCAGGCCGCGTGGAAATCGCTGGTCGCCAACTGCAACGACTGTCACCAGAAGGTCGCCCCGGACGGCGCCCCGATGCTGAAGCCGTAAGCTGCCCCGTCGCCCCGATCTCCGGCGGACCATCGGTTCGCCGGAGCCATCGGAGTCCGCCCCGCCCCTCGCTCTCTCGCCGATGTCCGTCGCCGCCGCGTCCCCCGCCGCCGAAGGGAACCGCTCCCTCGGGCGTGGTTCGATCTCTCCCCATGACGCCGCCGAGCGGTTGAAACAGGGCGGCGTGCTGATCGACGTCCGCACCGGGCCGGAGTACCGGGGGGTGCACGCCGAGGGCGCCCGCAACGTCCCGCTGGACCGGCTCGACCCGGCCTTGCTGAAGCAGGAGTTGCGGGGCGACGGACCGATCCTGGCGATCTGCCAGAGCGGCGCCCGCAGCGTCCGGGCCGTCGAGACGCTGCGGGCCGCGGGGCTGGAGGCGATCAGCGTCGACGGCGGCACCCCCGCCTGGGAATCCGCCGGCCTGCCGGTGGCGCGGGGGAAGAAGTCGATCTCGCTGGAACGGCAGGTGCGGATCGCCGCCGGTTCGCTAGTGCTCATTGGTTCAATCCTCGCCCTGACGGCGCACCCTTACTGGGCCGGCCTGCCGGCGTTCGTCGGCGCCGGCCTGACCTTCGCCGGCCTGACGGACACCTGCGGGATGGGCCTGCTCCTGGCGAAAATGCCCTGGAACCGCTGAGGCGGGTCGCCCTCTCCGACCGATCGGCAGCCCGAGGCGCGAGCCGAGGCGGAGCGACGTTCCTCGGCTCACCCGGTCTCGGCTTGCGCCTCGGGCTGCCGCTATAGGGAGCGGAACCCCCACAGCAGGGCCGCGTATCCCAGTGCCAGCCCGGCGAGCCACACCGCCGCTGCCCCCGCGGCGACGACCGCCGCCCTTAGCGGCTCCGCGTCCCGCCGCAGGGCGTTCCACAAGACCCCCGCCACCGCCGCGTGCACGGTCCCGGCCGCCGCCAGCAGGGCGATCCCGATCGAGACCGGCGAGTTCATCCCTTGCTCCTCTAGCGTCATTAACAGGAGGACGCCGGGGATGCCCGCGCCGATCGCCGCAAAGCCCATCAGATACCCCCACAAGAACGCCCGCCCCCGGGGGATCTGCTCCAACGGCTCCCGCCGCATGAAGAGGCGGTCCGCGACCTGTAGCAGGACCGCCCCCCACGCCACCGGGACGAATACGAACGCCGCGCCGATCAGGAAAAGTAGGATCAGAATCAGCACGCCGGCCGTCGGCTAAGGCCCCGCCGACGTCGCGGCCGGCCGCTCACCCTGCCGCCTCGGCGAACAGGTCGCTCAGCGGCAGCGAAAACTCCGGCAGCGTGGGGGCGCCGGTCAGCGTGTCGCCCTCGCGCAGCACGGTGTCCGCGTCCGGGCCGGTCCAGACGGTGATCGTGCGGGCCAGCGGGTCGACCTCCCAGATCGTCTGCACCCCCGCGGCGAAATAAACCGACCGCTTCAGTTCCATCTCCCGCCGCGTGTTGCCGGGCGAGATGACCTCCGCCACCAGCGCCGGGGGGACGTCGGAGTAGCCGCGTTCCTGCAAGCCCTCCGGCCGGGCAGCCCGCGGCGTGAAGGAGGCGTCCGGCGCCCGCAGCCCGTCCGGCAGTTCGAAGAATCCGTCCGCCGGGTGCACCCAGCCCCGCTTCCCCTCGACGACGTGATTCGCGAGCAGGCGGAACAGTTCGCCGCCGAGCCAGCTGGACAGGTCGCTCACGGGTTTCTCGATCAGGGTTCCGTCAATCAACTCGAAGATTCCGCGACCGGCGGCGTTGAGCCGTTCGTGATCGGCCGGCGTGGCGGTCCCCGGGGCCGGGTCGCTGACGACCCGGCCGGCGGGAATCGGGCCGAACTTGGCGAGCAGATCCGCCACCGTCAGCCCCGGCGCCGCCGACCGGCGGGCCGCGGCGGGGCGGGAGGCGGGCCTCTCCTCCCCGGCGACGGGGGCGGCGACGGGCGGGGCTTCGGCGACGGCGGACATGCCCGCAGTCTACCGGCCCGGCCGCAGCACGGCGTAGACCGCGTCGGCGGGCATCTCGAACCGGCCTCCAACAATCGGCAGCGTGCGGACCGGATAGCCGTTCACGTCGAGGATCACCGCCTCCGTCAGCTTCGGATTCGCCATCGTCACCGCCACCTGCGCGTTCGCCAGCCGCAGCGGGGCTTTGCCGATGTTCGTGATCCGCTCGCCGGCCACCTCATAGGCGTTGTCGCCGGAGCCCACGGCGAAGGTCGCCGGCTCGGTGCGATAGCCGGTGAGGCGGTTCGCGGTCACGACCTGCACCAACACGGATTCGCTGTCCTTCAGCGGAGCGTCGTCGAGGCTCACGACCTGCACGGTGGCGTAGTCGTTCCGGCTCTCGATCGTCACGTCCTCCAGCACGAACAGCCCGGAGGCGTCCTTCAGGAAGCCGGTCACACCCTGGGCGCGGGGGCCCTCCATCACGCAGATTTGTTGTTTGTAGTCCCACATCAATTCGCCGGTCGCGGCGTGAATCTTGCCGGCCGCCCGGTCGATCTGCTTGTCGAGATAGGGCGAGACGACGTCCTCGCCGGAGGCGCCCGCGGGCACGACCTCCTCCACCACCGGGCCGACGAGGAACGCCGCCCGCGGCAGTTCCGCACCGCCGGCCCGCTTGCCGGGCGTCCAGTCGGGCCGCAGTTCCGGCTGGTCGCGGGCGTCGCCGTAGGTTTCGTCGTCCGTCAGCCGCGGCGGTTGGCGGTCGAACACTTCCCCCTCGGTCCGGCGTTCCAGGATCACCGGGTCGGCCTGCTGTAAATCGCCCCGCCGATACAGCAGCGCCGCGGCCGGGAAACCGAGCGTCTGGGCCGGGTAACCGTGGCTCCATTTATGCACCGACATCTGATCGCCGATCTGCCAGAACGGCTTGTTGGGATCGGTTTCAAAGCCGGGGGTCTGCATGGCGAACCAGACGATCCCGTCGATGCCCGTCAGGCTTTGATAGGCGGCGACGAGGAACGGCCCCTCGCTCTGATAGCGATTCGGGTTCTTCCAAGCGGTTTCGGTGACGATAAACGGTGCCCCCTTCCGCTGCCGGAAGTTCGTGCACATCTCCAACGGTTTGCCGAGCACCGATTCGTTCACCAGATAATGGCCGGGGTCGATGCGGTAACTGTCGTTCTCGCCGCGGTGTTGATAGTCACTGCCGACGTATTCGTTCTCCGCGTCCCAATCGAGGGCGGCGAGGCTGTAGCGTTCCAGCCCCTTCAATTTGGCGTCGTTCGCCGTCCGCCAGTTGGTCGCGTTCAACACCTGCTTGCAGCCGAGGTCCTCCCGCAGATAGCGGCCCATCTCAGCGTAGAAGTCGCGTTGATAACGGGCGAGGAACTCCGCGGTGTCCTTGAGGCGGTTCCGCAACGCCCGTTCCGCGGGTTTGGCGGCGTCGAGGGTGAGGTCGTACGGCCGCAGCGGGCCGAGGCGGCCGTTTTCGAGGTCGTCCAGATCGTCCTTGCCCTTATAGCCGTCCCCCCAGGCAGCCCAGGCGGCGGCGACGGAGCCGTATTTCTCCGTCAGCCATTTTGAATAGGCGTCCGCGAGGATCTCCCGGTACGGCTCCGGCAGCCGTTGGGCGGTCCAGAACAGCAGGCTGTCCTCGTTGAGGATCTGCAGCATCGCGACTGTCGGATCCTCGGCGATCGACAGCCCGGTGTGCGGGTTGACGCGGGCGTAAAACTCCCTTGTCCAAACCTTATAGGCGGCCTGCACCTTCGGATCGACGTATACGAGCCCCTCCATCCGCGGCGTCCCGCCGGGCAGGTTCCAGGACTTCGGGGCCACGAAGTGGGCGTAATAGGGAGAGATCAGCACGTAGATCCCGGCGTCCTTGCAGCTTTTGATAAAGCGATGACAGCCGGCGATCAGTTCGTCGTTCACGTCGGCGAGGGCGTCGCCTTCCTCGTGGGCGGCGACGGTCACGTGCAGCCGGCAGAGGTTCACGCCCCGCTTGGCCAGCCAGCGGGCGTGGCGGTCCATCTGGTCCGGGTCGAAACGGTTGGCGTCGGTCCCGACGGCCCAGAACCGCACCGGCTCCCCGTTCCCCAGGGTGAAGGACATCCCGTTCTCCGACAGCCGCACGAACCCGCTCTGCCCGCTTTGGGCTTCGTTGAGCGCACGCAGATCAAGCAGCGCCGCGTCGGTGTAGGGATCGTCCGGGGCGTCGAACGCCCAAGAGTTCGCCGTCGTCAGCGGCGTCTCCGGGACGACGGCGTCCGCGGCGGGAACCCCCGCCGGTCCGGCGAGAACCCAAACGACGGACGCAGCGGCCAGGAGCGAAGGGTTGAGGGCGAGCATGCCCGCGAGCGTATCCCTCGGCGTTCGCCCACGCACTTCTCCGCACGTCGTCCCGGGCCGGTCCGGACTGGCCCGGGTCTTGCCGAGCGCTGCACGGGGCGAACCCCGGACGCGCCGGCCGGAGACGCCCCGCGGGTCGTTTCCTGTCGGGATCGCCCCGCCGTGACACGCCCCAGGCGTCGACGCCGAGCGGCCCCCGCCGCCGGTTCGGGGCGAGCTATTAACGTGCCGGCGGCCGGCTCGTTTCCCTCCCCGCTTCTCCCCGTCGACCCAGAGCGATGTTCTACCACGACAGCAAACTGCAATATCCCGTCAAGGTCGAGACGCCGAACCCGCTGTTCGCCAAACTCCTGCAACAGGCGATCGGCGGGGTCGAGGGGGAGATGCGGGTTGCGCTGCAGTATCTCTTCCAGGCCTGGGGCGCCCGCGGTCCGGCGAAGTACCGGTCGATGCTGCTGGAGACCGCCTGCGAGGAGATCGGGCATATCGAGATGCTCGCCACCGCGGTCGCCTTGAACTTGGAGGGGGCTCCGAACGAAACGGTCGAGGAAGCGGCGAAGGACCCCGCCGTCGCCGCCGTGCTGGGCGGGATGAATCCCCGGCACATTCTGTCCACCACGCTGGCCGCGATGCCGATGGACAGCCAGGGCGTGCCCTTCGACGCCAGCCACGTGTACGCCAGCGGCAACATCGCCGCGGACATGCTGGCGAACGTCACCGCCGAATCGACCGGCCGCATGCTGGCCGTCAAGCTGCACAATTACACGGACGACCCCGGCATGAAGGACATGCTGAAATATATGATCGCTCGGGACACGATGCACCAGAACCAGTGGCTGGCGGTCTGGGAGGAAGTCGGCGGCAAACAGGCCCACCCGATCCCCAACTCCTTCCCGCAGGCCGAGGAGAACCAGAGCGTGAATTACACGTTCTACGGCACCAAACGCGACAAGGGTCAGCCGACGCAGGGCGCCTGGAGCCAGGGCGCCAGCCCGGACGGCAAGGGCACCTTCAAGAGCGAATGGCTCGATCCGATGGGGCAGGAGCTCGGCCTGCCCCCCGCCCAGGCCTGGCAGGGCGTGCAGCAGGATCAGGTCGGCAAATAATCCGCCGAGCGTCCGCAGGAAACGCCGCCCCGGACGCCCCCGACGTCCGGGGCGTGTTCAATGGGAATCTCCCGCCGCGGGACCGGGGCGTTCGTACCAGATCACGCCGAGGTTCTCGCGCTCCTCGCAAGCGAGCAGGTCGAGGTCGCCGTCGGCGTCCAGGTCGAGCAGTTCGAGCCGATCGAACTTCGTGCCGGTCACGCCGGCCGGGCAATCGACCGTCGGGGCCGCGGTCCAGACGTCCGACCCCGGATCAAAATGAAATCGCAGAATAGAACACTTCCCGCCGGAGTGTTCGCAGGAGACGAACACTTCCAGTCCGCCGGCGGTCCGGGCCGCGGCGACGCCCTTCCCGCCGCCGGCCGTGTCCGGCAGGGCGAGCGTGCGAGAGCGCCAGCGGTCGCCGGTCGCGTTTAAACGTCCGAAGAGGACCAGTCCGGCGTCTTTGGCGGCGACGGCCACGTCCCGGTCGCCGTCGCCGTCCAGATCGGCGACCGTCAGAAACATCGGTTCAAGATCCGCAGCGCCGATCGGGTGTTCCTCCCACCCTGCCGAGGCCGGGTCGAACTCCAGCCAGACGGCCCCCCGGCGGTTGCCGCGGCGGTCGGTGAGCAGCAGGTCTGGGTCGCCGTCGCCGTCCATATCCTCGGCCCGCAGGGACATCGCCCAGCCCAGCGGCCGCAGCGGCGTCGCCCGCCAGGCGGCCCAGTCGGCCGGGTCGGCGCCCGGCCGCCACCATTCAATTGCGGCGCCCGGCCCCTTGCCCGCGACGATCACCCCGCCGCCCTGCTCCTCCGGCCATGGGAGGGCGAACATATACTGTTGCCGGCCGTCCGAATCGCCCAGCGGGGTCGTCGTCCAACTGTCCGCGTCCCGCGGATCGCCGGCGGCATGGTGGACCGACAGCCGCCGCGTGCGGCCTTCGGAACAGGAGAGAACCTCCAGCCGGCCGTCGCCGTCCAGATCGACCGCGACGGCGTCCTCCGGCGAGCCGACGCGGCCGACGGCCACGCTCGGCCACGGCTGGCGGACCTGCTCAAGCGGCGGCCCGAAGGCGACCCGCACGGTTCCGCCTTCCTCCCAGCCGGTGACGACGTCAAGCCGGCCGTCGCCGTCGACGTCCGCCAGCCGCACCCCGTCCGCCCCGCGGGAAGAGGCGTCGATCGTATGCCGCGGCCAAGCGTCGGCGTCCGCGGGCGGGGCGGCGAAGAGTGCAGCGAGTAGGAGGAGCGACATCCCGTGAGCGTAGCGACTCGACGCCGGCCCCGTGGATCGTCGTCAGTTGAGAACGCACAATGCCGCCCGCAATGAACGCTCCGTCTCCGGTCGACGCGACCCTTACTGCGCTCCGTTCAAGCCCGGCCGACCCGGAGGACGGCCGGTGCGTCCGCGTGCCGGCGGAACTCGGCACGTTCTTCGGCCGGCCGCTCAAACTCAGACTCGATACACGTCCTCCGGAGCCGGGACGGGGCTGCCTATCCACGTTGGCGCTGTGGGTGGTCGGCCGTCTCCCGACGCCGGAGCCGCCGCCGCCGTCCGCGGCCGATCTCGACCTCGCCCGGTTCGTGCTGACACGCCTATCAGACCTACTGCCACAGGCGGAACGGGCGTTGTTCGAACGGTTGGCCGGCGAAGACGCCGACGGCCACGCCCCGCCGGCCGAGTGGGTCGAGCCGGAGATTTGGATCTGTCGCTCGCTCCAGACGGTCACCGGACGTCCGCAACTTTGGAGCCTGCTGACCGGGGAATCCGGCGAGTACGAACTGAGTTACGACATTAACTTTGACGGCGCCGAACTGCGGGATGTCGGGGCGACCGGTTAGCGAGTTCTTCTGTGGAGTCCAGCTTCCCCGCCCTCAGTCGCCGTTCGCCTCGGCTTCTTTGACGAGTTCTTCAATGCGGGCGACCAGTTCCTCGTGGTCCGGGGCACCCTCGTATTTCTCGGCGATGCGGCCGTCGGCGTCGATCAAAAACAGCGTCGGCAGGCTGGAGACGCGGTAGCGCTCGGAGATCGCCCCGCCGGGGCCGTCGGCCCAGGTGCGCCAGGTCACGCTGCCGTCCTCGCGGATCTCCCGCAGGCGGTCCGGGTCGTCGCCGTTCACGCCGAGGATCACGAAGGGGCGGTCTTCGTATTTTTTGGCCAGCACGCGCTCCTGCGGATACATCGCCGTGCAATACGGGCACCAGTCGGCGAAGAAGTCCAGCAGCACGACCCGGCCACGGAAATCCTCTAAAGCCATCGGCTCGCCCTCGGAGTCCTTGCCGGTAATCGCCGGCGGCTGGCGGCCGGGGACGAGGTTCTCCACGACGTACTTCAACGGGGCGGCGGCGGCGTCCAGGGGCGTGCCCTCGAGGGTGATGTCGCCGTAATCCTTGATCGTCTCCTCCAGCAGCGCGACCGCCTCGTCGGCCTGCTCGGGGGTCGATTCTTCGGACCGAACCAGCGCCGAGGCCAGGGCGAAGACGCTCATCCCCTGAATGTCGCGGAAGGGGCTCGCCGTGCGGAGTTCGCGGAGCAGGTCGTGCGCCTCCGGCCGGCCGGACCCGCCGAGCATCAGGGGGACGACCCGCAGTTCGGGGTCCTTGCCGTGGTCCCGCAGCAGGGCCTCGCCGGCGGCGGCGATCACGCGGCCCTCCTCCTCGTCCGAGACGATCGACCGCCCCACCATCAGCGCCGCCAGCAGGGCGGAGCGGGCCTCCGCGGAGGTCGGTTCCTCCTCGGCCAGCGTCAGCAGGTCGTCGGCGGTCTGGCGGGCGGGGTGTTGGTCCCGCAGGGCCAGCAGGTCGGCGGGGGATTCGACCGTGGAGAACGAAACGGCGAACTCCTCCATCCGCCGCTGGTGCGTGGTCAGCGTCGCCTCCACCTCGCCGGAGAGCCCCGCCATGAACTGCTCCAGCGGCCCGCCGCCGCCCAGGCCGCCGGGGTCGGACGGCAGGTCGGCCAAGGCCGTCGGCTCGGGGTCGGCCCGGCGAATTAACTCCCCCAAGTCCCAGGCGGCCGCGGCGAAGCCCAGGCCGCGTTCGCCCACCACCCAAGTATTGATGCCGATTACCTCGCCCCGCAGATTCAGCAGCGGGCCGCCGCTGTTCCCGCCGGAGATCGTGGCGTTCGTCTGCACCCACATCTGATCCGCGGGGGCGCTGAGGAACTGGCGGGCGCCGTCCGGCAATTGGTCGGTCCGCTGCAGGGCGCTGACGATGCCGGCGGTCGTGGTGAATTGAAACCCGCCCGGGTGGCCGACCGCGACCGTCTGGGAACCGGCGAGCGGAAGCGTCTCGGCCAGCGGCAGCGGGACGGCGCCGGCGGGCAGCGATTCCAGTTCCAACACGGCGAGATCGCGCTGGGCGTCCCAGCCGCGGACGCCCACGACCTCCCGCTCCTGGCCGTCGCGGAAGTGGGCGACGGCCCGGTCGCCCTCGGAGATCACGTGATAATTCGTCGCCACCAGCCCGGACCCGTCGGCGGCTGACCCGTCGGCACCGGGGCCGCCCACCACAAACCCGCTGCCCAGCCCGACTTCGTCCCCGTCCTCGTCATACATCGTAATTCGCACCACCCCGGGGGAGACGCGTGCGATCACCTCCGGAATGGACAATTCCTCGCCGGGCGGCAGCCCGCTGCCGGCCCCGTTCATGCCGGCGAGGGCGAAGCCGTCGGCGAGATCTTCTTCCACGTCGTCGACGGGCAGGCGGGCGCTCATGCCGCCGCCGTCGTTCAGGCGGGCGAGGGCGGGGTTCGTCTCCGGTTCCTCGTCCCCCGCACCAAAGTAGAACGCGGCCCCGACGCCCGCGGCGATCAGCGTCAGCGCAGCGCCGGCCCCGCCTAATTTCCAGGCCATCCCCACCGGCGGCTTGCCGCCCCGCGACCGCGACCGACGCGTCCGGGCGACCGGCCGCACGGCGCTCGGGCCGGTCGGCAGTCCGGGGATCAATTCCGGGACCTCCCCGGTGAAGGCGTCGTCTGCCGCGGGGCCGCCGGCGGTCGGGTCGTCCGGGGCGACGACGATCGACGAGGCGTCCCGAAGCGCCGAGGGCGCCTCCCCGCCGCCCACAATAATTGGTTCGCCGCATTTCGGGCAGCGGGCCCGCCGGCCGAGCTTGTCTTCCCGGGCGACGATCGACGCCGCACAGGCCGGGCAGGAAAACTTCACGCTCATACCAACTCGCCTGCCTCGGGGGATGCGGGAGGGCCCCGCAACCGCCCGCCGTCGCGGGAGCCGAAGCCGATCCTACCGCCGCCGCGCCGACCGGGCGAGAGGCGGGATGAGCGTGCAACAGGGACGCCGTTCTCCCCTCGCCCCCTTTTGGGGGAGAGGGGTCGGGGGTGAGGGGGCAGTGATTCCCGCACGTTGTTCAAGGTCCGCCTTGCTCGCCCGAAGGCCGGTTCGTCACCCCAGAAAGCGGGGACGTAGAAACCGTGCGTCACCCTCACCCCCGGCCCCTCTCCCTCGAGGGAGAGGGGGGAGGAGCGGGGCGAACCTTCTGGGGTTTCGTTAACTCGTCCCCCCTCGCCCCCCTTTTGGGGGAGAGGGGTCGGGGGTGAGGGGGCGGTGATTCCCGCACGCCGTTCACGGCCCGACTCGCTCTCCCGTCGCCCAGTTCGTTACTGCATGAGCGGGGACGGGCGAATCGTTCGCCCACCCTCACCCCCGGCCCCTCTCCCTCGAGGGAGAGGGGGGACGAAAATGGCCGGCCGCTTATCGGTCGCCCAGGCGGGCGGCTTGTTCGGCGAGGCCGACGAACTCTTCGCGGTAGCCGCCGGCGTCTTCGCCCACGGCGGCCTCGGCCCAGGCGGCGGCGTCGCCGAGTTTGGCGGTCCCGCTGTGCTCGCTGTTTCGCAGCAGCATGCCGAAGGCGGCCACGGCGGCGGCGAAGCGGTAGTCGGCGCTCGCTTCCTCGAAGGCCTTCATCGAGTCCGGGACGGGCACGTTGAACTCGGTCGCCGGGTCCTCCTTGGTGGCGTTCGGAGCTTTATAACGCAGGTTGACCGTCAGCAGTTCGCCGCTGTTCATCGCGGCGTCGGTCGGCTCGCCGGGGGTTTGATACTTGGACTGCGGCGTCTCGGGTGCCTCTTCGTCGGCGCCGGCGGGGACGACTTCATAGAGGGCCGTGACGGAGTGCCCGGCGCCGATCTCGCCGGCGTCCTTGGCGTCGTCGCGGAAGTCCTCGGCGGCCATCTTGCGGTTCTCGTAGCCGATCAGGCGGTAGGACTTCACCGCCGCCGGATTAAAGTCCGCCTGAATCTTCACGTCCTTGGCGATCGTCACCAGCGTGCCGGTGAGCTGTTCGACGAGCATCTTTTTCGCCTCGCGAATGTCGTCGATATAGCCGTAGTTGCCGTCGCCCTTATCGGCGAGCTGCTCCATTTTGGCGTCCTGGTAGTTGCCTGTGCCGAAGCCCAGGACCGTCAGCGAGACGCCCGCCTTGGCCTTTTCCTCGATCATTTCCACCAGGGAGCTGTCGTCGGTCACGCCGACGTTGAAGTCGCCGTCGGTGCACAGAATCACGCGGTTCACGCCGCCTTTGATGAAGTTCTCCCGGGCGGTGCGGTAGGCCAGTTCGATGCCTTGCCCGCCGTTGGTGCTCCCGCCGGCGGCGAGGTTGTCCAACGCGTCGATGATCGCCTGCGGGTCGTCGCCGCCGGTCGGCGGCAGGGCCAAGCCGCTGGCGCCGGCGTAGACGACGATGGAGACCTTATCGTTCTCGCCCAATTGCTGGGTCAGCAACGTCATCGCCTGTTTGACCAAGCCGAGTTTATCGGCCGAATCCATCGATCCGGAGACGTCCAGCAGGAAGACCAGGTTGCACAGCGGGCGGGCGTCGGTCTCCATCTCCCGACCCTTCAGGGCGATGCGGACCAGGCGGTGGTCCGTCGCCCACGGGCAGGAGGCGACCTCCGCATGCACGGCGAACGGGCGGGATTCTTCGTCCCCGTCTCCCTCGGCAGGGGCCCCCTCGGCCGAGGGCGGTTCGTAGTCGTAGCGGAAGTAATTGACGAGTTCTTCAATCCGCACGGCGCCCGGCGGGGGCAGCTGGCCGCCGTTGAGGAACCGACGCACGTTGGCGTAACTTGCGGTGTCCACATCGACCGCGAAGGTGGAGAGCGGCGTGTCCTTGGCGGACAGGAAGCGGTTCTCCGGAATCGGGGCGTACTGCTCGCGGCTGAAGTCCGATTTCCGTTCCCGGACGAGCAGTTCGGTTTGCAGCTCGACCTCCTGTTCGCCGAGCCGTTCGGCGTCCCGCAGGGCATTGAGCCGCAGGCCCCGCGATTCGGACTTGAGCGTCGCGCCCCGGGCCGGGGCGTTGGCGGCCAGCGGCATCCCCTCCATCGGCTCCGCCGGCGCCGCCGTCTCGAGGGAATTGAGCGAGACGGGGTGCTGGACGCTCTCGAACATCGGCACGTCGGCCGGAAGCCCGGCGGCGTCGGCGGCGAAGGCGTCCACCGGCATGTCGCTGTCGGCCTCTCCTTCAGCCATTTCTTGGCCGGGGGCGCCGCCACTGTCCCACTTCGACTGAGGAGCGGCGGCCGGGCCGGACGACGGACGGGAGGCCTCGGCGGGGGCGACCTCGTCCGCGGGGGCGGAGACGACGGCGGCCTCGCGGGCCTCCTCAACGCAGCCGCTCAGCGTCGGAGCGAGGGCGAGGGCGGCCAGCAGGGCCAACGGCGGCAGCCCGGCGAGCCGGCGTCGGGGCGATGCGAGGTGTCGTGCCGCTGCGAAGGGGCGGGAAATGCGGGGCGAGCGGGGGCGGAACACGGCGGCGCGGGGGTGAGAGGAGGCGGGGACGGCCCCCGGACGCCGCGGCCGGCGGCAGAGTTCCCGGCAATCCGGCCCGTCGTCCGATCTGAGTCGGCGGGGGGACTCAACGGTCCCCCGGGATTCCCCGACGCTCTTGTTCTCGTCAGAGCGTTGTCGATACGGGTCGGGTCGTCATCATAACTGAGTGACCGAGCCCGCCCCGCCGCCGACCGCCTCTTCGCCGGACGCCCCCCCGCCGGACGCGTCCCTCGCGGGCCCGTTCTCGCCGGACGTTCCCCGGCCGGACGCCCCCGCGTCGGGCGACGCCGCGTCGGGCGACGCCGCGCCGGGCGACGCCGCGGGGCCGGAGGGGTCGGCTCCGACCGGGTTGGCGGCGGATCTCGGCAAGCGGCTCCCGTTCCAGCACGCCGAGGAAGAGGCGTACCTGAACCTGATCCGCAGCGCGGACGTGCTGGCCCGGCAGTTCGACGAGCTGTTCAAATCCCGGGGCCTGTCGCAGCCGCTGTATAACTGCCTGCGAATTCTCGTGGGGGCGGAGACCGTCGCTCAGCGGTGCGACCGCACCCGTTTTCACGGGTTGGCGATCAAGGAGATCGGCGACCGCCTCGTCACCCACGCCCCGGACGTGACCCGCCTGGCGGACCGCCTGGAACGGCTGGGGCTGGCCGAACGTCGGCGCTGCTCCGAGGACCGCCGCAGCGTGCGGGTGTTCCCCACCGACAAAGCCCGCACGCTGCTGGCGGAGTTGGCCGAGCCGATCCTCGCCCTGCACCGCACCCAGTTGGGCCACCTCGGGCCGGAGAAGCTGGCCCAGTTGTCGGGGTTATTGGAAGAGGCCCGCCGCGGCGGCGAGTGAGGGACGCGTCCGTGAGGCTCCCATGAGAAAACGGCGGCTGGGGAGAACCCCGGCCGCCGCGTTCGTCATGGAAGGTCCGTCAGGCGGGTCGAGCCCGCCGGGCGGGGTTCAGTCTTCCGTGATGCCCTTGCCGAAGGCGCCCTCGTCCTGCATGAGCAGCGGGCCGTTCCAGGAAATGCTGGGCGGCAGTTCGACGTCGCTGCCGGTGAAGCCGTCGGCGGCCACGGTGGCGGTGGAGGCCATGGCGAAGCCGGGGTTCAGGAAGCCGTCGCCGTTCTGGTCCTGCACCTGGATGACGGAGCCGTCGCCGTTGAGCAGGTTGACGTGCTTCTTCTTGCCGGTGCCGCCCCAGGCGAACCAGTCGCGGGTGTCCTGCAGATAGATCGCGGCGCCGGCGGCGGTATCGTTCGTGGCGGCGATGCTGTCGCCGTTCGGCAGCCCGCCCAGGATCCCGCCCTGCTTGAACGGGGCGAGTACGGAGGAGATCGTCACGCCGGCGCCGTTATCCATCAGGGTCACGCTGCTGCCGTCGGCGGAGTGGGCCGGGCCGTCGTTGAAGGCCTCGGCGAGCTGCTCGCCGGCGCCGAGCTTGCCGGGGATGTCCGCTTCCAGAATCGCCTCGTCGGTGTCGCCGGAGGCGCCGACGCCCAGGAACGGCACGACGCTGGAGGGGATGTTGCTGTTTTCCAAGCGGGTCCGGGTCAGCGGGCCCAGCGTCCCGGACAGGCCCTTCAGGCTGCCGGTGGCGCTGATCGTCTGGACGGTCACGCCCGGTTGCAGCTTCGGACCGCTCCGGACGAGCCACCAGCTGGCGGCGTAGTTGGTGGTGTAGCCGTCTTCCATCATCTGCGAGACGACGGCGGCCCGCTCGGGGCTGTTGGCGGCGGAGCCGTCGAAGTCGTCGGCGGGGTCGACGGTGCCGTTCCCGCAGATGCCGGCCTGCAGACGGCTCGCCGGGGCGCCGTCCCGACCGTCGGTGGTGTCGTTGCCGAGCAGGTCGTTCAGCTTCTCCGAGCCCTTCAGGTCGCTGATCGGGCTGGTCAGGTCCTGGCCGCTGGCGGCGCCGCTGTTGACCATGTCGGCGACCCAGCCGTAGGTGTCCGGGCAGCCGTCGCGGCGGAAGTCGTAGGCGCCGGTGCAGAACCGCTCCAGCGGGTCGTTGGTGGCGAAGCTGTGCAGGCCGATGCCGATGTTCTTCAGGTTGGACTTATCCTTCAAGCTGTTCGCCGCGGCCCGGGCGTTGTTGACGGCCGGGATGATCAGCGAAACCAGGATCGCGATGATCGCAATGACCACCAGCAGCTCGATCAGGGTGAACCCCTTCCGGGTTCCCTGAACGGGGGCCGCGGCGGAGGAGAGACGACGTTGCATGACGAGGGTGGACTTCTGAGAAGAGAGGCGAGGGGGGAAGACGCCCGAGGGCGAGCGACGAACGGCCGGCCGGACGCACGCCACAGCCGCTTTCGCGGCGCCCCGACGGCCTCGCGGGGAGGCCGATGCTTCCGGAGGGATTCAGGACTTCCCCCGAGCGAGGCCCGGGATCGACCGGGTTTCACTCGGAGTTGGGGGAGTTTCCCGGTGCGACGTGAGGGAACGACCGGGCGCCGTGTGAAGCTTCAGTGAACCCTCCCGCCGGGCGGCGGGGCGGACGGCGGTCGATTTCGGACCGGCGGTCGGGCAGTCGCGGCGAGCCGTTTGCGTCCGACAAGGGGGCAGTGTCCCCCACCGCGTGAACGCCGCTTTCGGATCGCCGTGAAGATCCGACGAACCCCCGGAAACTCGACGGAAGCGGCGTTTGCGGCGCCCGGGGCGGGTTCGCCGACGACGGGAAAGTCGCCGTCGCCGGCGCGTTCGTCAGGAACGGGAACCGGACGCCGCCGGTCGGCTCCGACCGCCCGTCGCGTTGCCCGATGCGGGCGCGGTGGGTCACAATGGGAACGCCGTTCGCCCCGGTCCCGTTCGTCCCGATCCCGCTCGCCCGTTCCCGCCGCGCCTCGCCCGCGTTGCCAGTCCTCGCCCACCGGCCGCTGATCCGCTCCGCCGCCCCGAGGCCGGCCGCGTCTGGCGCCCCCATGCCCGACCCCGCCGGCGCCCCCGCGTTCGATCCGCCGCCCTTTCGGCCGCATCGACTGCTGCGCGGCGGACACGCGCAAACCCTCGCCGCCGTCTACTGGACCGGCACGGCACCTTTTCTCGCCCCCCTGCCCGGCGCCCGCTTCCGCCGCCACCGGGTCGATCTGGGAGACGGCGACGCCCTCGCCCTGCACGATCTGACGCCGCCGGACTGGTCCCTCGGCGACCCCGTCGCCCTGCTGGTGCACGGGCTGGGAGGCTCCGCGGACAGCCCGTACATGGTGCGGATCGCCGCCAAGTTGGCCGCCCTCGGCGTGCGGGCGGTTCGGATGGACCATCGCACCTGCGGCGCCGGGGCGGACTTCTCCCGCCAGCCGTACCACGCCGGCCTCAGCGGCGACGTGCGGGCGGCGGCGTGGTTCCTGTGCGGGCCCGGCGGGCTCTGCCCCGGCTCCCCGCTGGGGCTGGCGGGGTTCTCGATGGGAGGGAACATGGTGTTGAAGACCCTGGGCGAACACGCCGAGGCCCAGCGCGCCGGGTCGGGAGCCGCAGGCGATCCGACCGGGAACGCGTCCGACGACCCGACCGGAAGCGGGTCCGACGACCGCCCCGCGGACGCCCCGGGCGACGGGCCGGCGGGGGCCGTCCCCGGCGCCCCGCCCGACGCGCAGCACCCCTGGGCGCTGCCGGACGTCCCGCTGCGGGGGGTCGTCGTGAACCCCGCCGCGGACCTCGCCGCCTGCTGCGATTCCCTCACCGGTCCGGTGCAGCGGTTTTACGATCGCTACTTCGCCAAGCACCTCACCCGGCACGTGGCGAACACCCCGACAATCTGCTCGCGGCGGGTGAGGGACCTACTGAACGCCCGCCCGAGGAACATGCGCGACTTCGACGCCGCCGTCACCGTGCCCGGCTGGCGATACGAATCGGTCGACCACTACTACGCCCGGGAAAGCGCCGCCCCGCTGGTCCGCCGGATCGACGCCCCCACGCTGATCCTCTCCGCCGAGGACGACCCGCTGGTGCCCGCCGAGGTGGTCCGCGGCCTCACGCCGGGCGCCGGGGTGACGATCCACGTCTGCGAAGGCGGCGGCCACCTGGGCTACATCGCCAGCGAGCCCCGCGGCGATCACCCGGACGCGGACCGCCGCTGGATGGACTGGCGGGTCGTCGATTGGCTGACCGCCCCGGCCCCCGCCGCCCCGCGGCCGCCCGCGCTCGTCACGCCGAGCCTCCAGCACGCCGCGCCCGGCCCGAAGAGTCCCGCCGCCCCGCGGAGCGACCGCGGCTCCGCGGACGCCGCCCGCTTCGCGTCGACGCCCCGTTAAGCGTCGCTCCGCCTCTGACACCGCCGTCATGCCCTCCGCCGCCCTGCTGACGCTCGCGCTGTTGGCCGGGGCCGACGCCGAATCCTCCGCCATGACGCCCGAGCTCACCAACTACGTCTCCGCCCGGGTCGACGAGTTCGATCAGATCCCCGCCGCCCGCAAGGCGGACCTGGAGCGCCTGGCGGCCTACGTCCGCGCCCAGCGGGACGCCGGGCAGCCGGCCCGGCTGACGTTTATTTGCACGCACAACTCCCGCCGCAGCCATCTGGGCCAGCTCTGGGCGGCGGTCGCCGCGACGCATTACGGGGTGGACGAGGTCAAAACCTTCTCCGGCGGCACGGAGGCGACCGCCTTCAACTCCCGCGCCGTCGCCGCCCTCCAGCGGGCCGGTTTCGAGATTGAATCGAACGGAGCGGAGGCGAACCCCCGCTACACGGTGACGCTCGGCGAGACGCGGCCGGCGTCGGTTTGTTTCTCGAAGAAATACGACGAGGCCCCGAACCCGCGGGCGGACTTCGCGGCGATCATAGTCTGCACCGACGCCGACGAGGCCTGCCCGATCGTCCCCGGCGCCGCCGCCCGCTTCGCCCTGCCCTACGAAGACCCCAAGGTCGCCGACGACACCCCCGCCGAAGCGGAACGCTACGACGAACGCACCGCCCAGATCGGCCGGGAGTTTTTATATGCGTTTTCGCGGGTGCGGTGAGGCCGGGATGAGCGCCGCCGTCGCCTGTCGCTCGCCGCCGGGCGGTTATCTGCGTGGCCTGGACGGTCTGCGGGGAGCGGCCGTGGGCATGGTGCTGTTCGCCCACAGCGTGATTTACGACGAGTTCAGTTCGTGGCGTTCGGTCGGCTCGGCGGCCGGGGGCGCCGGGGTCACGATTTTCTTCGTGCTCAGCGGGTATCTAATCACCCGATTGTTGCTGGCGGAGGAGCGGCGCACCGGAACGATCGCGCTGAAGCTGTTCTACGCAAGGCGGGCCGTCCGGCTGTTTCCGGCACTGTGGCTGTACCTGGCGGTCGTCGGCCTGCTGGCGCTGCCCGGGTTCCTCCCGGACTGCCCTTGGCACAGTTTCGCCGCCTCGCTGCTTTATCTTCGCAATCTGGTCGGCCGCGGCCACGAGACGGCGCATCTCTGGTCGTTATCGATCGAAGAGCAGTTTTATCTGCTGTGGCCGTTCGTCATCGTGCTGCTGCCGGGACGGGACCGTGTCCGGCTCGGGGCGGCGTTGGCGGGCGTCGTCACCGTGACCGTCTGGCGAACGGCGGCCGCCGCGGAGGGCTGGGCCTCCCCGGCGGCGCTGTACCTGCGCACCGACTTCCGCTTCGACGCCCCGCTGGTCGGCTGCGCCCTCGCCCTGCTGGAACAGGTCCGGCCGAGCCTGTTCGATTTCTGGACCACGCCCGGTCGCAGTGATCTGCTCGCCGGAACGGCCGCGGCGGCGCTGGTCAGTTGGATCACGCTGGGCGGGGGCGGGCCCATCGCCGAATCGATCCGCCTGACCGGCGTCTGCCTGTCGGCGTCCGCGCTCATTGTGTCGCAACTCGGCACGCCGGGCCCGCTCAGCGGCTGGTTCGCCTGGACCCCGCTCGTCGCGCTCGGTCGGATCTCCTACGGCGTGTATCTCTGGCAGCAATTATTTCTCGGTCCGCACGTCGACGGCTTCGAGCGTCTACGGTCGTTCCCGAACGGCTTGGCAGCGACGTTCGCCGCGGCGCTGCTCTCCTACTGGCTCCTGGAGCGTCCGCTGCTGGCGTTCAAAAACCGACGACTGCGCGTAGTTCACGGCCCCCCGCCCGAGCGCTCCCCCTCCGATCGTAGTCCGCTCCGCTGATGGAACGCCGCGAACGACTCCTGCTCGTCGCCTCCGCCGGGCACTGTTTTCAATCATACCTTGAAGGAATATAAATGCCGCAGGTCGACCCAACCGCCCGGTTCGAGGCAGAACTGCTCCGCCCCGCGGACGCGGGCGGCGGCGGGTGGGCGTTCGTCGTGCTGCCGAAGGAGGTCAGCGCCACGCTGCCTCGGCGGGGGCGGACGACCGTGGAGGGGACGCTCAACGGCGTGCCCTTTCAGGAGACGCTCGAACCGGACGGCCAACAGAGCCACTGGTTGAGGATCGACCGGGCGCTGTCGGAAGCCGCGGGGGCGGCGGTCGGGGAGGTCGTTTCCATTGAACTGCAGCCCGTCGAGCGGGAGCCGGAACCGGCGGTCCCGGACGATCTGCAGGAGGCCCTGACAGCCTCCCCCGCGGCCCGGCGGACATGGGACGCGACGACGACGCTGGCCCGGGTGGACTGGGTGCATTGGGTCGTCTCCGCCAAGCGGCCGGCGACTCGCACTAAGCGGATCGGCGACGCTTGCGAGAAGCTCGCCGGCGGGGCGAAACGGGTCTGCTGCTTCGACCCCTCCGGCTACTACAGCAAGGCCCTCAGCGCCCCCGCCGCCGCCGAGTGAGGCGGGGCGGGCGCCGCCGGCACGCGACGCTGCGCCGGCGACGCCCCCGTTCATCCCGACAGAATCATTTCAGAAGGCCGTTCCATGACGCCCCCCGTCCCCTGCCTCTGGTTCGACGGCGACGCCGAGGAGGCCGCCGCGTTTTATACCTCGCTGCTGCCGAACTCCCGCGTCGGCCGGGTCTTAAAATCCCCGACCGACACCCCCAGCGGCCCGGCCGGCCAGGTGTTGACCGTGGAGTTCACGCTGGCCGGGGCGCCGTACGTGATCCTCAACGGCGGCCCGGGCTACCCGCACACGCAGGCGGTCTCCTTTCAAATCCACTGTGAAGACCAGGCGGAGGTCGACCGGCTGTGGGCGGCGCTGTTGGAAAACGGCGGCTCCCCGATGGCCTGCGGCTGGATCACGGACCGCTGGGGTCTGTGCTGGCAGATCGTGCCGAAGCGGTTGATGGAACTCATCGCCGACCCCGACCCGCAGCGAGCCGAGCGGGCCATGAACGCGATGATGCAGATGATTAAAATCGACGCCGCCGAGATCGAACGCGCCGCCGACGGGGCCGAACCGTAAACTCCGCGGATGCAGGCGATCGTTTTGATTGGGATCCCCGGCTCCGGCAAGTCGACGTATTGTCGGGAGGTTCTGTGGGAGACGCACCTCCGGTTGAGCCGCGATCAATTGAAGACGCGGCGCCGGCTGGCGGGGCTGCTGGCGGCGGCGATCGACACGCAGACCCCCTTCGCGCACGACGCGACCAACGTCACACGGGCCGAGCGCGAACCGACGATCGCGGCCGCCAAAAGGGCCGGGTACGAGGTCGTCGGATTGTTCTTCGAGTCGAAGATCGAACCCTGCCTGGCCCGTAACGCGGCACGCGCCGGCCGGGCGCGGGTGCCGGACGCCGGCGTCCGCGGCCGCCGGAACGAACTGGAACTGCCCACGCTGGCCGAGGGGTTCGACGCGCTGCGGTTCGTGCGGATCGAGGGCGGCCGGTTCGTCGAATCGCCGTGGCGGGCGGAACCCGGCGAACGGGGGGCGGCGGGCGGTGTCGGACGGGGACCATGACCGACCGCACCGCCCTCGGCGACCGCATGAAAGACCTGGAGCGGCGGGAGACCGACCGCCGCCTCCTGCCGCGGCTGCCGATCCTCGCCCGGGTGGACGGCCGCGGGTTCTCGAAATTCACGCGGGGCATGGAGCGGCCGTACGACCCGCGAATGTCGCGGTGCATGCGGGAGACTGCCCGCGGCCTCGTCGAGCGAACCGCCGCGTTGGCCGCCTACACGCAGTCCGACGAGATCAGCCTGCTGTGGCTCGACGAGACCGACATATCGACAGCGTTTTTCGACGGCCGCGTGCAAAAGCTCGCCTCCGTGCTCGCGGGGCTCGCCACGGTTTCATTTAACGAGCAGGTCGCTGCGGTCCTGCCGACGTTTGCGGACCGTCTCCCGCACTTCGACGCCCGAGCGTGGGCCGTCCCCACACGGGAGGACGCGGCGGACGCGTTTCTCTGGCGGGAGCGGGACGCGACGAAGAACAGCGTCAGCATGGCTGCCCGGGCGTTCTATTCGCACGAGGAACTGCACGGCCGCTCCGGCCGGGAGATGCAAGATTTACTCATGGGCAAGGGCGTCAATTGGAACGACTTCCCGCCGTTCTTTAAGCGGGGCGTTTTCCTCCGCCGCATCGAAACGCGCCGGACGTACGACGCCGACGAACTCGACGTCCTGCCTCCCAAGCACCGCGCCCGCACCGATCCCGGGCTGGAGGTCGTGCGGCATCGGGTGGAAGCCGTGGACGTGCCGCCGTTCGGCAAGGTGACGAACCGAGCGGGCTTTTTGTTCTCCGGCGAACCGCCCGAAACGGCGGCGGCGTAAATCGTGGCGTCGAATGACGGCAGCCCGAGGCGCGAGCCGAGGTCGGGTGACGTTGGCCATGTCGAACCGCCTCGGCTCGCGCCTCGGGCTGCCGTGATAATGCGTCGTCGCGTATCCGATCAGCAGTCCGCTTGATGCCCCGCCCTCGCACCCGCCGGCGGTGGATCACTTGAGGCGTCGACAGGCCGGCGGCCGATCTGGCGGGCGGCGGGGGCGGTGATTGAGGGCGGGGTCGTTTATCCTGCCTCGCTCGCCCCCCGTTCGGAACGCGCCGCCGATGTCTCGTACTCTCTCGTCCCCCGTCCGACTGGCGGCGGGGTTCGTCGCCGCGGCGTTCGTGCTGGTCGGGCCGAGGGCCGGGGCGGTTAGCGCCGGCGAGGCGGACGCGGCGGCGGACGAACCGTACGACGTGCTGTTCCTCATCTCGGACGACCTCACCGCCGGGGCGCTGTCCTGCTACGGCAACTCGGTCTGTCAAACGCCGAACATCGACGCCCTCGCCGCGGAGGGGACGCGGTTCACCCGAGCCTACTGCCAGGCGACCTATTGCGGGCCGTCGCGGGCGTCGCTGCTCAGCGGGTATTACCCGCACGCCACCGGGGTGTTCGGCTACGTCAGCCCGCGGCCGCAGATCGTCGACCGGCAGACGTGGCCGGAGTTCTTCAAGGAACGCGGCTATCATTCGACCCGCGTCAGCAAGATTTTTCACATGGGCGTTCCCGGCGGCGTCGAGCTGCGGGAGGGGGTGACGGACCCGCGGGCTTACGACGAGGCGGACGATGCCCGAAGCTGGACCGAACGCTACAACAGCCCCGGCCCCGAATGGCGGGCGGCCGGCGACGGGGAAACGCTGGAGGGCAACCCGGACGGCACAAGGCCCGTGGTGGGCGGGAACACGTTCGTGGTCGTCGAGGCGGACGCCGGCGACGAGGCCCACTCCGACGGCATGACGGCCGCCAAGGCCGTTGAATTGATCTCGCGGCCGCGGGACGAACCGCTGTGGCTGGGCGTGGGGTTCGTACGGCCGCACGTGCCGTTCGTCGCCCCCCGGCCGTACTTCGAACCGTTCCTGCCCTACGAAAAACTCGCCCTGCCGGAGCGGCTGGAGCACGATTGGGACGATATCCCCAAGTCCGGCATCAACTATAAGACGAGCGTCAACATGCAGATGGACCTCCGCAAGCAGCGGAAGGCCCTCGGCGGGTACTACGCCTCCGTCGCCTTCATGGACGCCCAGGTCGGCAAAGTGATGCGGGCCCTGGAAGAATCCGGCCGGCGGGACCGCACGATCGTGATCTTCACCAGCGACCACGGCTATCACCTCGGCGAGCACGACTTCTGGGCGAAGGTCAGTCTGCATGAGGAGTCGGCCCGGGTGCCGCTGATCGTCAGCGTGCCCGGCAAGGCCCCGGCGGTCTGCGACGGGTTTGTGGAGCTGCTCGATTTATTCCCGACCACGCTGAGCCTGTGCGGGTTCGAGCCGCCGGCCCGGTTGCAGGGCGAGGACATTTCCCCGCTGCTGGACGACCCGGCCGCCGCAGTCCGGGAGCGGGCCTTCTGCGTGGCGCCGAACCGCCGGGGGTTCCTGCTCCGCGACGACCGATATGCGTTCATTCAATACAACGAGGAAGCCTCCGGCGGGATCGAACTGTTCGATATGCACGCGGACCCGCAGCAGTTTCATAACCTCGCCGACCGCCCCGCGTTCGCGGAGACGGTCGCCCGTTATCAGGGGCTGCTCGCCGACAAACTGGCCGCCGTCCGCGACCACGATCTCGCCGACTGACCGCCTGTCCCCCGGGTCCGGCCCCGTGTCCGGCGAGGGCGGCGGCGGGTAGAAGGGGCGGCGTTCCCCCCGCCCACCCGCTTTCCCCGCCGCTGCGATGGCCGATCCCGATCCGTTCCGTCCGCTGGCCGGACGTCGCGCCCTGGTGACGGGGGCCTCGTCGGGCATCGGGCGGGCGATCGCGGAGATTCTGGCCGGCGCGGGGGCCGCGGTGGTCGTCAGCGCCCGGCGGGCGGAGCGGTTGGAGACGGTCGTCTCGGGGATCGAAGCGGCCGGCGGGATCGCCCACGCGGCGCCGGCGGACGCCGCGGACAACGCGGCCGTCGACGCGCTCTGGACCACGGCGACCGCGGCGCTGGGCGGGCTGCCGGATCTGGTCGTCGCCAACGCCGGGCGGGGGTTGCAGGGCGGCGTGCTGAGTTCCGACGAAGCCGCCTGGGAGGAGATGACGCGCCTCAACGTGCTGGGGGCGATGCACCTGATGCGGGTCGCCGCCGAAGCCCTGCGGGCCGTGCACGACGGGCCGAGCGACGACGTCCCGCGGGACCTGTTCGTGATCGGGTCGGTGGTGGGGACGAACGTGTCGCCGTTCTCCGGCGTGTACGGGGCGACGAAGTTCGCCGTCGAGGCCGCCGCCGAGGCCCTGCGGCGGGAGGTCGGCAAAAGCGGCGTGCGGGTCACCACGATCAAGCCGGGCATCGTGGCCAGCGAGTTTCAGGAGGTCGCCGGCTACGACCACGAGAACTTCGGTCAGGTGATCGAGAAGTTCGGGGCGATGCTGGACCCGGAGGACGTGGCCCGCTGCATCCGGTTCGTCGCTTCCCAGCCGGCGAACGTGCACGTCAACACGCTAACGGTTCGCCCGGTGGGGCAGGACTACCCGTGAGTTCATCACCCGTGAGCCGGCCGCGGCGCCGCGGTACAACGCACGTTCCCTCCTAAGGCGGAGCCATGGCTCCGGCTTGGGCCGCTCTTCGCATCACCGGAAGAGGCCGCCCCGTGCTCTGCATCGCCGTCACGCCGACCAGCCGGACGCTGGCGAAGGTCGATCTGCTCAACGCCGCCCGGCGGGCGGACCTGGTGGAGCTGTGTCTGGATCACCTCACGAAGGACCCGGACGTGGGCGATCTGCTCGCGGCCTGTCCGAAGCCGGTGATCGTCTCCTGCCGCAGCCGGCAGCACGGCGGGCAGTACGACGGGGGGGAGACGCACCGGCTGGGGCTGCTCCGGCAGGCGATCATCGCCGGGCCGGCCTACGTGGAGCTGGACGTGGACGCCGCCGAGGCCCTGCCGCGGTTCGGCCAGACCAAACGGCTGGTCGCCTTCCATAGCCCCCACAAGCCGCTGAAGAAGATCGAGGCGACGGTGCAGCGGGCCGTCCAAGAGTTCCACGCCGACGCGGTGAAGTTCACCTGGCCGACGCCGCACCTGTCGATGGCCTGGCCGCTGATCTACGCGGTCTCGCAAAAGCTGTCCGTGCCGGTGGTCGGTCAGGGGATCGGGGCGGGCGGGCTGACGTTCAGCCTTCTCGCCCGCCGGTTCGGCTCCCCGTGGATCTACGCGGCGCTGGAAAAGGGCATGGAGGACGTGCCCGGCCAGCCCACGGTGGAGGAGTTGGACGCGGTCTACGACGCCCGGTCGATCGATCGGAACACGCGGTTCGTGGCCTTCGCCGGCTTCCCGACGGAGCACGGGGGGGGCGGACCGGGCGACGACGCGGACGCCGGTCAGACGGCGGTCTGCGCCCGCTGGAACGCCGCGGCCCGGGCCGCCGGGGCGCCGCACCGGGCGCTGCCGCTGGAGGCGGGGCGGTTCGACCATCTGGGCGACATGCTGCGCATTTTGAAGGTTCGGGCGGCGGCGCTGGGCCCGGCGCTCTCCGCGGAGGCGGCCGTCGGGTGGTCGCGGTTCGTCTCGCCCCCGTCGGCGGGCGGCACGTCAGGCGGCGCCGTGCCGACGGTGGCGCTGCAGGACGACGACGGCTGGCGGGGTCGGTCGCTCTCCCGGGCCGCGGTGGCGGACGCGCTGGCGGCCTGCTTCGACGGCAGCCTGGAGCGCCGTCAGGTCGCCCTGCTGGGCGCCGGGACCGGGGCGGCGGGGATGATCCAGGCGCTGCGGGACCGGGGGGCGAACGTGGCGATCGCGGACCCGGACGACGACGCCGCCGCGACGCTGGCCCGCTCGCTGGACGCCCGGGCGGTGCCGTGGCGGGCGATCTACATGACGCACCTCGACGCCCTGGTCCGCGGCGAATCCGCCGCGGCGGGGGCGGGTCCGGCGCCGCTCGGCGAGGGGCCGAAGGCGTTCGCGAAATCCGGGTTCGAGCCGCGGCTGCGCGTCGCCGACGCCACCGCGGTCTGGGGCGAGACGGACTTCCTCGCCGCCGCCCGCCGCCACGGCTGCACGATCGTGGAGCCGTCCGAGGTCCGCTCCGCCGTGCTGGCCCGGCTGTTCGAAACCGTGGCGGAGGCCAACTGGCCGGAGGGCGAGTAAAAGGTTTTGCAATCGCGGCGACCTCGAGTGCAGAATGAGCCCTGAAACTGCAATCGCCTCCCGTCCGAGTGCAATCGCGTGAACCGCGACGCCTTCACAGCCGACGCCCCCGGGGAGTTGGTCTCGATCCGCCTGCCGTCGCGTCGGCCGGGCGGGCCGTGGGAGGAGGATTGGTCGTTCATCCCGCATCCTTTGCCGCCCGACTGGGAGTTTCCCGCCCAGCTCTGGCCACTGCTGGCCGCGGCGAAGGAGCGGGTGGGCGTGCTGGAGGGTCTCAGCCGGTTGTTGCCGGACCCGACGGTGTTGCTGCGGCCACTGGTCGCCCGGGAGGCGGTTCTCTCCTCAAAAATCGAGGGGACGCACGTGACCCCCCGGGAGTTGCTGCTGTTTGAACTGGAAGGGGGGCCGGACGACCCGGACGACGCGGTGGAGGGCGAGTCGGAGCGTCGCAACGCCCGCCGGGAGACGGCGAATCTGGCCGGGGTGCTGCGCGTCGCCGCGGAACGGGGGGGACGGCCGCTGGGGCTCGCCGACCTGCGCGGGATGCACGCGGCGTTGATGGCCGGCGTACGCGGTTCGGACCGACATCCCGGCCGGTTTCGCACGGTGCAGGTGTCGCTCGGCCGGGACCGCAAATTCATCCCTCCCCCGCCGGAACGGTTGTCGGACTGCCTCGACGCCTTCGGCGCCTACCTCACGATGTCCCCTCGCTTCCAAGACCCGCTGGTCGACGCGTTCCTGGTGCATTATCAGTTCGAGGCAATCCACCCGTTCGAAGACGGGAACGGCCGGATCGGCCGCTTGCTGCTGGCTCTCTGCTTCGTGCAATGGGGAGCCCTCACGCGACCGTGCCTTTATCTCAGTCCGTATTTCGAACGGTTTCAACAGGAATATTACGACCGATTGCTCGCCGTGAGCGCCCGCGGCGACTGGGGCGGCTGGATCGAATATTGCCTCAGCGGCGTCGTCGAGTCCGCGGACGACACCGTCCGCCGCTGCGAACGCTTGCTGGCGGTCCGGGCCGACTTCACCCGTCGCGTCGCCGCCGCCAACGGCGGGGCGCGACTGGTGGCGGTGGTGGACGGGCTCTTCGAAAGTCCGTTCGTACGGGTGGCCGGTTTGGCCGACCGACACGGCGTGCACTACAACACCGCCCTCGGCGACTGCCGCCGGCTGGTCGACTTGGGGATTCTCGAAGAGGTCGCCGACCTGAAGCCGCGGACGTTCCGCAGCCCGGACCTCTTTCACATCGCCTACGACCTGACGGAGCCGGACGGCCTCGTTTACACCGGCACGTAGGTCGGCACGTACGCCGGCAGGCAGGCCGTCTTCGTCGCTCCGCGAAGCGCCCCCGCCACGGTCGACGGCTGCGGCGGGGTTCGGATGATGGGGGGGCGCCCCGCCCTCCGTCCTCGTCCCGCAGCCGTTCGTCGCCCGTGTCGCCGGAACACTTTCTCAATCGCGAGCTGTCCTGGCTGGAGTTCAACCAGCGGGTGCTCGACGAGGCGGCCGATCCGCTGGTCCCGCCGCTGGAACGGCTGAAGTTCCTCGCCATCACCGGGACGAACCTAGACGAGTTCTTCATGGTCCGCGTCGGCGGCCTGCAGATGCTCGCCGAGGAGGGCCGCGAAGACGCCGACGGCTGGGACGGACAGGGGGACGACGACGAGGCGGGGGCGCTGTACGACGAGGACCTCGCCGGATCGGTCCCCGGCGCCCCGCCGGGGACCGATCCGGCGGGGATGACGCCCGAGCAGCAACTCGCCGCGATAGCCGAGCGCTGCTCCCGGATGAGCGCCGACCAGTACGCCCTGCTGGCCGAGCTGGACGAACTGCTCGCCGGCCACGGGTTCGTGCGGCCGAACCCGGCGAAGCTGACCTCGCACCAGGCCACGGCGCTGGATCACGCCTTCCGCGAGGCCCTGTTCGGGGTGCTCACGCCCACCAGCGTGACCGGCCCGGAGGACTTTCCGCTGGTGGAGACCGGGGCGGTCTGCGTGCTGGTGCGGCTCGCCCCCGCCGCCGCCGAAGAGGAGGCGGACCATCCGGTGATCAAAGCCGCCGCGAACGCCCTCAGCGAAGGCGGCCCGCGGTTCGCGGTGATCCCCTGCGGCCGGGCCGTGCCCCGCTGGCTGACCCTGCCGACCGACGTCACGCCCGCGGACGCCAAACCCGCGTCCGCCCCCGCCCCGGGGAGCCACGAGGGCGGCCGGGCCTTCGCCTACCTGCCGGTCGAGGAGGCCGTCGCCCACCTCGCCGGGCGGTTCTTCGAGGGGCAGACCGTCGAGGAAACGGTCGCCTTCCGCGTGACCCGCAACGCGGACCTGGCCATCCGGGAGGACCAGGCGGGGGACCTGCTCCGTCAGATGCGGCGGGTGCTGGAAAAGCGCCGCCGCACCGGCTGCGTGCGGCTGGAACTGGCCGCGGGGGCCTCCGAGGCGGCGACGGCGTTCCTGACCCACTGTTTGGACGTCGCCGGGCAGGACGTTTATACGGCGCCGGGGCCGGTGGGCCTGGGGGCGTTGATGAAGGTCACGGGGGCGGCGGGCTTCGACGACCTGCGGATCGACGACTGGCCCCCGCAGCCCCCGCCGCGGCTGGAGGGCGAGGAGCCGTCGTTCGACGCGCTGGCGGCGAACGACGTGCTTCTCTATCACCCCTACGACAGCTACGAGCCGGTCGTGCGGCTGGCCGAGGAGGCCGCCGAGGACCCGGACGTGCTGGCCATCAAGCAGACCTTATATCGCACCAGCGCCGACAGCCGGATCGTCGCCGCCCTCAAAACCGCCGCCCGGGAGGGGAAAAGCGTCACCGCGGTGGTCGAACTGAAAGCCCGGTTCGACGAGGCCCGTAACATCGAGTGGGCCCGCGACCTGGAGCGGGCCGGCGTGCAGGTGATCTACGGCGTGCGGGGGCTCAAAACGCACGCCAAGCTGCTGCTGGTGATCCGCCGCGAACCGGACGGCGTGCGTCGGTACGCCCACTTCGGCACCGGCAACTATAACGAGTCGACGGCCCGGATTTATTCCGACGCCAGCCTGATGACCGCCGACGAGGACCTCACGGCGGACGCCGTCAACTTCTTTAACGCCGTCACCGGCTACAGCCAGCCGCAGGCGTTCCGGCGGATCGAGGCGGCGCCGATCGGCATGCGGGAGCGCCTGGCCGAATTGATCGGCGCCGAGGCCGACCGCGCCCGACAGGGCGTGCCCGCGGGGATCGACGCGAAGATGAACTCGCTGGTGGACCCGGCGCTGATCGACGCCCTCTACGACGCCAGCGCCGCCGGCGTGAAGATCCGCCTGAACGTGCGGGGCATCTGCTGCCTGCGGCCGGGGGTGGAGGGCGTCAGCGAGAACATTCAGGTCGTCTCCGTGGTGGACCGCTTCCTGGAGCACGCCCGCGTGATGCGGTTCGTCCACGGCGGGGATGAATTGATGTACCTCTCCAGCGCCGACTGGATGCCCCGCAACCTGGACCGGCGGATCGAACTGCTGGTGCCGATCACCGCCGAGCCCCTCAAACGGCGGATGCGGGAGACGATGGCCCTGTACTTCCGGGACAACGTCAAAGCCCGCGAACTGCACGCCGACGGCGTGTGGCGAAAGGTGAACCGACGCGGCCGCAAGATTCGCAGCCAGCGGGTGCTGTATGAGGAGGCCGTCTCCCGGGCCGAACGGCTCCGCCCCACGGTGTTCGAACCGCACCGGGCCCCCGGCAAACAGGACGAGTAGTCGACCGGAGAAATCCGCGGGGCGGGCGGACCCAAGAGTCCCCCGCCGCCGCAGCTAGCCGCAGGGAGCGGGGGCGATCACACTTGGTGGCCCCCGTCCCCGCGTCCCGTCCGAGGCGCCGTCCGATGCGTTTCCATCTCGTCCCGGTCGTCGTCGTCGTTCAAGGCGTATTGACCGTTGCGGCGCCGGCGTGGGGGCAGGCGGCGGGGCCGGCGTTGATCGCGGCGCCGCCGCGGCCGCTGCAAACGGACGCCCCCGCCGGCGGGGCGGGGCTGTTCGTGGGGGTGAACCGGTTCTCCGACCCCTCCGGCGCCGTCTCCGACCTGCGGTACGCGGTGAACGACGCCGTCGGTCTGGCCCACCTGTTCGCCCTGGAACTGGACCTGATCCCGGCGAAGAACTGCACGCTGGCCCTCTCCGGGGAGCCGGACGGGGAGCGGGGCCAGGCGGAATTAAAAGCGCTGACGGCGGCCGGGGCGCAGGTGACGGGGGCGACGAAGTCGGAGATCCTCGACGGCCTGTTCCGGGCCTGCGACGCCGCCGCCCAGGCCGTCGGACCGGCCGCGGGACAGGCCGCCGGACCGGCCGGCGCCGAGAACGCCGCCGCCCGGGCGCCGTTGGTGATCTCGCTCAGTTCGCACGGCTTCGACGACGCCGGCACGCCGTTCGTCATGCCCTCGGACGGCCGCCGCCGCCGGTTGGGGGTCACGGCGCTGCCGCTGTCGATCGTGGAGGACGAAGCCGGCCGCTCCCGGGCGGGCCATCGGCTGTTGCTGGTCGACGCCTGCCAGGAGCGGATCGGCGGGACGAAGGCGGTGGGCGCCGCGGGCACGGTCGCGGCGATGTCGCCGGCGTTCGCCGCGGCGCTGGCCAAACCGACCGGGCAGGTGAAGATCGCCAGTTGCGCCGCCGGCCAGGTCAGCGTGGAGGTCCCCTCGCTGCGGCACGGGGTGTTCACCAAGGCGTTCCTGGATTGCCTGCGCGGCGCCGCGGGCGACCGGGACGGGGACGGCGTGATCTCCCTGGGCGACGTGGAGCCGGTCATGGAGGCCCGGGTGAAGGCGCTGATCGCCGACTACAACCAGGGGCTGCCGGAGGGGCGGCGGATCGAGCAGTCCCCGGCGTTTTATGGGCCGCTCGCCGCCCGTCGGCTCCCCCTGGCCGTGCCCGCGACCGACGTCGCCGCCCTGATCGCCCAACTCGCGGCGCAGACCTCCCCGGACGGCTATCCCCCCGTCCTGCACGACCGCGTCGCCGCCGCGTTGCAGGGGCAGGCGGACCCCCGCCTGCACCGGGCGGCGGAGCAGTTCGCCGCGGGCGGGGACGCCTTCACCTTCCGGGCGGTCGCCGAGGCGCTGCTGACCGGCCGCAAGGTCGTGACCGTCGCCGCCGACGGCTCCGGCGACGTGCGGACCGTCGCCGAGGCCCTGGCGAAGGTCGCCGACGACGGCCGCGTCCGCGTTCTGCCGGGGACGTATCGGGAGGAGCCGCTCGTGATCGACCGCCCCGTCACGCTGGAGGGCGTAGGTCCGCGGGAGGAGATCGAGATCCAGTGCGCGACCGGCTACCCGGTGTGGCTGACGGCGACCGGCGCCGTCGTGCGGGGGCTCTCGCTGACCTGCACCGCCCCCGCCCGCTTGAACGCGGAGGGCGAGCCGGTGGAGACGTTCGAGGCGATCTACGTGACTGCGGGGCGACCGACGATCGAAGACTGCTTCTTGCGGTCGGAGTTCGGCGGCGGCGTCGGCGTCCAGGGGGCCGGCGCCGAGCCCACGGTGCGAAACTGCGTTGTGGAAGACGCGGGCTTGAACGGGATCCACATCGCGGACGGCGCGGGCGGTTTCTATGCGGGGTGCGTCGTCCGACGCGCCAAGGGGATCGGCTTCGCGGCGGCGGGCGCCGGCACGGCGCCCACGGTCAGGAACTGCTCCGCCGAGGACGGCGAGGGCAACGGATTGGTGATCCTCGACGGCGCCGCCGGGACCTATGAAGGGTGCGTCTTCAAGCGTCACAAGGGGCCCAGCATCGCCGTGGCGGGCGCCGGTACGGCCCCCTCGCTCAAGAACTGCTCCGCCGAAGACGGCGCCCACGGGCTCTACATCGGGGGCGGGGCCGCCGGCTCCTATCAGGACTGCGCCTTCACCGGCGACGCCCTCGCCAGCATCTTCGTGGAGGGCGCCGGCACGGCCCCCACGCTGACGAACTGCTCCGTCGTGGGCGGAAAGGACACGGGACTCTTGATCCATGACGGCGCCGCCGGAGTGTTCGAGGGGTGCACGTTCAAGGACCATCAATACGCCGGCGTGACGCTCCAGGACGCGGGCACCCGGCCGACCCTCCGCCGCTGCACGATCGCCGGCAACGGCTACCAGGCGATCTGGGTGCGGGCCGGCGCCGGCGCGACCGTCGAGAACTGCGACCTCAGCGGCAACGTCCGCGGCCCCACCTTTCTCGACGAGGGCGCCGGGTCTCTCGACATCACCCCCTCCGCCATGATTCCCCCCGCCCCGGGAGTCTTTCCCCCCGCCCCGGGAGGCCTTCCCCCCGCCCCGCCGGCGCCCTTCGATCCGCCGGCGCCCCCCGCCCCGCCGGAGTTCCTCGATGCGCCGGCGCCGCCCGCTTCGCCAGAAATCCTGGACCCGCCGGCGCCGCCCGCCCCGCCGGGGGGCGGGTGATCAACCGTGACGGGCGGGAGGAGCGGCGGTTGCGGACGGTCTGCGAGAAACTTTTCGGACGGCGGGAAGCGGAGCGGCGGCGGCGGCGTATCGCCTGACGAGGGGGCCGCCGGCTCCCCGGTTTTTCCGCCGAACCCGACTCCCGGCCGCACCCGGCCCCCACCGAAAGGTTTCCTAATGTTCCGCCTCGTCACCGCCCGCCTGCTGCCCGCCGCCGCCCTCGCCGCAGCGTTGGCCGCCCCCTCGATCGCCGCCGCCGGCCACTGCGATTCCGGTTCCTGCCACACCGATTCCCGCAACGATTACCGGATCAATTACCGCACCGATTATCACGACGACTGCCGGTACGAGTGGGTCACCAAATACCGCGTCGAGACCGTGGTGAAACACAAGCACGTCGTTCAATACGACAGCTACGGCGACCCGTACGTGGCCGAGGTTCCCTACCGGGCGAAAGTTCGCGTGCCCTACCGCGTGAAGGTGAAGGTCTGTCACTGAGGGCCTGTCGCGGCGGCCGGCGGAGGGTTGCGGCTGCGGGGGCGGATGGGGACTCTCGCGGTCCCCGCCGTTCCCCCCGACGCCATGCTCGATCCCGGCGCTGCCCCCTCCCCCGACGACGCACTCGCCGCCGCCGCGGCCGAGGGGGACCGGGCCGCCTGGTCCCGGTTGGTGCTCTCGCTGACCCCGCGGCTGATCGGTTTTTTGAAGGCGTCCGGGCTGCGGTCCGCCGAAGCCGAGGACGCCGCCCAGGAGGCCTGGTTGCGGGTCTGGAGCCACTTCGGCGACTACGACCGCACCCGGCCCTTCCGGCCCTGGCTGTTTCAGATCGCCCGGAATCATTCCCTCACCCAGCGCCGCTCCGCGGCCCGCCGGGCGCTGCGGGAGCGGGACCGCGGGGAGACCGCCGCCCCCGCCCCCCAGCCGCACGAGGGGGTCGAACGGCAGGAGACGGTCGACGCCGTGACCCGCTGTTTAGGCGGGCTTTCGGAGGTCGAACGCACCTGCCTGGCCCTCCGCTACCGGGAGGGCCTGAAGAATCACGAGGTGGCGGACCGGCTGGCGACGCCCAAGGGCACCGTCGACGGCGCCTTCTCCCGCGGCCTGAAGAAGATGTCCGACTGCCTCTCCCGCAGCGCGTCCCCCCCGCCCGCGTCCGCTTCGTCCTCGTCCTCGTCCTCCCGCCTCCCGGCCGACGCCTCGCCCGGCCTGAACCGTGACTGACGTCATGAACGCCCCCTTCCTCCTGGAGACGATGCCGGACGCCCCCAGCGCCCGCGGTCCGTGGCTGGACCGGGCGCTGGTGGGCCGCGGGCTGGATCAGCTCGTTGCGGAACTGGAAGCCCTCGGGGCGGCGGTCGCCGCCGAGACGGCTCCGCAGGCCGAACCGGCCGCCGACCCCGCGGACCTGGACGCCGCCCTCGGCCCGCACCGCGACGCGGTGCTGACCGACGGCGTGGCCGCGGCGCCGGCGGGCCTGGTCGCGGCGCTGCTGGCCCGGCCGGCGCTGCTGATCACGCTGCGGACGTTGGTGTTGGAGGAGGGCGGCCCGCATTGGGACGCCGTCGCCGCCGAGGATCCGGAACTGCTCGCCGCCGCCGAACGCGTCGCCGCGGTCGTCGCCGAACGCCTCGCCGACGCCCCCGCCCCGCCGCCCGCCAAACGGGCGTCCGCCCAGCCAGAGCAAGCCTCGACCCTCCGTCGCGGCGGCATCCTGCCGCCGTCCGCGAGCGCCGCGAACGGGAGTCTCGGAAACGATTCACGTCGAGAGTCGGCGGCTGGAAGCCGCCGCGACGGCGAACCGCCCGTCGCCAAGCCGCTGCCGGAGAAGACGGTCGCGGCGCCGCCGAAACAGGAGCGGCGGGGGTCCGGACGTTCGCTGGTCGCGGCCGGGCTGTCGGGCTTGGCCGGGCTGGCGCTGGGCTTTCTGGTCGCCGTGTTCATGGACGTTGCACCGCAGTTAACCGTCCCGGTCGCGACGATCGGCTGGGGCTGGGCCGGGCCGGAGGGTCTGCCGCAGGCCGACTCGCCCCGGGCCTACCTGAACGAATTAGCCGACGAGGCCGAGGAGTGGTTCGGCAAACGCCCCGAGGACGCCCCGGCGGTGGCGAAGCGGATCGCGGAGTTTCGGGCCGGGTGCAGCGTGCTGATCCTCGCCGAGCACCCCGCCCTATCGCCGGCGTCGGCGGAATTATTGCGGGAGAAGTGCCGCAACTGGGCCGCGGCACTGGACGCACAACTCGCCGCCGTCGAGGCCGGCGAACCGCCGATCGAGGTGCGATCCCGGACGGACGAAACCGTCCGCAAATTAATCGACGCCCTGCGGGGCGAGGCGATCCTCAACGTCTGACCCCGTCCGCCGGCTCCTGCCGCGGATTGAGAGTCAAACTGCGGATTGCGTTCCCAACGTCCGCTTGCGGTTTCGCGGCGCCCAAGGGTTCTCCGGTGCCGCGAAACCGCAAGCGGACGAACGAATTCAACGCGTCGTCCGGTTTCTTTGCAGATTGCGGCAAGCAGCCCGCGATCGGCGGCGTATCGCTCGCGTGTCGAACTTCGCCCCCTCCGTCGTCCCCGTTCAGTCCGCTCCCCGCGTGGGTCATGGATTAACGGTTGCGGGCGGGGTCAAGGGGGTTTGTCATGAGACTCGCCCCGCGTCCTCTCCCATTCGCCGGATGCGTGTCCGGCGTCTCGCCTCCCGTCGCTCCCTTCAAGCCGTCGCCGTGATGAACGCTCGCCTGCTCCCCGCCGCGCTCGCCGCGGCCGTCGTGTTCTCGGCCGCCCCCGCCGGGGGCGCGACGGAGACGGCCGCGGACTCGGCGACCGTCGCCTCCGCGGCCCGCTCCGTTTTAAGGACGCACTGCTCCCGCTGTCACAGCGGCGAGGGCTCCCCCGGGGGGAGCTTCGACGTGCTGGACGTGGCCTCGTTAAAGAAGGCCGGCCACCTCGACGCCGACAGCCCCGCCGACAGCTTCGTGCTGGACGCGATCGAGACGAATTACATGCCCCCCACTAACATCCGCGAACAAGCCCCCGTGCCGGAGTCGGACCGGGCGGCACTGCGGGCCTGGCTGGCGGCCGGCGCCCCGGACTTCCCCTCCGAGGCCGACCGCCAGCACGTCATGCTCACCTCGGTGCTCTCCGCCGTGCGGGACGACCTGCGGGAGACGACCCGCGAAGACCGGCCGACGCGGCGGTACTTCAGCCTGCACACGCTGTTCAATAATCCGAACGTGCTCGCCTCGGACCTGCCTGCCTACCGGGCGGCGCTGTCCAAATCCGTCAACAGTATGTCCTGGGAACCCACCATCACCCCGCCCCGCGAGGTGACCGGCGAGGGGCTGCCCGGCGGCGTGCTGTACGCCGTCGATCTGCGGGATTACGGCTGGGACGCCGCCGACTGGCAGACCGTGTTGAAGGCCTACCCGTACGGCCTGAGTTACGGGAACCTCGGCGGGGACGAGGGCGAGACGCTGGGCCGTTTGGGCGAGGATCTGGAGGATTTGTCCGGCACGACGCTGCCGATCGTGCGGGCCGACTGGTTCGTCGCCGCCGCCGCCCGCCCGCCGCTTTATAACGTGCTGCTCGATCTGCCGGAGACCGAACTGGCTCTGGAAAAGAAGCTGGACGTGGACGTGAAGCGCCACTTCGCGGACCCGCGGCCGCGGACCATCGCCCGAGCCGGCTTCTCCCGCAGCGGCGTCAGCGCCCAGAACCGGCTGGTCGAACGGCACGCCTCCCCCTACGGCGCCTACTGGAAAAGCTACGACTTCGGCCCGGACAACGGCCGCGGCAAGCTCACCCGGTTCCCCCTCGGCCCGGCGGGGGCGTTTACAAACCACGAACGCCTCGCCTTCAAGCACGACGGCGGCGAGGCGATCTTCAGCCTGCCCAACGGCCTGCACGGCTACTTCCTGTCCGACGGCGCGGGCGCCTACCTGCACGCCGGGCCGATCGAGGTCGTCGGCGACACCCTCAAGACGGCCGGCACCCCCTCGATCGTCAACGGCGTCTCCTGCTTCGCCTGTCATAAGACCGGCATGATCGACCTGACGGACACCATGCGGACCGGCAACGGGGTGTTCGGCGAGGCCGAGGACCTCATCCGCCAACTCCACCCGCCCAAGGAGGAGATGGACCGCCTCGTGCAGAGCGACCGCGCCGCCTACCTGCGGGCCCTCCGGCAGGCCGTGGCGGAGTTCGACGACAGCGAACCCACCGCCGAGGGCTACGTCGATCCGATCGGCCACGTCGCCCGTCAGCACCGGCTGGTGTTCCTGGACGGGGAGGCGGTCGCCGCCGAATTGAACCTCGCCAGTTTTGAAGAGCTCCGCGACCGCGTCAGCCACCGCGATCTGAAGGAATTAGGCCTGGAACCGCTGCTGGAGGGCGGGGCGATCGGCCGGCCGGAGTGGGAGGCGACCTACCGCGGCGTCTCCCTGATGCAGGAACTCGCCCGCCGGCTGCGGTACACGCCGGTCACCCCGCTGTGAGTCCGATTTGGATCTGAAATGACCGTTCACCAACCCGAAGCGTCAGCGAGGGCCCCGCGGCGTCGCCGCGGGGAAACGCTCGCCGGGCTGCGCCCGACGCCCTCGCTCACGCTTCGGGTTGGTTTTGAAACCGCGTCTCCGCCCCCCGTCCTCCTCACCACGCCCCTCGACATGGCTCGCTCATCGATTTCCGCCGCCCTCGTCGGGTGGCTCTCCCTGACCGTCGCGCTCTCCGCCGCCCCAACCGCCCCCGCCGCCGAGGGGGAAGCGACCGTCGCCGCCCAGTGCGCCGCCCTCGCCAAGCGGGTGACCGAGGTGGCGGACGGCAAACCGGTGCAGATCGGCCAGTTCGCCCCGGTCGGCCTCAGCGCGAACTTCGGCCCCGGGCTGGAGGAGTCCCTGAAGACGGCGCTGGAAGCCGCGAACGCCCGCGTGGTGACGAAGGACGCTGCCTTCGAGGTGCACGGCACCTACGCCTTCGCCAAAACGCGGGGCTCGGAGTTCGACGGCCGCAAGGTCGTGAAAGTGGACGCCGAGGTCGTCGACTTGGAGTTCGCCGAGACGATCACCCGCATCCCCCTGCGGATCGACGCCAACGAGGAGGTCGCCGAGGTGATCGGCGTCACCGGCACGATCGCCGAACCCGCCCCCAAGCCCGACCCCGCCGCCCCCGCGCCCGGCGCCGAGGCCGAGAAGAACAAGCAGCGGGCCGACCTGGAGCAGCTCGAGGCCTCCCCCACCGCGTCGGTGCGGAACGGCAGCCAGGTGCAGCCGGACTCCGAAAGCCTGCTGGCCGTCGAGGTGATGGCCGGGCCGTCGCTGAGCCAGCTCCGCCCGCGGGCCGCGACGGTGCAGGACGGCAAGGTGTTCGTGGATTTGGAGCTGGGCGAGGTCTTTCAGTTGCGGGTCTATAACGGCTCCGAGGAGGAGATCGGCGTGAAGGCCTCGCTGGACGGGCTGAACAGCTTCCACTTCGCCGACAAGGTCCACCGCGGCCCGGACGGCAAGCTGACGGTCGGCCCGCATTATATTTACGAGCCCGGCCAGACCCTCGACATCCCCGGCTGGTTCCTGCGGATGGAGGGGCAGAACAATTATCAGGCGTTCTCGATGGTGGAGTACGGCGCCGGGGCGGCCTCCTCGCAGGGCCGCGACGCTAGCGGGCGGATCGGCGTGATCCACGTGCAGTTCTCCGACGTCGCCCCCCCCGGCAAAGCGGGGGACCTGGTGAAGGGCGGCGGGACGAAGTCCCTGGAGATCGACCGCGGCGAAGGGTTCACCGTCGATCAGAAGTCCGTCCGCCGCGAGGTCCTGCCCCCCTTCGCCTTCGTCACGATCCGGTACGATCGCGCCCGCTGAGCCCGCGGCGCCCGCCCCCGGCGCCCGCGCGTCCCCCCGTTCCCCCGCGTCCTGGACCCTGCCGTGCCCGCCCCGTGCCCCCCGCCGCTCGCCGTCGCTTCGCTGCTGATCGCCGCGGCGCTCGGCGGGGGCCTCGGCCCGGCCGTCGCGCACGCGCAGCCGCCCGGCGAGCCGGAGGACGAGTTCTCCGTCGACGAGGCGAACGACGTCCGGACCATCCCGCGGTATGCAGTGGTCGTCGGCGTGAGCGACTACGACGACCAGGCGATCCCCGACCTGCCGGTCTGCGATCTGGACGCCAAGGAGGTCTACGCGGCGCTGACCGACCCGAACGTGGGCGGCGTGCCGAAGGCGAACGCCACACTGTTGATCGGCAAGGACGCCTCCCGCAACGGGGTCCTCAAAGCGTTGAACGCACTGCGGGCGACGCCGAAGAACGCGACCGTGTACTTCTATTTCAGCGGCCACGGCGCCCGGGTGGGCGATCAGACGTACCTCATCCCGCAGGACGCCGAAGCCAGCTTCCTCGCCGGTTCCGCGCTCTCGCAGAACGAATTAAACCGTTATCTGGAGGCCGTGCCCGCCAGCCGGATGGTGCAGTTCGTGGACGCCTGCTTCGCCGCCGGGCTGCGGTCCGATCCGTCGAAACCGACCAAGGCCTTCGCCGCCGACGCCGAGGCGGCGCTGCAATCCTTCACCGGCCGCGGCCGCATCTTCTTCGGGGCCGCGGGGGAGGACGAAGAGGCCCTCACCGCCCCGGACAAGCAGCGGAGCGTATTCACCCTCCATCTGCTCGACGGGTTGAAGGGCGGGGCGGACGAGAACCTCGACGGGGTGGTGACGGCGTTTGAGGTGCAGGCCTATCTGGACCGCACCGTCTCCGTGGAAGCCGCCCAGCGGGGCGGTCTGCACAGCCCGCGGGTGGAGTTCCCCGCCGACGTGGTGAACCCCAGCCGCTACCCCCTCACCATCAACGCCGCCGCGCTGGAGTCGCGGACCGCCGCCGCGAAACTGCTCCGCACGCGGCTGAACGCCTTGGAGGCGTTCTTCTACGCCGGGAAGCTGAACCTGGCGCGGCTCGAACTGGCGCGGGATCTCGTGAAGCGCCCCGAGAAAGCCCTCGCCGGCCACGAACGGATCGCCCGCGACGAGGTGCTGGCCGCGATCGACCGCGGTTCGGTCGACGCCCGGATGTCGCTCGCCCTGGACCGGATGGGCGCCCCCTCCCTGCCGGCGGCGCCCAAATCGATGCACCTGCGGGCGACCGTGCCGGCGCCGCTGACGCTGGAGGGGCACGACCGCCCCGTCGCCGCCGTCGCCGTCTTGCCGGACGGGTGGCGGGCCGTCAGCGCCTCGGCCGACGGGACGCTGAAGGTCTGGAACCTCGCCACCCGAACCTGCGACCGCACGCTGGGGGGCGATCAGGGGCACGGGGGGAAGGTCTCCGCCGTGGCCGTCACCCCGGACGGGCTGCGGGCCGTCAGCGGGTCGGCCGACCAGACGTTGAAGGTCTGGGATCTGGCCACCGGAGTCTGCGAACGCACGCTGGAGGGGCTCGCCAGCAACGTCACCGCCGTCGCCGTCACGCCGGACGGCAAGCGGGCCGTCAGCGGGGCCTGGGATAAGACGCTGCGGGTCTGGGACCTGAGCACCGGCGAGGCCGGCGATCCCCTGGAGGGCCACACGAACTGGATCGCCGCCCTGGCGATCACGCCGGACGGGACGCGGGCCGTCAGCGCCTCCTACGACAACGACCTGCGGATCTGGAACCTGACCACCGGCGCCTGCGAGCGCACGCTGACGGGCCATTCCAACAGCGTGACCGCGGTGGCGATCGCCCCGGACGGGCAGCGGGCCGTCAGCGCCTCGGGCGACGGGACGTTGAAGGTCTGGAACCTCGCCGACGGGAGCTGCGAGCGAACGCTGGAGGGGCACTCCGAATGGGTCGACGCCGTCGCCGTCACCCCGGACGGCCGCCGGGCCGTCAGCGGCGCCTGGGACGGGCAACTGAAGGTGTGGAACCTGTCGACCGGCGTCTGCGAACGCACGTTGCAGGGCCACGCCGGCGTCGTGAACGCCGTGGCCGTGACGCCGGACGGCGGGCGGATCGTCAGCGGCTCCCACGACGACACCCTGCGGGTCTGGGACGTCTTCGAACCGGACCGCTGACCCGCCGCCGGTACCCTGTCCTGAGCCTTCGCCCCGCAGCCCCCGCCGTCGCCGTGTCGTTCGCCCGCCGTCCGCTGCCGCTCGTCGCTTCCGGGCCGTTCGTCGCCGCGCTGGCCTTGTGTCTGCTGACCGGGGCGACCGCGTTCGCCCAAGCCCCCGCCCTGCCCAACGGGGCTACCCCGCCGAACGGGGCGGCGGCTCCGGACGATCGGTTCTCCGCGGAGGAGGCCAACGCCGTGGCCGGGCGGGTGAAGAACGAACCGCGGCACGCCCTGATCGTCGGCGTGCCGGACTACGCGGACGCGGCCATCCCCGACCTGCCCGTCTGCGCGCCGGACGCGAAGGCGGTCTACGACCTGCTGACCGACCCGGCCGTGGGCGGCGTGCCGAAGGCGAACGCCACGCTGCTGATCGGCAAGGACGCCTCCCGCCGCAACATTCTCAAGGCGTTGAACGACCTGCGGGCCGTGCCGCAGGAGTCCACGGTCTTCTTCTACTTCAGCGGTCACGGCGCCCGGGTGGGGGATCAAACGTACCTGATCCCGCAGGACGCCGAAGCCGCCTTCCTCGCCGGCTCCGCCCTCTCCCAAAGCGAACTGGACCGCTATTTGAAAGCGGTGCCCGCCAGCCGCGTGGCGCTGTTCGTCGACGCCTGCTTCGCCGCCGGCCTCCGCACCGACCCCGGCCGTCCCACGAAAGCCTTCGCCGCGGACGCCGAGGCCGCCCTGCAATCCTTCACCGGCCGCGGCCGCATCTTTTTCGGCGCCGCCGGCGCCGACGAGGAAGCCCTCACCGCTCCCGACAAACAGCGGAGCGTGTTCACCCTCCACCTGCTCGAAGGCTTGGGCGGGAAGGCCGACGGCAACGGCGACGGCGTGGTGACGGCCTTCGAGGTCGCCGCCTATCTGGACGGCACCGTCTCCGCCGAGGCGAGGAAGCGGGGCGGCCTGCACCGGCCCCGGGTGGACATCCCCGCGGACGTCGTCGACCCCAGCCGCTACCCCCTCACGATCCACGCCGCGGCATTGAAGTCGCGGACCGCCGCCGCGGTGCTGCTCCGCCAGCGATTGGACGTGCTCGACGGGTTCTTCCTCGACGGCGCCCTCACCCGGCCCCAGCGCGATCAGGCCGCGACGCTGCTATCGACGGACGAACCGCGCCTCTCCCGCCTCCAGCGGCAGGCCCGCGACACGGCGCTGGCCGCGGTCGAACGGGGCGCGGTCGACGAACGTCTGACCCGCGCCTTGGATCTGATGGTCGAACAGGCCCCCCCGCCGTCGACCGGGGCGCCGTCGACCGGGGAGCCGAAGGGCCCCACGCCGATGCGGCTGCGGGCGGTCGTGCCCCCGCCGCGGGTGGCGGAGGGGCACCTCGCCGGGGTGCTGTCGCTGGCCGTCGCCCCGGACGGGCAGCGGGCCGTCAGCGGATCGTGGGATAAGACGCTGCGGGTCTGGAACCTCGCCGAGGGAACCGCCGAACGGACCCTGGAGGGCC
The DNA here is from genome assembly GCF_007743815.1 of Alienimonas californiensis. GTDB lineage: Bacteria > Planctomycetota > Planctomycetia > Planctomycetales > Planctomycetaceae > Alienimonas > Alienimonas californiensis. Next base: position 1,360,877 of record NZ_CP036265.1, read on the forward strand.
ACCGGGAACGCGTGAACGCCGTGGCGATCACGCCGGACGGGACGCGGGCGCTCAGCGGGTCCTGGGACCGCACGCTGGCGGTCTGGAACCTCGCCGACGGCCAGCCGGAGCGGGCGCTCAACGGGCACAGTTGGGGCGTGCTCGCCGCGACGATCACGCCGGACGGGCAGCGGGCGCTCAGCGGGTCGTGGGACAAGACGGTGCGGGTCTGGACCCTCGCCGACGGCCGGGAGCAGTTCGTTCTGAAGGGCCACGCGGAGCAGATTAATTCAATCGCGGTCGCGCCGGACGGCGGACGGGCGGTCAGCGCCTCGGACGACGGCACGCTCCGGGTCTGGAACCTCGCCGACGGCCGGGAGGAGCGGGTCCTCGAAGGCCACGCCGCCGCGGTGCGGGCCGTGGCGATCGCCCCGGACGGCGAGCGGGCCGTCAGCGGGGACAAGCACGGCGCCCTGCGGATCTGGAACCTGACCACCGGCGCCGCCGAGCGGACCATGAAGGGCCACCCCGACGGCGTGAACGCCGTGGCGATCACCCCCGACGGCCGGCGGGCCGTCAGCGGGGGGGGCGACGGCACGGTGCGGGTCTGGAACCTCGCCGCCGGCGCCGCCGAGGGCACGCTGGAGGGCCACACCGGCAGCGTGAACGCCGTGGCGATCACCCCCGACGGCCGGCAGATCGTCAGCGGCTCCAACGACCGCACCCTCCGCCTCTGGGACGCCTTCGAGCGGGAATGAACTGCGTCGAATCCCGGTTCTCCCCTCTCCCCCCTTTTGGGGGAGAGGGGTCGGGGGTGAGGGGGCGGCGACTCCCGGACGCTCTTCGACGGCCCGCCTCGCTCTCCCGCCGGTCCGTCACCGCACAGAGCGGGGGCGGGTGAGGGTGCGTCACCCTCACCCCCGGCCCCTCTCCCTGGGGGAGAGGGGCCGGGGGAGGGGACAGTGACGCCCGGTCGCCGTTGTGGGTCCGCTCACTCTCTTGCAGCCCGAGGCGCAAGCCGAGGCGGGCGAGCATGGCCGACTCACTCGGCCTCGCTTGCGCTTCGGGCTCACAATCTTTGAGCGGCAGCGGGCGAACCGTGCGTCACCCTCACCCCCAGCCCCTCTCCCTCAAGGGAGAGGGGAGCACGACGCCCCGGCTCGCGCCTCGGCCCGCCGTCGCTCAGTGAAAATCCCGGCTGCGCAGCCGGGCGCCGTCGAGCGCGGCGTCGGCGGGGCCGGACCGCAGCGCCTCCCGCAGGTCGGTCAGCCGACTGACGACCAGGTGCAGCGTCTTACGGCTGTCGTCCCGCTGCACGGCGCCCGTCACCAGCAGCGCCCCGGCGGTGCGGGCGGGGCGGTGGAACGCCTCCCACACGCTCGGCCAGAGCACGAGGTTCGTCTCGCCGGTTTCGTCTTCAATCGTGACGAACGTGACCCCCTTCGCCGACCCCGGCCGCTGCCGCATGAGCACCAGCCCGGCGACCGTCGCGGTCGTGCCGTCCGCCAGCCCGCCCAGCCGCCGGCAGGGCAATACGCCGCGGGTCTTTAATTGATCGCGGACGGCCGCCATCGGGTGGCCGTTCAGGCTCAATCCGGTGCGGGCGTAGTCCTCGATCACGGTTTGATGGGGGGTGAAGTTCGGCAGGGCCGGCGTCGGGTCGGAGGGTTCGACCTCCAGCCCCGCGGCGTCCGGCAGCGGGGCCGCGGTGCGATCCGGCAGGGCGTGCCAGCGGGCCTGACGGCGGGCCAGCCCCAGCGAGGCGAACGCCCCCGCCCCGGCGAGCCGGTCGCAGGCCGTCCGCGGCAGCCCGGCCCGGCGGGCGCAGTCCGCCACGGAGACGAACGCCCCGCCCGCCGCCCGCGCCCGGGAAATCGCCTCCGCGTGCACCTCCCGCAGCCCGGCGATCTGCCGCAGCCCCAACCGCAGCGCCGGCCGCTCCGGCAACGGGCCGCCGCTGACGTGGCCTTCCTTGTTCCGGTCTTCGAGGGTGCAGTCCCAGTCGGAGGCGTTCACGCACGCCGGCCGCACGATCACCCCCTGCCGCTTCGCCTCTTTCACAAGCTGGGCCGGCTGATAAAAGCCCATCGGCTGGCTGTTCAGGATCGCCGCGAAGAACGCCGCCGGATGCCTGCATTTGAGATAGCAACTCACGACCACCAGACAGGCGAAGCTGGCGGCGTGGCTCTCCGGGAAGCCGTACTCGCCGAAGCCCTGAATCTGAGCGAACAGGCGGTCGGCGAAGTCCCGCTCGTAGCCGTTGGCCCGCAGGCCGTCCTTCAATTTGCGTTCGAAGTCGCCGATGTCCCGACCGCTTTTCCGCCACCCGGCCAGCGCCCGCCGCAATTGATCCGCCTCGCCCGGGCTGAAGCCGGCGGCGACCTCGGCGAGCTTCATGCACTGCTCCTGAAAGATCGGCACCCCCAGCGTGCGTTCCAGCACGGCCTTCACCCGGTCGTCCGGGTAGGTCACGTCCTCTTCGCCCCGCCGGCGGCGGATATACGGATGCACCATCCCGCCCTGAATCGGCCCCGGACGGATCAGGGCCACTTCAATGACGAGGTCGTAATACCGCTCCGGCCGGGTGCGGGGCAGCGTGGCCCGCTGGGCGCGGCTTTCAATTTGAAACACCCCCGCCGTCTCCGCCCGACGGATCATGCGGTAGGTGTCCGCATCGTCGATCGGAATATCGGCCAGGTCCAGCACGTTCGCCCCCGTCACGCCGAGGTCCCGCGGGGCCTCGGCGTGACGGGCCGGCGAGGCGCTCCGCCGCAGTTCCGGGGCGAGCCTGTGCACGTCCAGCAGGCGAAAACACTTTTGAATCGCCGTGAGCATCCCCAACGCCAGCACGTCGACTTTTAACAGCCCGAGGGCTTCGAGATCGTCCTTGTCCCACTGCACGACGGTGCGGTCGGTCATGCTGGCGTTTTCCACGGGGACGAGTTCGTCCAACCGGCCGCGGGTCATCACCATCCCGCCGCTGTGCTGCGAGAGGTGCCGCGGAAAGCCCAGCAATTGCCGGACGAGCGTGATGAGCTGCTGGGCCAGCCGCGTGTCCGGGTCGAACGCCGCCTCGCGGAAGCGGGTTTTCAGTTTCTCGCCGCAGCCCTCCTCGCCGTAGCGGCCGATGCTTTTGGCGAGCGCGTCGACCCGGTCCAGACTCAGCCCCAGCGCCTTGCCGACGTCGCGGATGGCGCTGCGGGGGCGGTAGGTGATGACCGTCGCCGCGATGCCGGCCCGCTCCCGGCCGTATTTTTGGTAGAGGTATTGAATCACCTCCTCGCGGCGTTCGTGTTCGAAGTCGACGTCGATGTCCGGCGGTTCGTTGCGTTCCTCGGACAGGAACCGCTCGAAGAAGAGATGATGCTCCGCCGGGTCCACCGCGGTGACGCCCAGGCAGTAGCAGACGGCGCTGTTCGCCGCCGAGCCCCGGCCCTGACAGAGAATCCCCCGGCTGCGGGCGAACCGCACCAGGTCGTAGACGGTGAGGAAATAAGCCGCGTAGTTCAGCTTTTCGATCAGCCACAATTCATGCCCCAGCGCCGTCTTGACCGCGTCCGGCACGCCCCTGGGATAGCGGTCGCGGGGGTAGCGCTTCTCCGCCCCGGCCCAGGTCAGGCGGGCGAGGTAGCCCATCGGCGTTTCGCCCTTCGGGACGATCTCCTCCGGGTATTCGTACCGCAGTTCGTCCAGATTGAACCGGCAGCGCTCGGCGATCTCGACGGTGCGATCCAGCAGGTCGGCCCGGCCGTGGAAGGTGCGGAGCAGGTCGCCGCGGTCTTTGAGGTGGCGTTCCCCGTTGGGGGCGAGTTCGGCGACCAGTTCCGACACCGGCCGCCCCAGCCGGGTCGCGGTGAGCACGTCGTGCAGAAACCGTCGGTCCGGGGCGTGATACAGCACGCCCCCCGCCGCGACCGGCGGCAACCGGGCCGCGTTCGCCGCGGCCAACTGTTCCGCCAACGCCCGCCGATCCTCCGGCCCGCGACTCAGTTCGACCAACCCCCAGCAACGCCCGGGGAAGGCGTCGCGGAAGTCCGCGGGAGTCGTTGTCTCCTCGCGGGACTCCCGATCGAGAGTTAGCGTGACGCCGCAGCAGAGTCCGGCGGCGTGGGCGGCGACGTCGGAGAAGCGGAGGTCGCACGCTCCCTTCGGCGCCCGCCGCCGGCCGGCCGTGAGCAATCGCGACAGGTTGGCGTAACCGGCCCGCGTCTCCGCCAGCAGCACGCAGGGGGGAGCGTCGCGGCAGACGACTTCCGCCCCGACCAACAGCGGCAGCCCGACCCGCTTCGCCGCGACGTGCGCCCGCACCACGCCGGCGAGGGTGTTCACGTCCGTCACCGCGAGGCCGGCGTAACCAAGGGCCGCGGCGGTCTCGACCAGTTCGTCCGGGTGGCTGGCGCCCTCGAGGAACGTGAAGTTCGACCGGCAACGCAACTCCGCATAGTTCGCCCCCCTCTCAGTTAACGCCGAGGGCCGGCCGGCCCTCGGCGTTACGGGCGCGTCAGGGCGCGAGGGCGGGTGCGGCGTCTCCGGCATGAACGGTCTCCCGGCGCTAGCTGAACAGGCCGTGCAGGAACCAGCGACCGGTCTTCAGGTCGCGGAACAGCCAGAGCCGTTCCCCGCCGGCCAGTTCGGCCCGCCAGTAGTCGCGCTCCGTCCGCGGGCCGGCCCACCAGCCGGTTTGCAGACGCTCCGGGCCCCAGGCGGAGGGGATCTCCGTCGTGCCGCGGCCGCGGCGGGTCAGGCGGAACGGCGGGCCGTCCGGGACCAGCGAGAGCACCCGCACCGGCTCCGGCGGGTCCAGCAGCACGACCGGCCGCGTCCCCGGCAGCCAGCCGGCCGGCACGGGATAGCCGCCGTCCCCCCGGCCGTTCAGGGCGGGGACGAGGCGGTAGGAACGCTCCGGCAGCGGATCGCCGGTCGGTTCGGCCCGGCAGACGCGGTCTTCCCCCAGCCGGCCGGAGAGGGTTTCGAGCAGATCGGCCAGGTCCCGGGCCTGTTCGCCGCCGGTCTCGAACAGCGTGCCGCGGGCGACCCGCAGGCGTTCGTGGGCGGTGACGGTCAGCGTCGCCCGCCGCGGCGGGGGCAGTTCGAGCCGGTCCAGCCGGAGGGCCAGCAGCGAACTCAGCCGGGCGGCCTCCCGCGTCGGCCGGGCCGTCGCCAGCGGGACGACGCGGGCCGGGCCGCCGTTGTCGGGGATGAACTCGAACCGGGCCTCCCGCACGCCGCGGCTTTCGGGGAGGCGGTTCAGAACCTCCGCGATCAACCCGTCGCACAGCCGTCCGACCGCCTCCCGGGCGGCGGGGGCGTGCTCGCCCTCCCACTTCGCCGCCACCGGGGCCGGCGGCCGCACGGGTTCGATCGGCTCGGGCAGGCGACCGAAGAAACGGTCCAGCCGTTCGGCGAGGACCGGCCCGAACCGGCTCGGCAGCGAGGCCCGCGGCAACCCGCGGACGCCGCCGACGTCGGTCACGCCCAACTCCCGCAGCGTGCGGAGCAGCTTCGTCGGCAACCGCAGCGCCGCGGCCGGCAGGGCGTGCAGGCGGTCGGCGGGCTCGTCGTCGGTCAGAATGGTCACGCGGTCCGGGCCGAACCGCGCCAGGCCCCAGGCGGCGCCGACGCAGCCGGCGATCGCGGCCCGGGCGGCGAGACGTTCGCTCCGGGCCAGCCGCACGGCGAAGCGGACCAGCGCCCGCTCCCCGCCGAACAGGTGGGCGCAGCCGGTCACGTCCGCCGCCAGCCCGCAGGGTTCCGCCCCATCCCCGGCGTCGGCGACGCCCACCCGGGGGGAGAGCCGCCGGGAGAACAGCGCGGCGAGGTCCTCCAGCGCCGCCCGGTCGGCGGCGGGGTCGTGCTCCTCGCAGACGGCGTCCGGGACGTGCAGCGGGACCTCCGCCAGCGGCATGCCCAGCCGCACCCCGGCCCGCCGGCAGGCCCGGCAGCGGGCGGCGACCTCCCGCCCCCGCCGCCCGGCCCGGTGCAGGACGAGGGGCGAAGCGGCGGAACCGGCGGGTGAGCAGCCGTCAGCCGGCACGGGCGAACTCCCGGCGGCGGGGCCGGATTGTGCTTCGTTCGCCGAATCGCGGCGGACCCGCTGCACCGGCCAGTCCGGCAGCCACAGGCAAAGAGTCCGCGGGGGCGGGGACTTCCGCGGGGACGAGCCGTGCGTCATCGGTCAGCTCCAGGGTCACGCCGCGTTCGAGGTCCTCCGTCAGCGCCGCTCCCCGCCGCCGCAGCACGCGGACGCGCCAGCGGGGTCGGGGGGAATCGCACTCCCGCACGCCGGGGCCGGGGGCGGGAGCGACTTCCAATCGCACGTCGGCCCAGCAGGCTTCGCGGCGGGCGGCCGCCGGGCGGACCAGCAGGCCGGGGCCGCCGCCGGCCGCGGCGCCGGTCTCCGCCGCCAGGGCCAGCCGGCGGGCGGCGACCGGGTCGAGCCCCGCCGGCAGGAAGCCCGCCGTCGCCCCCAGCCCGGGGCACCGCAGGCAGCGTTCCAGCGCCCACAGCCGATCGCGGTCGGAGCGGGGGCGAACCCAGACCGCCCGCCGCAGCCCGAGGGCCGCCCAGGCCACCGGCAGCCCCCGCCCCCCGCCGCCGAGCACCACCGCCGCCGTCCGCTCGTGCACTTTGTCCCTGTCGCTCTCGTCCGCCCCCCGCAGCGCCGCCGCGGCGAGGGCGACCGCGAACCCCCACGGTGCCGGCCCCTCGCCCGCGGCCCCGGCGCCCGCCACCAGTTCCACGAGCCCCGCCGGGCCGTCGAGCCACGCTCCCAGTGCCCCGGCGGTCGCCTCTTTCCTCAGCCCGGCGCTCACGCCGGGGAGCGTGTCGGCCAGATGACGAACCCGCGTTCGTGTCGCCGCCCGGGAGGTCCCGGGGCCGGCGCCAGATGTGGGGGCTGCGGGGTCGAAGAGGGACAGCATGTTGTGGACTCCCGTACACTCGAGAGCCTACCAGCCGTTCGCCATGTGTCCATGCGGACACTACCAAATCTCGCCCCGAGCGGCGACTTCCGTCTCCCCCCGGGAGCGAGTTGCCGGGGAGCCCCGTCCGGCCGACCGGCGTTCGCCCCCTGTTCTCCAAGAGAAACGTCGCTGCGGCAGACTTCCGTCGGAGGGTGCTCGGCGATTGCCGCGGACCTGCGCCGCATTGGTCCTATCGGAGCTCGTTGATTCGGCGGCGGAACGGCGGCTCGTCGGTTCGTGCTCCCCGGGTTCGCTCTCTCCCCGAGGTGTCGTGACCGAACTCCTCGTGACGCCGGCGAGGCTCGCGGCGGCGTGCTGCGGGCCTAAATGGTCGCGTCCCCACCAACCCGAAGCGTCAGCGAGGGCCGCAGGCCGGGACGGCGTTCGCCACACCGAAGCCCTCGCTGACGCTTCGGGTTGGTGTTTTCGAGCCTGCGGACGCATCGGCCGTTTCGGATGATTGTCCCCGAGCGGCCCGGTAGGCTCGGTGGCGACCGCTTCTCAACGTCCGCTGGAACGCCGAAATGCGCCTGCTCGCCCTACTTCTCTGCCTCGGCGTCCTCCAGACGTCGACGGCGGCCGCCGCGGACCGGGCCGCGGGCGCCCCGAACGTGGTGATCATTTTTATCGACGACCAGGGCTACGGGGACCTGTCCTGCTACGGGTCCGAGATCGCCGAGACGCCGCGGATCGACAGCCTCGCCGCGGAGGGGATGAAGTTCACCAGCTTTTATTCGGCCTACTGCGTCTGCTCCGCGTCGCGGGCGGCGCTGCTGACCGGGTGCTATCCGCCGCGGCTCTCGATGCCGGGCGTGCTGGGGCCGAACTCCCGGGTCGGCCTGCACCCGGACGAGGTCACGATCGCCGACCTGCTGAAAGAGCGGGGCTACGCCACGATGTGCGTCGGCAAATGGCACGTCGGCGACCGGCTGGAGACGCTGCCGACGGCCCAGGGCTTCGACCGCTACTTCGGGCTGCCGTACTCCAACGACATGGCCCGTCAAAAGGGCTGGGGCAACGATTCGCCGGATCTGGACAAGATCTGGCGGCAGAAGAAATGGGACATTTATCACAACGACCTGTACCGGAACGGGGAGAGCGCCGAGTCGCCGGTCGATCAGACCACGCTGACGCAGCGTTACACCGAGGAGGCGGTGGGTTTCATCCGTGAAAACAAGGACCGGCCGTTCCTGCTTTATATGCCGCACACGATGGTCCACGTGCCGTTGTTCGTGACGGACGACCGCTGGGAGGAAGACCCGGCCAAGGCCTACCGCCTCGCGGTGGAGCACGTCGACTGGTCGGTGGGCGAGGTGCTGGACACGCTGGAGGAATTGAAGCTCGCCGAGAACACCTTGGTGATCTATACGTCCGACAACGGCCCGTGGTTGAGCAAGCGGCATCACGCCGGCTCCGCCGGCCCGCTGCGGAACGGCAAGGGGACGACCTGGGAGGGCGGCATGCGGGTGCCGGGCCTGTTCCGCTGGCCCGGGGTGATCCCGGCCGGGACGGTCACGGACCGGGTCGCCGGGACGGTCGACCTGCTGCCGACGCTCGCCGAGGCCGCCGGGGCGGAGTTGCCGGACCGGCCGATCGACGGCCACAGCCTGCTCGGCCTGCTGAAGGACCCGCAGGCCCCCTCGCCGCACGACGAGCACGGGCTGTTCTATTACAAGAACGGCCGGGTCGAGGGGCTGCGGATGGGCCGCTGGAAGCTGCGGTTCGGCGACAAGAACGCTTCTACGGTCTCGCTGTACGACCTCGACGCCGACATCGGCAAATCGCACGACGTGGCCGCCGCGAACCCCGCCGTCCTCGGGCGGCTGATCGCGATTGCCGAACGCTACGACAGAGACCTGAAAGCGAACCAGCGGCCGATCTGGACGGCTGGGAAATAGGGCGGGTTTTCAAAGAGTCGATGATCAACCCGAAGCGTCAGCGAGGGCGTCCACGCCGTCGTTGCCCTCGCTGACGCTTCGGGTTGGTATTCAAATCGCTTCTCCGACGGCCGGAGCTTGCGCTCCGGGCTCACGGCCGCCCTAACACCTCCAGCAGCGCCGCCTCGGTCGGCGGGTGGGGACGGAAGTTGCCGGGGCGGTGGCCGCGGGCGATTTCCAGCGGGGTCTGGCCGCGGCGGTTCTTGCGGTTCCAGTCCGCCGGGTCGGCCCCGCGCTCGGCCAGCAGACGGACGACCGCGGGGCGGTTCTTGTAGGCCGCCCCGTGCATCACGGTGTCGCCGCGGCCGTCGACGGCGGCGAGGTCCGCCCCGCGGTCCAACAGCAGCGTGACGGCTTCCACCGCCTCCGCCTCGGTGCCGGCCGGCTCGTCGCCGCTGCCCAGCGGGCCGACGCCCGCGGCGGCCAGCAATGGCGTGGCGCCGTCGTTTGTTTTCAGCGTCTCGTCGGCGCCCAGTTCGAGCAGAACCGCCATCAGCGGGGCGTCGCAGGCCTCGCAGGCCAGAATAAACGGCGTCGCCCCGGCCTTATTTATTCCGGGGCGACCGCGCGGCGTGCTTTTCAGGCGGGCGTCCACGTCCGCCCCGGCGGCGACGAGTTGACGGGCGAACGTCAGGCTGCCCAGCGCCCCGGAGCCCCGCGGCGGCGGGTCGCCGTCGCCGCCCAGCGGTTTGCGGACTTTGGAGATCGCGTGCAGGGCCGTCACGCCGCCGGACCGCCCGTTCGGGTCCGCCCCGGCCTCCAGCAGGGCGGCGGCGAGGGCGAAGTGGCCGTTCTCCACCGCCAGGCCCAGCGGGGTCGTGCCGCTCTCCAACCCGTCGCCGGGCCGCTTTTCGACGGTCGCCCCGGCGTTCACGTCCGCCCCGGCCGCCAGCAGCCGACGGGCGATGTCCGCCCGGCCCTCCCGCACGGCGAACAGCAGCGCGGTGAACCCGCCCGGCGTCCTCGCGTCCCGGTCGGCGCCCGCGGCGAGCAGGCGGTCCACGGCGTCCCCGTTCCCCGCGGCGGCGGCCCACATCAGCGCCGTCTGGCCGGCCCGCTCCGTCGCGTTCGCCTTCGCCCCGGCTTTGAGGAGGGCGTTGAGCGCCCCGACGGCGCCGGTCCGGGCGGCGGTCATCAGCGGGGTCTCGCCGCCGGGGGCGGTCCGGTTCGGGTCGGCTCCGGCGTTCAGCAGGGCGGTCACGCAGGCTTCGTCCCCCGCCTCGCAGGCCAGCGAGAGCGGCGTCACCCCGTAGCGGTTCACGGCGTCCGCAGCCGCCCCCTCGCTCAGCAACCGCGTCACCGCGGCGGCGTCGCCGAGGGCCGCGGCGTCGTGCAGCGGGGTGGATGCGGGCGCCGCGTCCGGGGGAGCGGACAGGCAGACGAGCAGCAGGCCGGCGGCGGTCACGCGGCGCCTCCCAGCAGGCCGGCGACGGTGCCGCGGCTGTCGCCGAACGACTCCGCCGGCACGCCGACCTCGTGCAACAGGGTCAGATGCAGGTTCGCCAGCGGGGTCGGCTCGGCGAACCGCACGTGCCGGCCGCCGACGTGGTTCCCCGCGGCCCCGCCGGCGACCAGCACGGGCAGATCGGTGTGGTCGTGCACGTTCGGGTCGCCCATCCCGCTGCCGTACAGATAGAGCACGTGATCCAACAGCGACCCGCCGGCCTCCGGCACGGCCGCCAGTTTCTTCAGGAACTCCGCGAACAGACCGACGTGGAAGCGGTTGATCTGCGCCACCTGGGCCACCTTGGCCGGGTCGTTGCCGTGGTGGGTGAGGGGGTGGTGCGGGGCGTTCACGCCGGCTTCGACGTAGGTCCGGTTGCTGGTTTCGCGGGCCAGTTGGAAGGTCGTCACGCGGGTCACGTCCCCCCGCAGGGCCAGTATTTGCAGGTCGAACATCAGCCGGGCGTGCTCCGCGTAGGAGGCCGGCACGCCGGTCGGGCGGTCGAGGTCCGGCAGATCGCCCTCGGCCGCGGCGGCTTCGGCCCGGCCGACCCGGCGTTCGATCTCGCGGACGGCGTCCAGATAGCCGGCGACCCGCTCCCGGTCGCCGGCGCCGAGTTCGGTTCCCAGCCGTTTGAACTCCCCGACGACGCTGTCCAGCAGGCTTCCGCGCCGCCGCAGGGCCGCCCGGCACTGCTCCGGCGTGCCGCCCTCGCCGAACAGGCTTTCGAAGACCAGCCGGGGGTGGGCCTCGGCGGGCAGCGGGTCGGTCGGGGAGGCCCAGGAGAGGTTGTTTTGATAGACGCAGGCGTAGCCGTTGTCGCACTGGCCGACCATGCTCATCAGGTCCATCGCCAGTTCCAGCGACGGCAGTTTGGTGTCGGCGCCGAGGTGCCGGGCGGCGATCTGATCGACGGTCGTGCCGAGGCGGTAGTCGCTGCTTTCGGTCCGCTTGGCCTCGGCGGCGGAGAGGAACGCGGCGTTGGAGGTGGCGTGCGTGCCGGGATAGGCCTTCCGCAGTTCCAGGTTCCCCACGACCGACACCCGGTCCCGCACCGCTTCCAACGGTTCGAGCGTCGGCGGCAGCGCCCCCAGCGCCTCCCCGCCGGGCGTTCCCCCCTCAGGCATCCAGCGGGAGGGGTCGCAGCCCATCGGCATATACACGAACCCCAACCGCCGCAGCGCCGCGGGGGCGGCCGGCGTGGCCTCCTGAGCGGTGAGGGCCGGCGTCATCGCCTCCAGCAACGGCAACCCCACCGCCGCCCCGGCCCCCTTCAGCAGCGTACGGCGGGGCAACGCGCGACGGGCGACGAACATGGGCGGCTCCGGGTGCGGGGACAGCGGGGGGACGCCGGGCGGCGGACCGATCAACCAACACAAGTGTAACGTCTTTGGCCCCCCAACCGACCCGAACCGAGCCCCGACCGTCAGGGAGGCGGCCGTTTTCGACGGCCCGCCCGCCGTGCATCGGCCGGACCGCTTTGCGGGCTGATGACGCTTCGGACCGGCAAGAGCGGCCGCCTCCCGGGCGGTCGGGGCTCGGACGACGAACGCGCCGCGCAGCGGCGAACCCGACCGCGCGGGTGCCCCAGTGGGGCTCGCTGCGCGGTCGGGCCGCCGAGTCCCCTGTTCTTGGGAGGACCGGTCGCCGTGGGTTCTGCATCACGCGTGTCGTTCGCCGCCCCGCCCGGTCGAGGACCGGCCCGGCCGGTGGACGCCGGGGAAGGAGTGGGGAAGGAGGATTCGGGCACACGGCGTTCGCCGGGCTTCGGAAACGATCGCCCGCGGCGCCCGGGGCCTCACGAGCCGAAGGCTCGCCGACTCTCCCGGACGGTCGCGCGGCGGGTGCGGCGTCCGTGCCGACGGGCGGGGGGCGGATCGCGTCGCTCGGCTGCGCAGGCCGAGCGAACGCGGGGGCGGGCGAGTGCGGCGTCCGTCACCAACGTCGGCCGTCTCGCCCGCCCCGCGAGGAGCCGGATCGCTGCCCGCATCCGGTGCGGGCGGGGACGATCAAGCCCTCACCCTAGACGGGAGCGGGACCTGTTTTGTCGGAACCGCTTGCCCGGCCGTCGGTTCGGCGCACGAACCCGTCGGCGCCCCGACACCCCGCCGGATCGAACGGCCGTCGGCCCCCCCCCCCCGCCGCCCGCCCGGGGGCGGCCGATTCACGTCGACACGCTTCTCCGAGACGTCTCGCCGGCCGACCCCGGCCACCCCGCCGAAGAAGGTGTTGAAGAGCGCCCTGACGAACGCCGCCAGCATCGCCGGCCTGATGCTGACGACCCAGTGCCTCGTCACCAAAACCGGCGACCCCGGCGAGGATAAGCTCCCGACGGTCGAAGGCGCGGTGCGGTAGTGAAGACTGCGAAGGGACTCTTCCGTCCCTGGCTATCACGCCTGACTTTCAGTCACTTGACAGCTCACTCGGAAACGGGTGAGCTGTTTTTAAGTCGGTGCCACCTGTCGACCGAGGCTTTTTCGGGATAAATAAGAGTCGAGCAATCTCTGCCGCATTCTCGCGGCGAATGGTAGAGACGCGGGCGGTTCGGCCACGTCACGCTTTCGTACAGTTTTCACCAGCTGAAAGGCATTTTTATTTAGGGAACGAGACGGCAGTGAGGATTCCCACGACTGCACCAACGACGGCCGCACAGCCGCAATACCGATTCGGGAACTGGCACTTCTTTGCGAGTCTCGCAACTGTTCTTTTCACACTGACAGGGAGGATTAAGGTTATGCCGCTTGAGCCAATGTTTGCCCGGGGCGGGGCCGTGTTTCAGGACCTGTCGGGCTCGAATTTGTTCGTGCCCAAGGGGGAGATTAAACCTTCGCTTCTGGCTCGGAAGGGTTGGGCCACGCATCCCATCTGCCTGGTGGGACTCTTCCTGAGCTTGGTGAATCCGCCCGCTCCGGCTGACGCTGGGATCACCCTCAGCGGGGGCAGCGTCTATGTGTTGGGATTCGACGCTGATGAAGGTGAGTCTATGTATGCCAGCGAGATCTCGCCGTTCTACGAATTCGACCAAGGGGTTTATGGCCAGCAGGTGATGTCCGTCTCCCTTCGAACAATGCGCGCCGAGACGTCCACGATCGTTGACATCAGCGACGAAGGGCGCAATGGACGATTCTCCACTTTCAGTACGATCCAGTTTTTACCAGCAGCAGGCAACTTCGGGAACGCCGGCGCACATAGCGGAGGCGGCTCCTTTTCGATGAGATGGGAAGACCTTGAGCCGGAGACCCTGCATGTCGTTTTTGCGAGCCAGGGAGAGTCGGTGTATAGCAGTGGGATCCTTTTCCCAGGTGGGTCCGGCTCAGTGAGTGTGAAAACAGATAAATCTTGGACCGGAGTGACGACGATTACAGACTCGATTGGTAGAGACTTAAGTTTTGGCCTTGTCTGGCAGCAACCAGTTGTTACTTGGGATGATCCTTGGGATGCTGCTGGGAGTTGGTCTATGTCACACGCCGCGGTGTGGGGTGTCGGCGGTTTGCCGGGACTTCATTCGACGAACCCGCTCTTTCCGGATCCATCCCCAACTCGCGTAGATCTTGGGAATTCCGTGTTCTCTCAAACGCGGCCGGTTGCGACTGGCGGAAGCTATACCTTTACCCTGCCTGTCGTAGACGGCTACGGGCTCGAGAGTTTCCTGTACCTCGATCCCGAGGTTGCCACTGGATACGAATACTCCGCCGAAGGCAGCCGTTTTTCCAAGTTCATTCTGCCGGACCCTTTTCCCAACGGCGCAACCGAGTTCCAACTGGTCGTCAACGACCAATTCTTCACCTTATTCGCTGGCCAGGAGTTCGACTTCCGCAACGTCGATCTCAATGGCGTGGACCGCTTTAAACTGCTGGGCATCCCGGTGACCGAAGGGATCGATCCCAACATGCAGCCGCCGTTCGTGAGCGGTCTCAGCTTCACCGATGCCGGCGTGGTCACCGTCAACCAGCGGGCGCTGACGCCCGGGGTGCAGACGCCCGTCCCCGAACCCTCCAGCGTTGTCCTCTTGGGCATCAGCATCTGCATGCTTGGACTTCGGGCGGGACGCCGTCGATTGCACTTGACCGGAATTGCGAATTCGCCCGCGCAACCTGAGTAAGGCAGCGGCAGGGTGGCATGCTGATGGCGTCCGATCTCCCTTCCACTCTGGGTGGCATGCCTTCAGCCTCTTTCGGCTGTCGGCATGCTGGAGCGACGTCCGAATCCTCGTCCCTCCGTCGACGCCGCGCTCCATGCCGACGGCTCTCCGCTGGCGCTGCGAGGCGAAGGCATGCCACCCGATGGGAGGCTTGCCTCGTTGGAGCCGTCGGGCGGGTGGCACTGGTAAGGCTTCGACAGCGCCTTGCCGCTTTGGGCGCCACTGGCTCTGCCAGTGCGTTCGGCTCACGACGACCGGGCCCGGTCCGAATCGTTCGTGCGTCACCCGAGCACTGGCAGAGCCAGTGGCACACGACGGGGGCAAGGCATGGTTGCGGCGGGCGCCTGGGGCAGGCCGACCGTCCGCACCTTCACCAGCATGGGTGGCTGGGGCAGAAGGGAGGGAGGCGCCCGCCGACTGACCGCATGCCCCAGAACCAGCAGTGCCCGAGCCCTCTTCCCCTCGTTCGCACGCCACCCGTTCTGGGGCATCCGCTGACGCTCCTGCCCCAGCCACCCACCGGACGTCCGTCGGGTCCGCTCTGCGGACCGCCCTCTCCGCCCACGCGGTCCGCACAGCGGACCCTACGGCGAGGCGGCCGCCGCCCGCAGGCGGAACGGGGTGCTCTCCGTGACGGCGGTCAGCAGGGTGGCGGAGCGCCAGCCGGCGGCTTCGGCCTGTCGCACGATCTGCCGCACGGCGGGGGCGTCGTGGGGGGTCAGGCCGCGGCCGAGGGCGTAGATCAGCAGCTTTTCAGTCAGGGCCGTGGCGAATAAATCGGGGCGGTCCAGCAGGGCCGCTTCGAGGTCGGCGACGCCGGACAGCGGGCCGCCGCCGGGGAAGCCGCCGGTGGTGTCGACGGGGCGGTCCTCCTCCAACCGACGGACGCGGCCGACGGCGTCGTAGCCCTCCAACGCCAGGCCCAGCGGGTCGATCCGGTCGTGGCAGACCGCGCACGCGGCGTTCGCCCGGTGGGCCGCCAGCCGCGCGCGGACCGGCAAGCCGGCCGCGACGGTGTTGTCCTCCAAATCCGGGATATCCGGCGGCGGGGGCGGCGGGGGGGTGCCGAGCAGGTTCTCCAACACCCACGCCCCCCGCAGCACCGGCGAGGTGCGATTGGCGTAAGACGTCACCGTCAACACGCTGCCCTGCCGCAGCAGGCCGCCCCGCGTGTTGTCCGGCAGACTGACCTTGCGGAACCGACTGCCGCGGACGCCGGGCAGGCCGTAGTGGGTCGCCAGCCGCTCGTTCAGGTGGGCGTAGCCGGGGGCGAGCAGGTCCGTGACCGGGCGGTCGTTTCGTAACACGTCGGCGACCAGCAGTTCGGACTCCCGGCGGAAGGCGTCGCGGAGGTTGTCGTCGAAGTCCGGGAACCGCCGCATGTCCGGGGCGGCGCCCTCCAAGTTGCGGAGCCGCAGCCATTGGCCGGCGAAGTTCGTGGCGAGGGCGTCCGCCCGCTCGTCAGCCAGCATCCGCCGCACCTGCCGGCCGAGTTCCCCCGGCCGGGAGAGTTCCCCCCGCTCCGCCAGATCGAGCAGCGCCTCGTCCGGCCCGCTGGCCCAGAGGAAGAACGACAGCCGCGACGCCAGCGCCACGTCGTCCACCGGGTAGGCCTCGCCGTCCGCCAGGCCCGGCGGGTCGCGTTCGATCTTGAACAGGAAGTTCGGGTTCACCAGCGCCCCGGCGACGGCCAGTTCCAGCCCGGCGTCGAAGTCGTTCTCGTCAGGGCCCACCTCGTCGCGGCCGGCTTCGTAGAGGGCGCGCAGCGGGGCGAGGTCGGCGTCGGACACCGGCCGGCGGTAGGCCCGGCGGGCCAGTCGGGCGAGGGCGGCGGCGGCCCGGTCGTCGTCGCTCAGGTTCTCCGGCAGATCGCCCAGCAGCCGCCGCCGGCTCGGGGGGTCGCCGGCCTCGGACGCGTCCAGCGGGCCGGCGATCGTGATTTGATAGACCGCCGGCGTCCGCCGCGGGTGGCGGTAGAAGTTGAACCGGGCGTCCGGCGGCCGGCGGGCGGTTTCGATCAGGGAGCGGCCGACCCCGGCGAACGTCGCCCCCACCGCGTGCGGCCCCGCGGGGACCGTCAGCCGGACCGTCAGATGCCGGTCCACGGCGGCGTGGTCGGGAGGCTCCCCGCCGTCCGGCCCCTTCGAGCGGCGGGGCGGTTCGACCGTGAACGTCGCCGCCGGTTCCCCGTCGAGGAGAATCTCCAGCCGGTGGGGGCGGTCGAGGCCCTCGACCTCTTCATTGCGGTCCCGCATCAGCCGGACGGCGATCTCGTACTCGCCGGTCCGCGGGAAGGCGTGCGAGACGACCGCCCCGCCGCGGGTGCCGGGCGGCAGGCCGGCGGCGTGGGCCTCTTGGGTGCGGTCGGGGGGCAGCCGCACGGTCACGTCGCCCGCCCCGCCCGGTCGGCCGACGGCCTGCCGGGCGACCCGCTCGGCGGCGGCGAGGAAGCGGTTCAGCCGGGTCGGGGAGAGCTCGCCGACCGTCACGTTGTCGAACCCGTGCCCCTCCTCGTCGGCCGGCAGCAGTTCGGCGGCGTTCACCTCGACGGCCAGCAGGTCGCGGACGGCGTGCTGATACTCGGCCCGGGTGAGCCGCCGGAAGGTCGCCGTCCGCCCCGGCCGCGGCGCCCGCACGGCCGCGGCGTCGAGTTCGGACTCCAGCGCCCCCAGCGCCGCGGCGACCGCGGCGGCGTCCGGCCGGGGCAGTTCCGCGGGCGGCATCTGGCCGGTGCGGAGGCGCCGCACGACGGCCTCCCACACCGCCGCGGCCGCCGCGGGATCGGCGGGGTCGGGGGCGGCGAGATCGAGCCCCCCCTCGGCGGCCGGCCCGGCGTGACAGTCGAGGCAGGACTGTTCCAGCAGCGCCGCGACCGGCTCCCCCGCCGCCGCGACGGTCCCGACGGTCCCGCCCCCGCACAGCGTGCCGACGAACAACCCTGCGAGAACGGCTTTGGTCGCCGGTCGGATCATGAGAGAGGGCGGTTGGGGGCGGCGCCGGGGCGGACGGAACGCATCGGGGGCATTCTATCCGACGAGCCGGCCGCAGGTCCCCCGCGATCCGGAGCGGGCCCCGTTGTTCACGCCGCCCCGCCGCGGTGCGTTCCGCCGCCGTTGGACAGCGCGTCGCCCGGTTCGGACGATACGCGGCCCCCCGACCCGCTGGGAACGAGGCGTCACGCGCCCGGAACGTCGCACCATGACCCGTCTGATTCCGTTGCTCCTGCTGGCGGCGCCCGCCGTCGCCCACGCCGCCGGCTTCGCCAACGGGGTGAAGATCGGCGAAGTCACCCCCGCCTCCGCCGTGCTTTGGGTCCGCCTGACGGCGGACGACGAAGCCGGCAATCCGGTCCGCGAGTGGACGGCCGACGCGCCGAACTGGACCGTGCCCGGCCTCGTCGGCGAGGTTCGCTTTCGAATCCGGGCGAACGATTCTGAAGACGAGCGGACCACCGACTGGACGGCGGTCGACGGCGACTGCGATTATTGCCATCAAACGACCGTCGACGGGCTGGAGCCCGACACGCGTTATCAGGTCGTCGCGGAAGCCCGGTCGGGGGACGAGACCGCGACCTTCGACGCCTCCTTCCGCACCGCGCCGGCGGCGGACTCGGAGGCGCCGCTGTTGTTTACCGTGTCGACCTGCCAGGAGTTCGATACCAGCGACGACTTTGAGCACGGCCATCGGATTTATCGGTCGATGCTGACGCTCGAGCCGGCGTTCTTCGTGCAGACCGGCGACACGCTGTATTACGACCGCACGGAGCCGCTGGCGAAAGACATGGCGACCGCCCGCTACCGGTGGAATCGCATGTACGCCTTTCCCAACTTCGTCGCCTTCCACCGCCGCATCCCGAGTTATTGGATGCACGACGACCACGACCTGCTCAAGGACGACGCCTGGCCCGGGCAGACCTACGGGGACCTCACCTGGGATCAGGGATTAAAAATCTGGGACGAGCAAATTCCCCAGTCGGACAAGCCGTACCGCAGTTTCCGCTGGGGCGAACACGTCGAAATCTGGCTGCCCGAGGGCCGCGAGTTCCGCTCGCCGAACACGATGCCGGACGGACCGGACAAAACGATCTTCGGCGAGGAGCAATGGCGCTGGCTGGAGACGTCGATGCGCGACTCCGACGCGACGTTTAAATTGTTCCTCTCCGCCACGCCGGTGGTCGGCCCCGACCGCGACAAGAAAAAGGACAACCACGCCAACGCCGCCTTCGAGCACGAGGGGCGCCGGCTCCGCGCGTTCCTCAATTCCGTGCCGGGCTGCTTCGTCATCAACGGCGACCGGCACTGGCAGTATCACTCCGTCGACGCGGAGACCGGCCTGAACGAGTTCGGCTGCGGCCCCGCCTCCGACGCCCACGCCGGCGGCTGGAAGCAGGACGACGTCCGCCCCGAACACCGCTTCCTGCGCGTCAAAGGCGGTTTCCTGTCCGTCCGCATCGAGCCGACCCGGGCCGTCGTCACCCATCACGACGTCGAAGGCCGGCCGGTACACGAGACCGCCGTCACGCGGTAACCTCGCCGCGTTTCCCACCCCCTTCCCCGCCGCTCGCCCGCCAAACGCCATGCTCCTAAAATCGTGCCTCCCGGCCCTCGCCGCCCTCGCCCTCCTGGCGCCGGCCGCCCTCGCCGACGACGCCAAAACCGACGACGGCTTCACCCCGCTGTTCGACGGCGAAACCCTCGACGGCTGGAAGAACCCCTACACCTGGGGCGAAGCGAAAGTCGTCGACGGCGAGATCCATCTCAAGGCCGATAAAAAGTTCTTTCTCGTCACCGAGAAGGAATACGACGACTTCATCTTCGAGGGGGACGTGCACCTCCCGGAGGGCCCGGCGAACAGCGGCTTTATGTTCCGGGCGAACGTGGAGCCCAATAAAGTGTACGGCTATCAGTCCGAGGTCGACGGCAGCCCCCGCGGCTGGTCGGGCGGACTCTACGACGAAGGCCGCCGCGGGTGGTTCGTCAGCCCCAAGCGGGGCGATAAGGAGAGCGAAGCCGCATTCAAGAAGCGTGCCGGCGACGCCTTCAAACGCAACGGCTGGAACACCTACCGCATCACCGCCCAGGGCGACCACATCACCATCGCCGTCAATGGCGTGGTCGTTAGCGACTTTAAGGACGACGTCGACGCCGCGGGGCCGATCGGCATCCAGCACCACGGCGAAAAGGGCGCGGTCTACCGCTTCCGCAACCTCCGCGTGAAGCCGCTGAAATCCGGCGACGCCGCCAAATAATTCCGGCCCCGGCCCGCCGCCCCGGCCAGCGGGACGTCCCGCTGGCCGGCGTTCGTTCCCCGTCGCGGCGGCTGGAAGCCGCCGCGACTACGCCGCCGCCCGCGTCTTCGTCAGCAGACTAGTCAGCACCAGCGCCGCGAAGCCCAGCGGGATCGTCACGATGCCCGGCTGGGTGAACGGCGTCAGCGCGTCGGCCGGGTCCAGGCCGTAGACCTCGCCGTAGGTGTCGCTGGAGAGCAGGATCCAGGCCAGCGAGCTGATCATGCCGACGGTCACCCCGGCGATCACGCCCTGCTTCGTCGTGCCCTTCCAAAACAGGATGCAGACCAACGCCGGCAGATTCGCGCTGGCCGCCACGCTGAAGGCCCAGCCGACGAGGTAACTGACGTTCATCCCCTGGAAGGCGATCCCCAACCCGATCGCGATCACGCCGACGACCACGCTGGCGATCTTCGCGACCCGAACCTGTTTCGCCTCGTCCATCTCGATGCCGAGGCCGTGGGTCATCAGGTCGTGCGAGACGGCCCCGGCACTGGCGAGGATCAGGCCCGACACGGTCCCCAGCACGGTGGTGAAGGCGACGGCGCTGATGCAGGCGAACAACCACTCCCCGAAGCTGCGGGCCAGCAGCGGGGCGGCCATGTTGCTGTCGGTGGGGTCGAGGGCCCCGCTGGTCATCGCCCCCAGGCCGATATACAGCGTCAGGACGTAGAAGAACCCGATGACCATGATGCCGACGATGGTCGATTTGCGGGCCGCCGCGGCGTCCTTGACGGTGTAATATCGAATCAGGATGTGCGGCAGGCTGGCCGTGCCGCAGAACAGGGCGAGCATCAGGGAGAGAAAGTTGATCTTGCCGAGCAGTTCGTCCGATTTAATATCCGCGAACTTCGGGTGATTGCCGGGGGTGAGGAGGGCCTCGCCGGACGAGCCTCCTTTCGCGATGAGCGTGATCTGCCCTAACTCGGGAACGTCGATTTGAAACGCCTTCTCGGGTAGCACCGCGAACCCGTCCCCAAGGCGCTGGAGGAGTTTCACTGGTCCCCTCTCCTCCGCCGGGGTTGGAGCGCCTATTGGCATCCGGTACTGCCCAATCTCTGTGATTGCCCTGCTACTCGCCCCCAGTTCGTCACCGATGCCTAAGACGACTAACTCCCGGACACCATAATCAACGATTTTCTCTCCGGATTTCGACGGGCGCTCTCGATCGTATGGAAACATCCAGAATCCACGAACTTCCCCTTTGTATGCGTGTCGCGCTGAGGTTCGTGAATAATCATGGCGGGTGACGAAAACGGTCTCGCCGGGTGCAACTTCCTTCGCGGCAAGGAGTGCGGCCTCGTAAAATGTCCCTTTGGCGTTGAGGAGAACGTTCGCGTCAGATTCGCCAGGCCTGCCCAGCGAATAAGTTTCGTCGCCGCCTGCCCAGCTCTTCAACCCAGAGGATCGAAAGACGTCGACCGCGCCGACGTAATCGACCTCCTCGTCGGCCCACTGACCGTCCCCCAACCCCCGCCACAGCACCAGCCCCACCAGAATCGTGCTGAACACGACCAGCAGGCCGCCTTTGATGAACTGCACCCAAGTCGTGGAGACCATCCCCGCGGTCGTCACGATCGCGATCACCACGCCGCCGACCAGCGTCACGCCGACCCAATGCGGCAAACCGAGCAGCGGGGTGACCAGCGCCCCGGCGCCGACCATCTGCGGGATCAGATAAAAGATGCTCACCGCCAGCGTGCTCAGGCCCGCGGCGATCTTGATGCCCTTCGAATTGAACTTGGCGTCCAGCGCGTCGGCGAAGGTGAACTTGCCGAGGCGCTTCATCGGCTCGGCGATCACGAACAGGGCTACCACCCAGCCGGCCAGAAAGCCGATGCTGTATAAAAAGCCGTCGTAGCCGTAGAAGGCGATCATCCCGCAGATGCCCAGGAAGCTCGCCGCGGAGAGATAATCCCCCGCGAAGGCCACGCCGTTGACGAACCAGGGGATCTGCCCGTGGGCGGCGAAATAGCCGGCGGCGCCCTTGGTGCGGCGGCCCAGCCACCAACTGAGGATCAACGTCCCCGCCACGAAGGCCGCGAAGATCAGGACGGCGGTGAGGGAGGCTTCGTGCGGCATGAGAACCGGCATGGTGACTGTCCGGTCCGCCCCGGGCGACCTCGGCCGGCCCGCGTGCGGTCGCCGGTGGACAGGGCGGGCGCGGGGCGGGACGATCGGCGGCCCGACTCACCGTCACCGCGACGCCACGTTGTTTTTGAGGCGTTTTGGGGGTCGGTCCGCCCTCCAGCCCGTCACGGAACGCTTGGGAATGGCTCTCTCTTATTGCTCGGCAGCCGGGTCTTCAACGGACCGCCCGATTGCGAATCGCGGCCGCGGCCCGTTCTTAGCGGCCGTCGCCCTGTCCTTGCTGCTCCCCGCCGCCGCGGCCCCGCAGGACGACCCGGCGAACGCCGCTCCCCCGGCCGCCGAGCCCGCGGACGCGCCCGCGGAATCGCCGGAGATCGCCCGGGAGCGGGAGATCGCGGAGCGGTTCCTCAGCCTGCTCGAACGCAATCCCCGCCCCGGCACCGCGCTGGACCGGGCCTACGCCTTCTACGCCGAACGCGGCGAACTGGCCGAACTCGCCGACCGGCTGCGGAGCCGGATGGAGGAGGACGAAGAGGACGCCGCCGCCCCGGCGATTCTCGGTCTGATCGAAGCCCGCCGCGGCAACGACGACGCCGCGATCGCCGCCTTTCAGGCCGCCGCGGAGCGGGCGCCGGAGGATCCGAACCCCCGCGCCCGCCTCGCCGAGACGCTGGCGCTGGCCGGTCGGCCGGTCGAGGCGGCCGCGGCCTACGAGGCGGCGCTGGCCCGCGACCCGAGCCGCCGCGATCTGCCGGACCTGCTCTCCGGCCTCGGCCGGGCCCTGACCCGCGGGGGACAGGAGGACGAGGCCGCCGCGGTCTGGGACCGGCTGACCCAACAATTCCCCGGCGACGACGCCGTGCGGGAGCAGATCGCCGCCGTGCTGGAAGCGGAGGGGAACCTCGACGCCGCCCTCGCCCGCTACGAGGCCCTCGCCGCGGAGACCTCCGACGAGTACCGCCGCATCGCCTTCGGCCTGAAGGCGGCGGGGTTGAAGGTCCGCCTCGGCCGCACCGAGGCGGCCGTGCAGGACTTCGAGGCCCTGCTGGCGAACCTCAACCCGGACAGCTGGCTGTTCCGCGAGGTGCGGGGCGGGATCGAGCGCTCCTTCCTCCGCACCGACGACCTCGCCGGCCTGACCGCCTACTACGAGGGCTGGTTGGAGGATCATCCGGAAGACGTCGCCGCGATGGCCCGGCTGGGCGAGTTGCTGGACCGCCAGAACCGCGACGCCGAGGCCCGCAAGTGGCTGGAGAAAGGGGTCGAGAAGGCCCCCGGCGACGCCCGGCTGCGGCGGGCGCTGATCGCCCAGCTGCTGCGGGCCGAGGAGTACGCCGCCGCCGCGGAGCAGTTCGCCACGCTGGACGAGCAGACCCCCGGCGACGCCGACACCCTCCGCGACTGGGGTTCGGTCCTGCTGAGCGACCCGTCCCGGTCCGACGCCGAACGGTTGGCCGCGGCCAAGGCGATCTGGCAGCGGCTGTTGGAGGAGCGGGGCGAGGACCCGGTCGCCGTGACCCGGGTGGCGGACTGGCTGCGGCAGGCGGGCGACGCGGAGGGCGCCAAGGCCCTCTACCGCCGGGCCGCGGAGTTGGCGCCGGAGGACCCCCGCTACCGGGAGTATCTGGGCGAATACCTGCACGTGCTGGGGGAGTCGGAGGCGGCCGTGGCCGTCTGGACGGAGCTGGCCGCCGGGGAAAACCGGGGCGTGAAGACGCTGGCCCGGCTATCCGAGGTGTTGGGCGGCTTCGGCTACGACGAGCGGGCCGCGACCGCGGCCGCGGAGGCGGACGCGTTGGACGTGCAGGAGGCCGGTTCGGCCGACCCGACGGCGGGGGCGCTGGAGTTCGCGGACCGGATGCGGTTCGCGGAGCTGTTCAGCCGGGCCGGGCGGGCGGACGCCGCCGAGGGGCAGATCGCCAAGGCGGAGGCGCTGGCGGTGACGCTCGAGGAGCGCCGGGCGGCTCTCAACGCCGCCATCGACGCCGACCAGGCCGCCGACCGACTGGAGGATCGCATTGAGGAACTGAAGGCGACCGCCGCCGCCGAACCGCAGAACGCGGACGTGCGACTGCGGCTGGCGTTGTATCAGGACGCCGCGGGCGACTCGGCGCGCGCCGCGGCGAGCGCCGCCGAAGCGTCGGCCCTCGCCCCCGCCGATGTGATCGTTCTGGCCACGCTGACGGAACTTCAGGAGCAGGCGGGGTTCACGGCGGACGCCGCGGCGAGCGCCCGCCGCCTCGCCGGTCTGGACCGGCAGCGCCGGGCGGACCACCTCATGCGCCTGGCCGAGTTGCAACTGCGGCTCGGGCAGCAGGCGGACGCCCTCCGTACGGCCCGGGAGGTCGTCGCCGGGGCGCCCGGCAGCCCGGAGGCGCTGTCGTTCCTCTCCCGCACGGCGTTTCAGATCGGGAACGAGGAGATGGGCCTGGACGCCCTGCGGCGGGCGGCCCGCTCCGCGGGGAGCGATCCCGGTCCGCTGCTGGAACTCGCCTCGGCGCTGGCGGATCGGTTCCGCACGGACGAAGCCGTGGAGCTGCTGTGGCGGGCGTTCGAGACCGCCGGGTCCGTGGACGATAAAAGCGTCGTCGTCCGCCGGCTCGCCGAGCTCTCCCAGCGGCAGAACCGGTTCGCCCCGTTTCTGGAGAAACTGGAACGCACCGCGACGGGCGGGCGGCGGCCCGGGGCGGCGGAGGCGGGGGTCGACCGGGAAACGGCCCTGCTGTTGGCGGAGGCGCATCTCGCCGTCGACGACGCGGCGTCCGCCCGGGAGACGTTGGAACCGCTGCTGAACCGCGACCCGCGGGACGCGGCGCTGCTGGCCCGGCTGGCGACGCTGGCGGAGAGCGCCGGCGACCTGGAGGACGCCGTGGCCTTCCAACGCCGGGTCGTGGAACTCGGCGACGCCCCCGCCGAGCGGATGCGGCTGGCCGGGCTGCTGATCGCCGCCGGGGACGGGGAGGCGGCCGAACGCCTCTACCTGGAATCGTTGAGCCGCGAAACCGACCCGGCCGAGCGGGTCCGGGCGATCGACAGCCTGCTGAGAAGCGGCCGCGAGGGGGCGGCCGTCCAACTGGCGGACGCCGGCCTGTTGCGCGACGGCGACGACTGGGAACTGCTGGCCCGGCTGGCAGTCGCGGTCCTCCTAGCCCGGAACGACGAGCTGACGGAGGCGCCGGCCTCCCTGCGGCCAGCCGCACCCGTCGACGCCGAACCCGCCCCTGCCGAGCCGGAATCAGGCGACGCCGAACCGGGCCTCAGTCGTGAACGGCGGGAGGCGATTGCGAGCGTCGCCTTCGAGCGGATCTGGGATCTCGACCTCGACCCGGACGCGCCCTCCGCGGCGACGAAGGCCGCCGCCGAGCGGAGCCGCTCCCGCCGCACCGGCAGCGGGGGGAGCGCCTCCGGCGGGGCGGCGCCCCCGACGCTCGGCCTGATCTATGCACGGCCTCAGGCCGTTTACCCCTTCCTGCCGCTGTTGGGGCTGTCCGATCAGCAGTACTCCAGCGGCGGCTCCGGCCAGCCGGTCTTCGCGCCGGACGACTACGGCACGGCCCGCCTGCTCGCGGCGGTGTGGCGGTCGACCCGTGACGAGGACTTCGCCCGCCGCGTCTTCGAAGAGGCCGGGGTCCGCGTCGCCGACGCCCCGCCCGCCGCAGCCGACGCTGACGCCCCCCCGCCGCTCCTCGACGCCGACGCCGCCCCCGACCGCGGCCGGCTGTGGGACGCCTACTTCCTGACGTCGACGGCCCAGCGGAACCCGTCCATGTTGCCGGAACCGCTGCGGGGGCGGATCGGGGAGCTGCTCCCGGCGATCTCGGGGCGGCTGGCGCGGCTCCCCGACGCCGGGGCGGCGGAGGCGCAGGCGTATCTCGTCTCGCTCCGATCGAGACAGTACCGGAGCGCCGATGCGGAGGAGCCGGCGCCGCTTTCCCAGGAGGAACTGGCGCTGATCGAGCGATCCACGGCGATCCTGAAGGCGTCGGACGCGACCGCGCCGGCGACCTACCAACTGACGCTGATCAGCGAACTGGAACGGGCCGGCGAGGACGAGCGGGCCGCCCAACTCACGGCGGCGATGTTGGAGGGGGCGGACGAGCCGGAGGAGATTCAGGCGGCGATCACCGCGTTCGGGTCCCCCGCCCGCCGGGCGGACGCCTCCGAGCGCCTCGACGCGATCCTGGCGCTGCTGGGCCGGGCCGCGGCCCTCGAACCGCAGGAGCGGGCCCGGGCGCTGCCGTCGGGCAGCACGTTCGCCCGGTTGGCCGGCGAGTCGGCGGCCCAGGGCGACGCCAAGCGCCTGTTCGCCCTGCTGGACGCCCACGCCGACGCCGTCGCCGGCACGCACGACGGCTCCGGCTCCGCGACCGAGGGGCGCCCAGTCGTCCAGTGGGTCTTCCTGGAGAACGGCGGCCTCAGCGGAAGCTCCCGGGGGAACAGCTTTCCCCCGCCGGCGGCGCCGATCGCCGACGAGCACGTCACGCTCCTCTCCTCCCTGATGAACTGGATGGCGCGACCGGGGTCCCTCGCCGCGCTCCGCGACGACGCCGACGAACCGTCGGACGACGACGCCGACGACGCGGCGCCGACGCTCGGCTTGTCCCCGGCGGACCTGCTGGCCCACCTGCGGGAACGGGCCGAGCGGCCGGACGCTCCGGCCCGCGGGCACGACCTGTTGCGGGTGGCCTGCGTGGAGGCGTGGACCGGAGAGGTCGACGCCGCCGTGGCCACCCTGGAGCGGGCGCTGGACGCGAACCCGGACGACGCCGCGCTGCGGCGGGTCACGGCGGCCGCCAAGATCGAACGCGGCGATCCGGCCGCCGGTCTGGCCGTGCTGGACGGGGTCGAACCCTCGAACCCGGATCAGCTGCGCGAGCGCGAACTGCTGGCCCTCCGCGTCGCCGCCCAGACCGGCGATCTGGACCGCGCCCGGGCCGCGGCCGAGCGCCTGTTCGGCCTGCGGCTGAACTCCGGCGAGCAACTGGAACTGGCTCAAACCCTGCAACGCCTGGGCATGAGCGAGAAGGCGGAGGCCGTCCTCGCCCGGATGCGCCGCGGCGCCTCCAACGACGCGACCGCCCTGGCGGGGATGATGGAGCTCTACCAGCGCGGCGGGAAGCAGGACGTCGCCGTGGAGATCGCCCGCACCATGCTGATGCGGTTCGGCGGCTCGCAACCCGTTCCCGGCCAGGGCGTCACCAGCGCCCAGCGGGAGACGCAGGTCGCGTGGCGGCGGGCGGTCGACCTGCTGCGCACGCAGGGCGAACTCGACCCGATCATCGAGGACCTGAAGGCCAAGCTGGAACGGAATCCCAACGCGAACGCCGTGCGGCGCGACCTGATCGCGCTGCTGACGGCCGTCAACCGGAGCGAGGAGGCGCAGGCCCTGGTCAAAGCCGACGCGGCCCGGCCGACCCCCAGCGACCCCCGCGTCATGGCCGCCCTGGCGGCCACCCTGCAGAACCAGGACGCCGACGCCGCCGCCGACCTCTACGTGAAGGTCATCGCCGCGGACCCCTCCGTCATCGCCAACGAGTACTGGAACGTTCAGAACGCCTTCCAGCGGGCCAAGCGGACGAAGGACCTCATGGCGGCGGTCGGGAAAACCGACCCGGCCGACTGGGGCCAGTACCGGCACGCGATCCCCAACCTGATCAGCAACTCGCTCAACGAGGCGGACTCCCGCGAGGCCGCGATCGAGGCGTTGCAGTCGATGTGGGAACGGCACCCGAGCGAACGCCCCTCGCTGTTCTCCTCCCTGAGCAACCCAAAGCTGATCGCCGCGGAGGGGATCTACCAGTACGCCGTCGAGCAGGCGGTGAAGGCCCCCTCGGGCCCCGGCTGGGCGGAGTTCGGGAACGTGCGGCTGTGGAGCGGCGACCCCAACGGGCTGGCGAACCTCGTGACGGCGGCGGCGAAGTCTCGGGACGAACTGGACGAGTTCATCGCCCAGGTGCAGGCTGAGCGGGAACGCCGCCCGGACTGGCACGCCGGCCGCGGGCTGCTCGCCGCCGCCCAAGCCGCGGCCGGCGACGCGGACGCCGCCCGCGACGAGGTCGCAGCGCTCCTCGCCCTGCCGGAGAAGGACGGGCCGACGGGCGCCGCCGCGTGGCTCCTCAGCGTCGCCCTGGACCAGGCCCGCGGCGACGTGAACGTCACCAACAAGACCCAGGGTCCGCTGGACGACTTGGCGCTGACGCTGATGCGCCGGGCCGCCGCGGACGGCGCCTCGACCCCCTACCGGGGCAACGGCTTCGATTTCTCCCCGGAGCGGCGCCTCGTCGACCTGCTGATCCGCGGCGATCAAACGCCGGAGGCCCGCAAGCTGCTGTTGGCCGCGGTGTTCGAACCGCAGGCCGACCTGTACGCGAACTACGGCCCCGGCAACTCGAGTTACGCCGCCCGGATGGAGGTGCGCTCCTGGACCGAGATCGGCACGAAGCTGGCGGACATGGGCTTTCCCATGGACGCCCTCCGCGTCCTGAACCACGCCCTGGCGGACGGCGTCCCGCGGTCCCAGATGCCGTCTAATCAATACGAACGGCGTCAGTTGGACGAGGCGTTCGCGAAGGTGCAGAGCTCGCTCACCCCGGCGCTCCTCGCCGAGGAGTTGGGGCGGCGCCTGTCCGCCGAACGCACGGCCGCCGAGTCCGGCGAGCCGCAGTCCGCCGAGCCGCCGCCGCACAACCGGGAGTCCCTACTGGACCTGTTCGTCACTGCCAACGACGGCGGGGAGGACCTGCGGGGGGCGACGGTCTCCAGCGGGCTGATGCAAACGTTGCTGTCCACCGAGAAGCCGCTATCCCCCAACCGCAGTCAGACGACCGCGGGGGCTTCGCGTTTGCTCTTACCCACGCTCCGCAACCCCGCCGCCGAGGTGCAGGCCGCCATGACGCCGCGTTCGGGCGAGGAGACGGCTGACAAGATCGCCGAGCGGGTCGCCCCGCTGCGGGAGACGTTGAAGGGCTACGCGGAGGTGCGGCCGGACGACCTCAGCGTGCACGCGACCGCGGTGCTGCTGGCGTTCGCGGCGGGCGACGAGGAGGCCGCCGCCGAGCCCGTCGCGGCGCTCGTCCGGCTGGCGTCGCAAACCAGTGACCCCGTGGCCGACGGCGACGGGGCCGCGGACGCTGACTCCCAGGCCGACAAGGCCGCGGAGGCGAATCGGATCGGGGCGCTGTGGCTCGTCGGCGTGGCGGCGGCCGAGCGACCGGCGACCGCGGACGACGGCGTCGTGTTGATGGAGGCCGCCTTCGCCGCCGCCGGGCGGCTGCCCGATTCCGCGTGGCAGATCGCGTTGAGCGTCGAATCCGGCCGCGTCGCGGCGGCCCGCGGGGACGCCGAAACGGCCGAGGACCGCTGGACGCAGTTGCTGGAAACGGTGCTCGACCGCGAACTCTCCGACGCGGCGGACGATCCTGCGGCGCCCGGCGAGGCCGGAGCCTCCGTGATTCCGCCCGTCGCCCCGCCCGTCGGCCCCTCCGTCGCCCCGCCGGGTCCCGCCGGTCCGGCGCCGCCGGGCGTGCGGGCGGCGTTGCTGGCCTTCGCCCTGGCCGCCGTTGCGGAACCCGCCGCCGTCGCCGAACCGGCTGAGAAGGGGCTGCCGATCACCTCCGGCCCCCGCGCCCGCCGGGCGTTGCAGGTCGCCCAGCTCGCCGCCGAGAACGGCCTGACCGAACTGAGCCTGCGGGCCGTGCGGGAATCGCTGGGCGGCGGCGCCCCGCTGGGCGGCGGGGCGGCGGGCGGCAACTCCGCCGCCGCCTCCCTCGTCGGCGGGTTCGTGGGCGGCGGGTTCGTGGTCTCCAGCGGGAACAACGGCGGCGGCATGTTCGGCTCCGTCCTGAACGCCCCCGAGCAGGCCGGCATGCCGCTGGCGGACGCGGAGATCGCGACCGCCCTGACCACCCTGTCGTCGCAGTGGGAGGCCGCCGGGGCCGACCCCGCGGCGGTCGCGGCGACGCTGCTCGACGTCGTGCTGCCCGCCGCCCGGCCGAACGAAGCCTTCCCCTACCTGGAACCGTTCGTCGCCGGCTCGGGCTCCGACGCAGCCGCGACCGCGACCGCGACGCGGGACGCCGTCGCCCCGCTGCTGACGTGGGCGACCCGGGCGGGAACGCTGGGGGCGGTCCGGCGGCGGTTGGAGGGACGGCAGTCGGCCGGCGAGGCGGGGCGGGCGGTCGATCTGCTGCGGGTCCGGCTGGCGGTTGCGGAGGACCGGGCGGCGGACGCCGCCGCGGGGCTGGTCGCCCTCAAGGAGGCGGTGCGCACGGATCTGTCAGGGACCGGCGGCGAGACGCTGCTGCACGCCGCCCTGCCGGCGCTGGAGGCCGGCGTCGCCGCCCCGGAGGCCATCGACGCCCTGTTGGCGGGCGTGGAGAGCTACGGGAAGTCGGAGGGCGTCTGGACGCGGTTGCTGCCCCAACTGGCCCGCGCCGCCTTCGAGCAGGGCGATCCGGCCATGGGGGAACGCCTCCTCGACCGGTTCGTCGAGCTGGCCCGCTCCAACCCCGCCGTCCGGGTGAACGCGAAGCAGGAGGCGCTGACCAGTGCGATCCACGAAGCGGCCCGCGGCGGGGCGGCGGTCCCGGCTCTCAAATGGCTCAACGCCCTGGAAAAACTGCCGGTCTACGAGGAGCAGTCCAGGGCCCCGCGGTTCAACCGGGACGAGGTGACGCCCGACCTGGCCCGCGCCGCCGCGGCGCTGCCGGCGGACGAGCGGTTCGACGTCCTGCTGGCCTGGGCGATCCCGGGAACCTCGCTGAGCGAGGCGGAACAGGTCGCCGCACGCCGGCCGGGGGCGATCCGGGACCTGGCGGCGCTGCTGCCGACGGACGGCCCGCCGGCGGAGTTCGGTCGGCCCGCGGATCCGGCCCGTCGGCTCAGCGCTGAGGCCGGGCGGGCGCCGGCGCCGCTGACGAGCCTCCTCGTCGCGCTGGCCGCCGCGGCGGTGGAGGCCGATCGGGTCGACGAACTCGCCGCCGCGCTGGACCGGGCGGCCGCGGCCCGGGCCTTCGCCCCGGACGACGCCGACGTTCCCCGGAGCGCCCCCGGGGCCTCCTTCGCCTCGCCCGAACTCATTCAGGTTCAGCGGACGGTCACGCTGCCCAACGGCGCGACGACGACGGTGATGACGACCCAGCGCCAGCCGCGTCGCGTCGACGGGATCGCCCCGATCCCGCTCGATGCGTCGGGCACGGTGCGGACCGCGACGCTGCGGGCGTTAACGGGTCTGAAGCCCGATCTGCCGAAGGCGTTCGCCGCCGCCGCCGAGCTGCGCCAGTGGATCGCGGATCGCGACGACGGCAACCCGTCCGGCGAGTGGAAGGTCGCGCTCGATCAGGCGTTCGCGGCGAACCTGCTGCTCGCGTGGGCGGCGCTCGGGGAGCCGGAGACCCGGACCGCGGCCTTGGAGGAGCTCAAGACGCTGGAAACATGGGCGGTCGGGAACAATGTCGTCGGCGGGGACTTCCGCGAGTCGATTCTCGCCCTGCGCACCGAGGCGGAGGGTCCGCCGGGCGTGCCGCCGCTGGGCGCCGACCACGGCCTCTGGCGGTCCGCCGCCCCGGGCTCCTACGCCACCGGGCCGACCGGCCGGCCGGGCTGGACCTTCTTGCACGGCATGGCCCATGCGACCGGGTCCGGCCGGGCGAACCTGCTGACGTTCCGACTGCCGCTGACCGGGACGTTTCAGCTGTTCGTCGTCGCGTCGAACGGAACTCGCGAGGAGGCGTTCCCGATGTACAACGGCCTGCTCCACGAGGCGTTCCCGCACAACGGCAGCTTCTACGCCCGCGACTTCAGCGGCACGCGGTTCGCCAAGGAAAACGCCCCCTGGCTGCCGTACCAGAGCGAACAGCGGTTCCTGTACGACGTGAGCCCGGAGCAGGTCGAACTGAGGGTCGCCGGCCGCACGCTGTTCACGGATCCGACGCCGCCGCCCGGCTCGCCGTTCTTCGGCCTGTCGACGACGGACGGCCGTCGGGGCTGGTTCAGCGCCGTCCGGATCATCGGCGATCCGACGATTCCCGCCGAGGTCGATCTGCTGGCCGGGGACCGCACCGACGGCTGGTTCTCCCCCTCCGGCAACGGCGCCTGGCCGCGGGAGGGGCTGGAATGGGACCGCAACGCCCCCCGTTCCCAACCCCGCTGGGCCGTGAAAGACGGCGTGTTGGCCTCCAAGCCCGACGCCGGCCGGCTGATGCACCACCGCCCGCTGTTCGACGGCGACCGCATCGCCTTCGAGTTCCGCACCGTCGGCGCCGCGGCGACCGTCGTGCCGTCGCTGGATCGCGTCGGGTTCGTGCTGGAGCCGGAGGGCGTCCGGCTGCGGTTCCTGCCCGTCGACTCGCCCCGCGGCCGCTTCGCCGAGGACGGCGGACTGGGCGCCGCCCGAACCGTCCCCGCCCCCGGGGCGCTGGGGCCGGTTCCGCTGGTTCCCAACGACTGGAACCGAGCCGTGCTGGAAGCGCAAAACGGGCGGCTGACGCTCTCCGTGAACGACGTGCCGGTGTTGGAACGCGACCTCTCCGCCGGGGCCGGCACGCCGCACGGGGCGGCCCACCCGGACCGCCTGTTCGGCCTCGCCCCGCCGCCCGGCGGGACGGCGGCGGTGCGCAACGTGATCCTCTCCGGCGACTGGCCGACCGAACTGCCGGAGGACTGGAAGGCGAACCTCCTGCTCCGCCCGGAGTTGTCCGCGGCGCCGGAGGACCCGCTCGCGGACCGCCCGTACGACGATCAAGCCGTCGCCGAGGGGCGGCGGGACGTCGCGCTCCTCGGGCACTATTGGATCACGGCCCTGCAATGGGAGTTCCTCGCGACGGCGGCGGCGTTGTCGCCGGAGGACCGGCTGCGGGTTCTGGTCAATCAGGTGCTGTTCACGCCGGAGGACCCGTACTGGCGCAGCGATTGGGCCTTCTCCCCGGCCGACCCGCCCCCGGGCACGAACCTGCCGGGGGTCGAGAACCCCGCCGAGGGCCGCCGCGTGCCCACCGGCGGCCGGTTGCTGAGCCCGATCCTGATGCTGGCGGAGACGGCCGAGGAACTGGGCCGACTGGACGACCTGCGGGCCGCCGCGGAGCGGGCCCCCGCGACCTCAGACCCCACCGCCGCGGCGCAGGCGGCGTTGCTGATCGCCGTCGGGATGCGCGACGGCGGCGAGATCGCCCCGCACGTGCAGTTTCTCGAGACCTACCTCGGCAAGATGACGAAGGAGACCCAGGCGTGGGAGCCGCGACCGATGCTCATCGCCGGCCGCGCCCTGGCCGACGCCGTGATCGCCGATCCCTCCAACACGGAGGCGAAGCAGGCCGCCGAATCGCTGGCGACCGGTTACCTCCAAACCTTCCAGAACAACTTCGGCGGCCCGTGGACGATCCCGAAGCGACAGGCTCGCACGATCTTGGCGGACCTCGAAACCGAACCGCCGGTCGGCCCGGCCTGGGTCGCGGCGCCGGAATTGTCGCTTCGCAAAAGTGCCGACGGACTCCCGGCCGCCCGCTGGACGGCGCCGGAGGGCGCGACGGGGAACGCCGCGGAGGACACGGGGGCGACGGTCCGCCATTGGGCCGGTGGGGAGCGGGACCGGCTATTCGCTGTCCGCCCCGCGGCGCCGACGGCGGACGGAACCCTGACCGTGACCGCGACGCCGACCATCGGCTGGTTCCACATCGTGCGGGTCCTCGCCGGGGGGCTGGGCGTCCAGATGGAAGCGAACCGCGATCGGCTCAACGTCCGTTCGCTCAGCGAGCAACGGGCCGACGCCAAGCTGGCGGCCAAGTACGAGGGGAACGACTACCCGCTGCGTCTGGACGTGCGGCGCGATCACTTCACCGCCCTCTTCTCGGACAAACCCGTCTGGGAAGCCGCCCTGGATACGGTGACGTTCGACGGCCCGCTGCCGTTCCTGGCGCTGCAAGCCCGCGGCGACTACGGCGGCGCGGTGCGGAACCTGACGATCGGCGGCGACGTGGAAACGCCGGACGCCGTCGCCCTGCTCCCCGATAACGGCCGCATCCCCGACTGGTGGGTCGACGCCTACGGCGACGAGAACAAGGACCGCACCACCGCCGGCTGGGAGTGGCAGGACGACGGGCTGGCCGCGGGCCCCCCCTCGCCCGATAACGCCGGGGCGTCGGACCAGGAGACGCTGCTGGTCTTCCCCCGCCCGCTGGCCGCGCCCACGGAAACGGTCCGGTTCGAGTTCCTGCACGAACCCGGCGTCGGTTCCGGCGGCGGCCCCGACGGTGAGAAACGGGACCGGGCCGGGGTGCACGTCGCGCTGGGCCGGATCGCGTTCGTGCTGACGAAGGACGGCGTGCGGGTGCACCGCATCACCGCCGGCCCGACCGACCGGCTGCCGCTGGCCAGCGACAACCTCGCCGACGAACCGGAGAACCGCCGTGGCCCGGAGACGCTCGATCTCTCCCCCGGCATCTGGCGCACGTTGGAACTGACCGTGACGAGCGGCGGCGACGGATCGAACGGCGACAAGCCGAACGGCGATACGGCGACGCTGTCGCTGGACGGCACGCCGATCTTCGAGCGGCCGATCGCCCCGGCGAACCGCCGGACCTTCGGCCTGTTCCGCTGGGTCGGCGATCCGGCGGTGCGGGTCCGCAACGTCACCCTGTCCGGCGACTGGGCTGACGTCCCCCCCGCCGCCCCGGAGACGCCGAGCCCGTAGGAGGAATCGAGCGGGCGGCGACGGTCTCGGCGGGCCATGGCGGGCTCGGGGAGACTGCCGGAGACCGCGCGCCCGCGGACCGGGTTCACGCCACGCTCGCCATGACCGCCGCCGCCTCCCCGCTCTCGCCCGCCGGTTCGCCGCTCTCGCCTGCCGGTTCGCCGCTCTCGCCTGCCGGTTCGGGCCCGGGTCGTGGGCGGCTGGGGCGGTTGCCGGGGCAGTTGCGGCGGGTCAATCCGTTCGGCGGGGACTGCCGGCCGTCGCGGGTGCCGTTGTTCGGATCGGGGGGGCCGGCGCTGCCGTTTCCGCATCCGTGGAACTACGGGCAGCCGCTGGAGATCCTCGACACCTATTTTCACAGGGCCGACGACGAAGCCGGCCCCGGCCGCCACAACCGCTATCTGGACGTGCCCGGGTTCGCCCCGGTGCTGGTCACCCGGGACCCGGCCGTCATCCGGGCCGTGACGACCGCCACCGGCGACAAGCCCGGGCAGTTCGACCGCGACACCCTGCCCTCGACCGGCATCGCCCGGGCGACCGGGCCGGACTCGCTGCTGTACGCCAACGGGCCGCTGTGGCGCCGGCAGCGGAAGCTCGCGGCCTCCCCCTTCGGCAAGACGAGCCTGTTCCAGCCGGAGAAGTTCGGCGAGTTCGAAGCCACCTTCCGCCAAACCGTCGCCCAACGGCTGGACCTCCTGCGGCGCCATCTGGAGCAGAGCGGCGAACCGACCGTGCGGCTCGAACTGGAGCCGGAGATTCAGGCGGTGATGTTGGAGATGCTGGCGAACAACTTCTTCGGGGCGACGATCCCCTACGCGGCGATCCGCGACCGCTACGCCCCGGCGTTGTCGCGGACGATCGAACGCATCGTCCGCGACACCGTGACCAACCGCGTCGGCGTGCCGGTGTGGAAGTGGCCGCCGCTCACGCCGGGCCTCCGGCGGGCGCGGGCGGATTACGCGGCGTTCGAGGAGCTGACCGACCACGTGCTCGCGGCCCGGCGCCCCCTCTCCGGAGGACCCGGGCGGGGCCTGTGGGGGCAGTTCAAATCCGACGCCCCGGACGCCGCCCTCCGCAGCAACGTGCGGGTGTTTCTGGCCGGGGCGCTGGAGGCCACCACCTCCTACGCCTGCTGGACGATCTCGCACCTCGCCCGCAACGAGGCGTGGCAGGAACGGGTCCACGAGGACGTCCGCACGATCGAGGACTACACCCCGCGGAACCTGCTGGGGGCGACGCAT
Organism: Alienimonas californiensis; assembly: GCF_007743815.1. Taxonomy (GTDB): domain Bacteria; phylum Planctomycetota; class Planctomycetia; order Planctomycetales; family Planctomycetaceae; genus Alienimonas; species Alienimonas californiensis. Next base: position 1,396,644 of record NZ_CP036265.1, read on the forward strand.
TTATTAGCGGCGATGAACGAAACGCTGCGGCTCACGCCGTCGCTGTATTTCCTCCCCCGCCGGGCCACGGCGGACACGACGCTGGACCTGCCGCACGGCCGCACGCTGACGATCCCCCGGGGCACGCACCTCCTGCTGGACGTCTGGCACGCCAACCGGCACGAGGACCACTGGGGAGCGGGCGTCACCGGCCACCCCGCAGGGACCTTCGCCCCGCAGCGGTGGGCGGAGGCGACGACCCAGGCCCGCGGCTGCAAGGACCTGCTGCACTTCGGGTTCGGCCACGGCCCGCGCGTCTGCCCGGGCAAGCATCTGGGGGAACTGGAGGTCGGGCTGGTCGTCGGGGCGTTCGTCAAACTGTTCCGGGTGCGGGCCGTGCACGCGGAGAACCCGCCGAAGGCCGGCGTCTCCACCAAACCGGCGGACGGCACGCTCGTGGAACTGGCCCTGCGACCCGCTCCGGGAGCCTGACGTAACGCGCCCTGTGCACAGCCTTCGGCCGAGGGGGCGGCAGGCCGGGGGTCAGACGGTTTCCAGCCCGGGGAGCGTCCGCGTGCCGGTGGCGAAGCGGTCGGTCTCGAAGCCCATCTGCTGGAGGACGCTGACGAACAGGTTGGCCAGCGGCTCGTTGTTCTGCCGGTCGAACCGCAGGATCGGTTCGTGCCGGAATCGCCCCCCCGCCAGCATCAGCGGCAGGTTGGTGGTCGTGTGCTTGTTGGCGTCGCCGAGGTTGCTGCCGAGGAGGATCGAGGTGTTCGTCAGCAGGTCGGCGTCGTCCTCGCCCACCGCGGCGAGGTCCCCCAGGAAGCTTCCGAACAGCCGCAGGTGGTTGCGGTCGATCGCCTCCAACTGCGCGAGCTTCTTGGCGTTCTTCCCGTGGTGCGACAGGTTGTGATAGCCGTCGGTGATCTCCACGTCCGCGTCCCGCACGTCGGAGACGGTCGGCGTGGCGTTGGTGTCCAGCAGCAGGGTGACCGTGCGGGTGGAGTCTGTCTCGAAGGCGAGCTTCGCCATCTGGTACATCAGGGCGGACTTCTCCATGAAGGCGGTCCGCTCCGCGGGGTCGGTCGGCTGCGGGATCGGGGCCTCCGGCTTGGGGCGTTGCGCCCAGCCCTCGTTCTCGGTCAGCCGCCGTTCGACGTCGCGGACGGCGGTCTCGAACTGGTCCAGCCGCTCCCGGTCGCGGGGGCCGAGCGTCCGCTGCAACGATTTGGACTGCGCCCCGACGGCGTCCATGATGCTCCGGCCCAGCCGTAACTCGTGCATCCGGGCCCGCACCTCGGCGTCGGTGCCCCGCAGGAACAGGCGGCGGTAGACCTCCGCGGCGCTGTCCTCGCAGGGGATCAGCACGCCGGATTCGGTCCAGGAGAGGCTGCGGCGGCCGGGGGAGGCGTTCACGCCCAGGGTCAGCGAGGGGAACCGCGTGACCGGGCCGAGCTGGCCGGCGACGTACTGATCCAGCGACACGGAGTTCTGAAAGCCCCCCGTCCCCGGCCCGGGCGCCCCAGTCAGGAAGGAGACGTCCGAGGCGTGCGACCCGTTCACCCCGGGATGCGAAACGCCCTCCAGCACGGTGACGCGGTCGCGGACGTCGGCCAGCTCCTCCAGGTAGGGCGAGGAGGCGTCGTCCCCGGCCCCGTCGAGCCCCCCGTCGGCGGGGAAGAACTTGTCCGGCACGAAGCCGAGGTTGTTGCAGATCGCCATCATCCGCCGCGGGGAGCGCCGCTCCCGGGAGCGGGCGTGGGCGGGCGTCATCGCGTCCAGCCACGGCAGCGCCAGCGCCACCCCCGCCCCCCGCAGAAAGGTGCGGCGGCCGAGTCGCTTCTTGAGCGAGACGTGCGGGGCGTCGTGAACGGGCATCGGGACGTCGGGGCGGGGGGAAATCGGGCGGGGCGAACGCGGAAGGGCGATCTCTTCCGAAGCTATTTCTGCCGAAACAGGTCGCTCTGAACGAGGGCGTGCAGCAGGTCGCGGAGGCCGTAGCCGGAGGGCTCGGCGGCGTCGAGGATCGCCTCCACCGCCGGCCGGTCGGCGAAGGAGACCGGCTCCCCGGCGCCGTAGACGACCCACTGATGCACCAGGTTGCGGGCGATCGCCCGCTCGTCGGTCAGCAGGAGCGATTTGAGTTGCTCCACGTCCTCGAACCGTCCGCCGCCGGCCCATTCGCCGGCGCTCTCCACCGGCTGGGCGAGGCGGAACTCGAAGGCGTGGCCGTTCATGCCGTAGCCCTCGACCTCCTCGCCGACGTCGCCGAGGGCGCGGTACGTCTCCCGCCAGCCGCCCATCACGTCGAAGCTCTCGAGGGCGAAGCCGACGGGATCGAACTTGGCGTGGCAGGCGGCGCAGGAGGCCGTCTCGGTGTGTTTGGCGAGTTGCTCCCGGATCGTCACGGCGCCGCGGGTGTCCGGCTCGATCGCCTCGATGCCCGACGGCGGGGGCGGGATCTCGCGGCCGAGCAGCCGCTCCACGACCCACACCCCCCGCAGCACCGGCGAGGTGGTCGTGCCGTTCGCCGTCACCTTCAGCACGCTGGCCTGCGTGAGCAACCCGCCGCGGGGCGAGTCCGCCGGGAGTTCGACCCGCTCCAGTTCGATCGACCGGCCCCCGTGTTTCAGGCCGCTGGAATCCAGCCCGTAATGCCGGGCCAAACGCTCGTTGACGAAGGTGAAGTCGGCGTCGATCAGGTTCCGCGCCGGCCGGTTCTCGTCGAGCAGGGTTTTGAAGAAGGTCCGGGTCTCGAACAGGGCCGACTCGGCGAGTTGCCCGTCGAGGTAGTAGTCGGGGTACAGGTCAGCGTCGGGGACGGTGTTGCCCAGGTCCCGCAGTTCCAGCCAGTGGTCGAGGAAGTGCTCCACGAACCGGTCGGACCGCGGGTCGTTCAGCAGGCGGTCGGTCTGCTCCTGGAGAACCTCGGCGGTCTGTAGGTCGTCCCGCGCCAGCAACTCCGCATCGGGCGGACCGTTCCAGAGGAAGTACGACAGCCGGGCGGCGAGCGCCGGCGGGTCGAGTTCGCCCGGCTCGGCCTCGAGGTAGAGGAACCGCGGCGAGGCGAGCACGGCGCTGAACCCGGCGATCGTCGCGTCGGTGAAGTCGTAGCCCAGCTCCCGGGCCTGCCCGTAGATGCCCAGGTACGGCTCGACGCCCCCCTCGGGCAGCCCGCGGCCGCGGAAGGCGCGGGCGGCGAAGTCGGTCAGCAACCGCTCGGCGTCGGCGTCGGGGTTCTCGGAGAGCACACGCACCCGGCGGTTCTCGTCCTCCCCGTTCTCCACTTCAAAGGGCAGGTCGCCGAACAGGGCCGTGTAGGACTCCGGCGGCCACTCGTCGGTGATCGGGCCTTCGACGTCCACCCACTGCAACACCCAGCCGGGGATGTGGTCGCGGTCGACCGCCAGCGGATTGCCGGACCAGCCGGGCCGCAGCCGCGGGAACCGGGCGGCGTCGGGGCGGAGGTTGTCTCCCTTCCGAAGGGTCACCTCCACCTCGGCGACGTGGGGCTCGGGCTGGGCGTCAAAGCTCGCCAGCCAGCGGGTGTCGCCGCTGTCGCGGAGGGCGTACAGGGTGATCGGTTCGGGGCGTTCCGACCGCCGCAGGTCGAACACGTTCGGCAGATACCAGCGCTGGTGTTTCGGGGCCGGCTTGTCCGGATCGGCCCCGCCGTTCGCATACCCGTTCTTGCCGGCAGCGAGGGAATAGCTCTTCACCCGCAGCCGGTAGCGCCCGTCGATGGGCGGGTCCATGCTCTCGACGTCGTAGCGGGTGAAGGCCGGGTGCGGACCGTGGAAGACCGCCAGCCCCTCCCGGTCCTGAGCCTCCCGGTCCCCCTTGGCGGTCTTCGGCGTCTCCCCGGTGAGCACGCCGAGGTCCGCCTCCCAGCCGATCACCGGGGTGGTCCGCCGGGGACTGCGGTCGATGTACCTCATCCCCGTTTCCTGCCGGGCGTAGTACCGCCGGGTCTGCGGCGGGTGGGCCGCCGCGTCCGTCGCGGTCCGCAGGGCCCGCCGGCCGACCTCCAGGTACTTTTCCATCTGCACGTGGGAGACGTCCAACGCCTCGCCGGACTTGCTGAACAGGTGGGTCGACCCGTCCGCGGGCAGCTCCTCGGCCACCCTCAGCCAGGGGGCGTCGAGCAGTTCCCGCAGGGTGTTTTCGTACTCGTCCCGGTTGAGCCGGCGAACCTGCGCCCGGCCCGTCGCCGCGACGCGGTCCCGGTCGGCGGCGGTCAGCGACTCCGCCAGGGCGTGCAGGAAGGGGGCGCGGTCCGCCTCGTCCGACAGCCCGTCGGGCGGCATCTCGCCGTCGCGGACGCGGTCGTGGATCAGCGTCCACCGCGCGAGGCCCGTCGCCGCGTTCGACCCGTCCGCGGGGGTCGTCAGGTCCAGCCCGCCCTCGGCGAGCGCCGCGTTATGGCAGTCGGCGCAGTGGCTCTCGAGGAAGCCGACGACGGCGGGCGCCTCGAACCGCGGCTCCCCGGCGCTCGCCCCCGGCACCGCCGCGGAGAACGCCAGCGCCGCCGCGAGCCAGGGCGCCGCAGCGAAACCGTGCGCCGCAGCGAAGCGGGGCGTTGCAGCGCGGCGGTCGAGGCGCATGGGCAACGGGCGAACGAGGTCGAGGCGGAAAGACGGCGGCGACCGGCAGTTTCCCCCGAGGGCGCCCCGGGCCGCAACGGGCGCCGGACCGACCGGGGGACGCCGGCCCCGGGCGCGGACCGCGGCGCTCCAAGCGAGGCGACCTCAAAAACCGCCCCGCCGCCTCACTCGGGCAGCGTCCCCGGCGCCGCATGGGCGGTCTTGAGGATCGCGTCGATCAGCTCCTTCATCGGCTCGACGCCGTCCCGCCGGATCTCCTGGCAAACCTGCGCGAATTCCTCCGGGTCGTCCCGCAGCCCCTGAAGGGCCTCCAGTCCCAGGCTGACGACCAGCAGTTGCGTCTTGACGTCGTGGCCGAGTTGGCGGAGGCGTTGCTGACGCGGGTCGTCGTTCACGGGGGGGGCCTTTTCGAGGGGATGCGATTTCCGGCCGAAGAGACCCGGTTCAGGAGGATAACCCAGGTTCGTCTCACGCGCGGCGGTCGTTCGGCTGCGACGGCTGCGTCGGCGCCGCGCGGTCGGCCGGTCGCCGGAGCTGCGCGAGCAGTTGCTGCAAGACGGCGGGCTCCACCGGCTTGACGAGGTGGCGGTCGAACCCGGCTTCGCGCGTCCGCCGCCGATCCTCCTCCTGACCCCAGCCGGTGAGCGCGACGAGGACCATTTCGGCGCCCCACGGCTCGTCGCGGATGCGGCGGGCCGCCTCGTAGCCGTTCAGGTTCGGCATGCCAAGGTCCATCAGCGCCAGGTCGGGGCGGACCGCGCCGGCGGCCTCGATCGCTTCGACGCCGTCGTGGGCCAGGTGCACCTCGTGCCCGAGCATCCCCAGGACCCGCCCCAGCATTCGGGCCGCCGCTTTGTTGTCGTCCACGACCAGCACCCGGCGCGCCGGGGCGTCGGCGGCCCCCTCCGAGTCGGCGGCCGCGTCGGTCTCTGGCGCCGCCTGGGGTACGGCGGCGGGCGGCCCGCCGGCGATCGGCAGGCGGACGCGGAACTCGCTGCCCCGGCCGGCGCCCTCGCTGTGCACCTCGACGCGCCCGCCGTGCATCTCCACCAGCGACCGCACCAACGTCAGGCCGATGCCCAGGCCGGTTTCGCTCGCCTCCGTCGCGGACTCGCGGTCGATCTGGGCGAACATCTCGAAGATGCGGCTGAGCGAGTCCGCGGGGATGCCGAGGCCGTTGTCGGCGACCGTCACCACCGCCTCGCCGCCCCGCCGCTCGGCGGTCAGGGCGATGCGGCCGCCCCGCGGGGTGTACTTGGCGGCGTTGTTGAGCAGGTTGGAGAGGACCTGAGCCAGCCGGTGCGGGTCGGCCTCCAGTTCGACCGGCTCCTCGGGGAGGGCGACGGTCAGTTCGTGGCCGGCCTCGTCGACGAAGGGGCGGGCGGCCTCGAGGGCGCTCCGCGCCACCTCGGCGAGCGTTACGCGGCGCGTGCGCAACTGAAACTTGCCGCGGGTGATGCGGGAGACGTCCATCAGGTCGTCGATCAGGTGCGCCAGCTGCTGGACCTGCCGCTCCATCGTGTCGCGGACGGTTCCCACCGTCGCCGGGTCGTTCTCGGCCAGCCTCAGGACTTCCAGCCCGGTCCGGATGGGGGCCAGGGGGTTGCGCAACTCGTGGGCCAGCGTCGCCAGGAACTCGTCCTTGCGGCGGTCCGCCTCGGAGAGTTCGGCGGCGATCCGGCGCAACGCCTCCTCCGCCTGCTTGCGTTCGGTCATATCGCCCACGATCCCCAGCAACCGGCCGATCCGCCTGTCGGGGTTCCGCCGAAAGAGGGCCTTGGTCCAGATCCAACGCTCGGCCCCGTCGGCGCGGCGGATGCGGCACTCGACTTCCCACGCCGTACCGACGGCCTGAGCCTCCTGAAAACTGGCGTCCACCGCAGGCCGGTCTTCCGGCAGGACGTGCTCCAGGAACATCTGGTACGTCCATTCGGGCAGCGGGGCGTCGTAGCCGAAGATCTGGTCGTGCCGCGGGGTGCGGCCGGCCGTGCGGTCGTTCAGGTTCAGGTCCCACTGACCGAGATCGGCGGCTTCGAGGGCGAAGGCCAACCGCTCCCGGCTCTCACGGATTTCGGCCTCCGCCCGCTTGCGGGCGGTGATATCGAGCGTCACGCCCGTCAGGGCCTGGGGGGCGCCGTCGGCCGCGTAGACGGCCCGGCCGCGAACCATGATCCAGCGCTCCTCGCCGTCGGGCCAGGCGACCCGGTACTCCACGTCGTAGTCGGTCCGCAGGTCGATCGCCTGCCGGACGTCGGCCCGCACGCGGTCCTGATCGTCGGGGTGAACCGATTGCCACAGGTCCTCGACGGTGAAGCGGTCCCCCGGCTGCCGTCCGTAGTTCGCCTTGCAGCCGTCGGAGCAGGTCAGCTCGTTCGTCGGCAGGTCGAGCGTCCACTGACCGAGTTTGGCCGCCTCGACGGCGATGCGCAGCCGTTCCTCGCTCTCCCGCAGCGCCGCCGCGGAGCGGACCCGCTCGATGTGCGCCCAGGAGCGCTCGGCGGCCTCCCCCACGAGGCCGATCTCGTCCGCCGTCCAGTCCCGCGGGGTCGCCTGGTGGACGGCCATCATGGCCCGCAGCCGTCCGTCCTTGACCAGAGGACAGCAGACGATCGCCTTGATGCCGATCGCGTTGAACATGGCGGCGCCGCCGTCGGCGGCGTCGAACTCGGCGTCCACGTCCCGCACGATCAGCGTTCGCCCGGCCCGGATTTCGGCGGCGGCCCGGGCGCCGAACAGGTTCAGGCGGTACGTGCCGGCGGTGGTCGTCGCGCCGGTCGTCCGCCAGTCGTCGCGGATGGTGAAGCGGTCGTTGTCCGGCTCGAGGTCGGCGTAGGCGCAGCGGGTGACGCCGAGATGTTCCCCCAGCCGGCGGGTCGCGGCGGCCATGACGGCGGCGGGATCGGCCTCCGCCCTCATCGCCTCGCCCAGCGCATCGAGGAATCGGAGTTGGCCCTCGCTGGTGCGGAGCCGCTCCTCGGTCCGCTTGCGCTCGGTGACGTCCCGCAGGTAGCCGATGAACAGCGGCGCCCCCTGCCCCTCGATGGGCGTGATCGACAGCTCGACGGGGAACTCGGACCCGTCCGCCCGCATCGCCGGCAACTCGATGCGCCGATTCAGGACCGGCCCCTCGCCGGTGGCCAGATAATGGGCCAGCCCGCGGCGGTGTCGTTCCCGCAGGGCCGGCGGGACGATCAGCTCCGCCAGTTCCCGGCCCAGGGCTTCTTCGCGACGGTACCCGCAGATCCGCTCCGCCGCGGGGTTGAACTCGACCACCTTCCCCTCGTGGTCGATCGAGATGACGGCGTCCAGGGCCGCGTCGAGGATCGCCGATTTGCGGGCCTCGCTGGCCCGGAGGGCCGCCGCGGCGTGCTCGCGCTCGGCGTGCTCCCGGGCCTCGGTCACGGCGCGTTCGACCGCCGCCGGGAGCCGGGCCAGGCGCTCCTTCACGAGATAGTCGGTCGCCCCCTGCCGGAGCGTCTCGACGGCGAAGTCCTCGCCGGTCTCCGCGACGACGAAGAGGAACGGCGCGTCGGGCCGGCGTTCCCGGGCCAGTCGCAGGGCGGCCAGGCCCCCGAGCGTCGGCACCTGCTCGTCCGACAGGATGAGGTCGTGCCGCCCCTCCCGCAGACGCGACTCGAACCCCTCGCGGTCGGTCGCCCGCTCCACGCGGACGGCCAGCCCCGCCTGCTCGAGCCGCCCACGGACGAGCGCGGCGTCGCGATCGCTCGCTTCCAGATGCAGTACTGCGTAGGTCTCGGGCGGCATAGGGGCCTTCAGGGGACGTTCTCGCTTCGCGCCCGCCGACTGCCGCCCGGTGTGACGTGCCGCGGGACGAAACGGGGAAGGAGCGAATCATCGCGTCCTCCAAAACCGAGTCCATGCCCGCCGCCCGTTCCCCCGCCGCCCGCTCCCCCGTCGGGGGCCGCCGGAGAACGGATTCGCTATCGTCGTTCCGTGCTCGCCCTCCCCCTGCTCGTTCTGCTCGCGACCGACGCCCCGGCAGGCCCTGTGGCGCCCCGTCAGGTCACGCCCCGCCAAGTCACGACGGCGGCGACCGGGCACGTCCTCGCCAATCGAGATTGCTGGTCGGCCGATTCGCGGTGGCTGCTGTACGACCTGCGCACCGACGAGACGGTCTTCGACGGGCGACGGATCGAACGCGTCGAAGTCGATTCCGGTCGGGTGGAGACGCTGTACGAGGCCCCCGCGACGGCGGCCTGCGGCGTGCCGACCGGCCGCGGCGAACGCGTTGTGTTTCTGCGCTCCCCCGCGGAGCCGACGCCCGACTGGGCCTACGCCCCGTGGCATCGGTTCGGCATGACCGCCCGGCGGGGAGAGCGCCCGACGGTCTTGGACGCCCGCGATCTTGCCCCGCCGCTCACCCCCGGCGCGCTGCGGGGCGGCACACACCTGCACACCGTCAGCCCGGACGGCCGGCGGGTCGCCTCCACTTACGAGGATCACCTGCTGGCGACGGGGACCGGCCTGCCGGAGAACCGCCGCGTCGTCGCGGTGACGTGGCCGGAACGGCGAGTCGCGGTCTCGGCCGACCATCCCCGCGACCAGGACGGCGGCTTCACCGTCGTGGCGACCGCGGTCACGGACGAACCCACCCCGGGCAGCGACGAGATCGCCCGCGCCTATTCGGACGCCTGGCTGCCGGACTCCCGCCGCATCGCTTTTTTCGGCGAGGTGCGGGGGGCGGGGGGCGAAGCGTTCTCCGAGGTGTTCGTCGTCGACCTGCCGGACGAACCGACCGCCGCCCCCGGCCGGCCGCTGGAGGGCACGCCGACGACCCGCCCCAACCCGCCGGCCGGCGCCCGCCAGACCCGGCTGACCTTCATCGGCGCGGAGCCGAATCCCGGCGTCGCCGCCTCGCCGCGGCACTGGCCGGTCAGTTCGCCCGCCGGCGAGATCGCCTTCCTCCGCCGAGACGCCGACGACCGCCTGCGGTTCTGCCTCGTCGACCGCCGCGGCGGCCCGATCCGCTGGCTGACCAACGGCCGGATCGAACCGACCTCCGCCTTCACCTGGAGTCCGGACGGCGCTCGCCTCGCCTTCGTCGGCGACGGCAGCGTCTGCACGGTCGACGTCGCCTCCGGCCGGGTCGACCGACTCACCCCCCCGGCCGAACCCGGCCCGACCCATCACGCCTGCGTCTTCTCCCCGGACGGGACGCAGATCGCCTATATGCAGCGGGTCGGGGCATACGACCAACTGTTCGTCGTCGACGCGGCGACGTCTGGCCCTGAAGGAGAGGCACGATGAGCGGAGCGTTCTCCGGCGTCGACTGGACCGTGCTGGTCGTTTATTTCACCGCGACGATGGCCCTGGGTTTCGCCTTCGCGCGGCGGGGCGGTTCGTCGGAGGGGTTCACGACCGGCGACCGCTCGCTGCCGGGCTGGGTGTGCGGGCTGTCGATCTTCGCCACGTACCTCAGTAGCATCAGTTATCTGGCGCTGCCGGGGAAAAGCTTCGCGGACAATTGGAACCCGTTCGTCTTCAGCCTGGCGATCCCGCTGGCGACGCTGATCGCGGTGACGTGGTTCGTGCCGTACTACCGGGCCAGCACGGAGGTCTCCGCCTACGCAGCGCTGGAGCGCCGCTTCGGGCTGTGGGCGCGGATTTACGTCAGCCTGTTTTATCTGCTCACGCAGGTCGCGCGGATGGGGGTCGTGATGTACCTGATGGCCCTGCCCATGCAGATGCTGCTGGGCTGGGACATGGCGACGCTGATCCTCGTCACGGGGGTCTCGGTGACGATTTATTCCTTCGTCGGCGGCATCGCGGCGGTGATCTGGGCGGACGCGATTCAGGCGATCGTGCTCTCCGCAGGAGCCGTCGCCTGCCTCGCCGCGATGCTCTGGGCGATCCCCGGCGGGCCCGGCACCGTCATGGAGGTCGCGGCGGCGGGGGACAAGTTCTCGCTCGGCTCCTGGTCGCTGACGGAGTGGGGGGCGCCGACGGTCTGGGTGATCCTGCTGTACGGGCTGGTGATTAATCTGCAGAACTTCGGCGTCGATCAGAGCTACGTGCAGCGGTACATCGCCGCCGATTCGGACGCCGCCGCCAAGCGGAGCCTGTGGCTCGGCGGGCTGCTGTACGTGCCGATGAGCGCGCTGTTCTTTTTCATCGGGACGACCCTGTTCGCCTATTATCAGACCCGCCCGGAAACGCTGACGGAGGTGCGGGCGATCGTCGCGGAGCAACGGAACGCGGTGGCCGCCCCCGGGGGCGAACCGGTCGTCGCCGCGGACCTGACGGACGCGGACGTCGGCGACCGGGTCTTTCCGTATTATATTGTCACCCAGATGCCCGCCGGCCTGCGGGGCCTGCTGGTGGCCGCGGTGTTCGCCGCGGCGATGAGCACGGTCTCGACCAGCCTGAACTCCTCCGCCACGCTGATCCTCGAGGACTATTATAAACGCTTCCTCGCCCCCGAGGCGGGCGACGCGGCCGCCGTCCGGGTGCTGCGCGGCGCCACGGTGGCCTGGGGGGCGCTGGGGACCGGCATGGCGCTGCTTTTAATTCGACTGACCGACAGCGCCCTGGACGTCTGGTGGATGCTGGCGAGCGTGTTCAGCGGCGGGATCGTCGGCCTGTTTTTATTGGGCATGGCGAGCCGCACGAACTCCGCCGGCGCCGCGGTCGCGGTGCTCTGCGGGCTGCCCGCGGTCGCCTGGATGGCCCTCTCGCCGACTCCGCTGTGGCCGGCCGCGCTTGATGATTTCCGGTGCACGCTGCACCCGAACCTGACGGCGGTGGTCGGTACGGTCGTGATCCTCGCCGTCGGCTTCCTCGCGGGGATCCCCCCGTTCGGGCGGCGCCCCGAGCCGCTCCTCCCCCAAACCGAAGCGCCTGGATGACCTTCCCCCGCCTCCGCGGCCTCGTTCCGCCGCTGGTCACCCCGCTGCGCTCCTCGGAGGCCCGCACCTCCGCGGCGTCCGCCGGGCCGGACGAACTCGACCGCGACGGCCTGGAACGGCTGATCGCCCACGTCGTCGCCGGCGGCGTGCACGGCGTCTTCGCCCTGGGCAGCAGCGGCGAGGGGCCGTCGCTGAGCCACCGGTTGCAGCGGGAAGTCGTGACCGCGACCTGCGAGTGCGTCGCGGCGGGGGAGCGCCGCGTGCCCGTGCTGATCGGCATCACGGATACCTCCGCGGAGGAGTCCCTCGCCCTCGCCCGACACGCCGCCGACTGCGGGGCGGACGCGGTCGTCCTCGCCCCGCCCTATTATTTCCCCGCCGGTCAAACGGAGTTGCGGCAGTATGTCGAACGGCTGGTCGCGGCGATCCCGCTGCCGACGATGCTGTATAACATGCCGTCGCTGACGAAGGTCGTCTTTGAAATTGAGACCGTGGAGGCCCTCGCCCGGTTGGACTCCGTCGTCGGCGTGAAGGACTCCGGCGGGGACCTGGATTATTTCGCCCGCCTGATCGACGTGAAGAACCGCGTGCGGCCGGATTGGAGCGTCTTGATTGGCCCGGAAAGCAAGCTGGTCGAAGCGGTGCGCCTCGGCGGGGACGGCGGCGTCTGCGGCGGGGCGAACGTCGTTCCCAGGCTGTTCGTGCGGCTGTACGACGCCGCGGTCGCCGGCGACGCGGCGGCCGTCGCCCGGTTGCAGGCCCAGGTCGAGCAGTTGGGCCGGATGTACGAGATCGGGAAATACGCCTCCCGCCACATTAAAGCGATGAAGTCGGCGTTGTCGTTGCGGGGGATCTGCGGCGACGCGCTGGCGGAGCCGTTCAATAAGTTCCTGCCGCCGGAGCGGGCGAAGGTCGCCGCAATTCTGGACGAATTGGACGAGGAACTGACCCGATGACGGCCGTCGCGCTCGGACTGGATTTCGGCACCGAATCGGTGCGGGCCCTGCTGGCGGACGCCGCGGGGACCGAACGCGGCACGGCGGAGGCGGCCTACGAGCACGGCCAGATCCTGCGGTCGCTGCCAGGGTCGGACCGCCCGTTGCCGCCGCGGTTCGCTCTGCAATGCCCGCGGGATTGGCTGGACGCCGCCGCGGTCGCCGTGCGGGCCGCGCTCGCCGAGGCGGGGCTCGACCCGCGGGAGGTCGTCGGCGTGGGCGTGGACTTCACCAGTTGCACGATGCTGCCGACGACCGCCGACGGCACGCCGCTGTGCGAACTCCCTCGCTTCGCCGACCAACCGCACGCCTGGCCGAAGCTGTGGAAGCACCACGGGGCGGTGGAGCAGACGGCCCGCATGAACCGCATCGCGACGGAGCGGGACGAGCCGTTCCTCAAACGCTACGGCGGGATTATCGGCCTGGAATGGCTGCAGCCGAAGATGCTGGAGGCGATCGAGGACGCCCCGGAGGTCGCCGCCGCCGCGGACGTCTGGCTGGAGGGCGGCGACTGGTTCGTCTGGCAGCTCGTCGGCGGACCGGCGGAGGAGTTGCCGCGGTCCACCTGTCAGGCGGGTTATAAAGCGCTGTGGTCGGCGACGGAGGGTTATCCGAGCGACGCCTACTTCGCCGCCGTCCACCCCGGGCTCGCGGAGGCGGTGCGGACGAAGCTGCCGGGTCGCAAGCTGGCCCCGGGGCAGGTCGCCGGGCGACTGACCGAGCAGCGGGCGGCGGCGCTGGGGCTGCCGGCGGGCATTGCGGTGTCGGCGGCGGTGATCGACGCCCACGCGGCGGTCCCCGGCGTCGGCGCCGCCGGGCCGGGGGCGTTGGTGATGGTGATGGGCACGAGCAGTTGCCACATGCTCAACGCGACCGAGGAACGCTTCGTCCCCGGGCTGGCCGGCGTCGTGGAGGGCGGCATCCTGCCGGACCTGTTCGGTTACGAAACCGGACAGGCGGCGGTCGGCGACGCCTTCGACTGGCTGCGGACGCTGCTCGGGCAGGATTCGTTCGAGGCGATGGCGGCCGCGGCCGCCGAACTGCCGCCGGGCGCCGAGGGGGTGCGGTGCCTGGACTGGTTCAACGGGTGTCGCACGCCGCTGATGGACGGGGCGCTGCGGGGGACGTTCTCCGGGCTCTCGCTGCACGCCGGGCCGGGGCATCTTTATCGGGCGCTGTCGGAAGCCTCCGCCTGCGGGCTGCGGTGGATCGTGGAACTGCTGCGGGAAGGCGGCGTGCCGATCGACCGGCTGATCGCCGCCGGCGGGCTGCCCCATCACAACCGCGCGCTGGTTCAGGTCTACGCCGACGTGCTGGGCGAGCCGATCGACGTGCACCCCGCCCGGCAGGCGCCGGCGCTGGGGGCGGCGATCCTGGGGATGGTCGCCGCCGGCCGGTTCGACACCGTCGCCGCCACGATCGAGGCGATGGCCGCCCCCGTCCCCGCCGAGGCCCGCGTCGAACCGGACCCCCACGCCGCGGCGCTTTATCAATCCGTCTACGCCGACTACCGCCGCCTCGCCGAGACGTTCGCCCCGACCGCCGCCCGGCAGACCTCATGACGAACGCCGCCCCGCTCGCCCTGTTCCTGCTCGCCGTCCTGCCGGTCGCGGCGTCGGCCGCCGGCCCCGAACCCGGCGCCGGCGGGCGGCCGAACGTGCTGTTCGTGCTGGCGGACGATCTGGGTTGGCGGGACCTCGGCTGCTACGGCGGGCCGTTCGAGACCCCGGCGCTGGACCGGCTCGCCGCTCAGGGCGTGCGATTCACGCAGGCGTACGCCCCGGCGCCGATCTGCTCGGCCAGCCGGGCCGCAATTCTCACCGGCCGCTCGCCGGCCCGGTTGAACTTCACCTTCGTCACGAAGCCGGAGCCCGGCCGGCAATCGATCCCCGGGATGCCGCTGCGGACCCCGCTGTTCACGCTGCATTTACCGCTGGAAGAAGTCACGACCGCGGAGGTCCTCGCCGCCGCCGGGTACGACACGGCGTTCTTCGGGAAATGGCATCTGAACCCGCACCACAAGCGGTACCTCGGCTGGCATCCGGAGTTCGGCCCGCCGCGGCAGGGGTTCACGACCGCCGTCGAGGACTTCGGCGGCCACCCCTATAATTCCGGCCGGCCGGCGGGGCCGACGCCGCCGGGGACCTTCCCCGACGACTCCCTCACCGACCGGGCCGTCGAGTTCCTGACGAACCGCCCGGCGGACGCGGCGCCGTTTTATCTGCACGTCAGTCACTTCTACGTCCACACGCCGGTCGACCCCCGAGCCGAGTGGGCCGTCGAGGAGGCCCGCGGGGAGCCGGGCGTGGGCGGGAACCCCCGCCGGGCCCGCTACGCGGCGTTTGTGCAGACATTGGACCACCATGTCGGCCGGTTGCTGACGGCGCTGGAGGCCTCCGGGCACGCGGAGAACACGCTGGTGATCTTCTTCAGCGACAACGGCGGGCACCCGGAGTTCGCCCGGCAGGCGCCGCTGCGGGGGCACAAGTGGACGCTTTATGAAGGCGGCATCCGCGTGCCGCTGATCGTCCGCGGCCCCGGCGTGCCGGCCGGGCGGACGGTGGACGAACCCGTGATCGGGACCGACCTGCTGCCGACGCTCGCCGATTACGCCGGCGTCGATCTCGCCGACTCCCCGCTGCTCGCCGGCCGGCCGCTGGACGGGGTCTCGGTCCGCGGGCTGTTCGAGGCGGACCCCGCCGCGATCGCGACGGCCCGGGATACGCCGCGGACGACGCTGTGGCACTTCCCCTATTACCACCCGGAAACGGGCGTCGCCTTCCCCACGGAGCCGGTCGGCTGGAACGACCCGTCGGCGCCGTTCGTGGGGCCGCACTCGGCGGTCCGCGTCGGCGACCGGAAGGCCGTGTACTTCTGGGAGGACAGTTCGCTGGCGCTGTACGACCTCGCCGCCGACCCCGCCGAACGCACCGACCTCGCCGCGGACGACCCCGCCCTCGCCGACCGCTGGAAACGCCGGCTGTTCGCGGCGCTGGACGCCGCCGGCGCCCGCCGCCCGGTCCCGGCCGACCCGACTCTCGTTGACCCGCCAAACCCGTCGTCGCCATGACCCGCACCGTGCAACTCGTCGCCTCCGGCGACCTGCGTGAATCCGCCAACCGCGTCTGCTGGCCGGCCCAGCGGGAGATGGAGGCGGCGCTGTCCACGGCCGTCGAGCGGTGCGGCGCCCAGCTCCGCCGCGGCCACCAGGTCTCCGCAGACCGCGGGCACGGCTTCCTCGCCTCCCAAAAGGAGGGGATGGAGGTCTTTAAAACGCTCGACCCGGACGCCCCGCTGATCGTCGCGGAGGCGGTCTGGCAATATTCGCACCACGTCCTCGCCGGGCTGACGACCCACCGCGGGCCCATTTTAACCGTCGCGAACTGGTCCGGGCAGTGGCCGGGGCTGGTGGGCTTGTTGAACCTCAACGGCTCCCTGGCGAAGGCGGGCGTGAAGTACGATTCCCTGTGGAGCGAGACGTTCGAGGACGACTGGTTCGTGTCCCGGTTGAAGGCGTGGCTGGACGGCCGGCCGGTGGAACACGACCTGTCGCACGTCCGGCCATTTGATCCGGCCGAGGCGAACGAGAACGCCCTCCGCGTCGGCGAAGGGATCGCCGCGGACTTAATGCGAGACAAGGCGATCCTCGGCGTGTTCGACGAGGGCTGCATGGGGATGTTCAACGCGATCGTCCCCGATCATTTATTGATGCCGTGCGGGGTCTTTAAAGAACGGCTCAGTCAGTCGGCCCTCTACTACGAGGCAAAGCAGGTCCCGGACGCGGAGGCCGACGCCGTGCGGCATTGGCTGGAGGACCGCGGGATGACCTTCCACACTGGGCCGAACCACGCCGAGGACCTGACGGACGGGCAGATCCGCGATCAGTGCCGGACCTACGTCGCCGCGGTGCGGATCGCCGACGACTTCGGCTGCGACGCGATCGGCATTCAATATCAACAGGGACTCAAAGACCTATTGCCCGCCAGCGATCTGGTCGAGGGGATGTTGAACAACGCCGACCGCCCGCCGGTCCGCAGCCGCGGCGGGGGGCGGGTTCTCTATGAGGGTCGCCCGCTGACGCACTTTAATGAGGTCGACGAATGCGCCGGCCTGGACGGGTTGCTGACCGAGCGGGTGCACCGGGCGCTGGGCCAGCCGACGGAGAACACGCTGCACGACCTGCGGTGGTCGGACCGGGACGCCAGCGACACGGTCGACGGGGAGGTGTGGGTGTTGGAAATCAGCGGCGCCGCCCCGCCGGCCCACTTCGAGGGCGGCTGGGCCGGGGCGGAGGGGTTCCGGCAACCGGCGATGTATTTTCCCAACGGCGGCAGCACGGTGCGGGGCGTTTCGAAGGCCGGGCCGGTGGTCTGGTCGCGGGTTTTCGTGGAGGACGACCGCCTGCACATGGACCTCGGTCGGGCCGACGCCGTCGCGCTGCCGCGGGAGGAGACGGAACGCCGCTGGGCGGCGACCACCCCGCAGTGGCCGATCATGCACGCGATCTTCCGCGGGGTGAGCCGGGACCAGATGATGGCCCGCCACCGCTCGAACCACGTCCAGGTCGCCTACGCCGCGGACGAGGCCGCGGCGAACGAGGCCCTGTTCGCCAAAGCCGCCGCCGCCGCCGCGCTCGGCCTGACGGTCTGCCTGTGCGGGGGGTAGGCGGCGGGATTGACGCGTCTCGGGCCGCCGCGCTATCCTGCACACGCCTTGCATTTGAGGAGCGAGCCCCCGTTGTCCCGCGTGCTGTGCCGACTGCCGGCGATCGTCGCCGCGGCCGCCTATCTGGCGGCGGCGGTCGGGGGGACCGGGCTGCACGCGCTGGTCGAGGCCGGTCACGCCGGCTGCGGACATTCGCACTGCGAGCACGTGGCGTTCGTCCCCGAGGACGACGCGGTCGGCGAACCCCCGCCGCCCGCCGCGAACTGCTGCGGGCATGACCACGCCGCGCACGATCGCCTTCCGGCTCGACACGCCGGGAACCCAACGGAGCCGGAGGGCTCGGAGCGGGACGCGCCCGCGGAGCCGCACGATCCGCATCACTGTGCGGTCTGCCAGTTCCTGGCGATGGGCCAGCAACCCGCCGAGGCCCCGCGGCCGGTGGACGCCGCGGGGGCGATCCCCGGCGCCGCCGTCGACGCGGCTCCGTCGATCGCCCGGACGTTCTTTCTGACGAAGCGGGTCCGGGGACCGCCGGCGACGGTCTGACCGCGTTCCCGCGTTCGTCCCGCCCCCTGCTGCGCCCCGAGAATCCGGGGCGACCGGCGTCGGGGCGGGGGCGTGCGGCGTGCGGTCCCGTGACCCCGTCCCCGCCCCCCGTTGTCCACGGGCCGGGCCGCCGGCTGCGGCTTCTCACGGGAGAAGTTGCGGGCGGTTCGCCGGTCCGCGGGCGGACGTTCTCCCATGCCTTTCGCCCCCCCGGCGGACGGCGGCGCCCTGCCCGGCGTCGTCGGTCCCCGTCGGGCGGTCGCGTGCCTCACGCGGCTGCTCCATCACGATTTCTGCCCCGGCCAGAACGGCTGGGCCTACAAACTGAAGCACCCGCTGTGGGCGGTCGCGGCGGCGACCGTCGCGGCGGCGCTGGTCGGCGTGTCTCTGAACGCTGCGGCGCTGTGGGTCGCCGCGGCACTGGCGGTCGGCGGGGCCGCGGGCGTCGTTTGGCCGTGGGTCGCCGCCCGCGGGCTGCGGTGCACGATCGAGTTCGACGGCCGCCGGGGCCGGGAGGGCACGCCGGCGACGGTCGTGCTACGGGTGACGAACCGCCTGCCGCTGCCCGCGTGGGGGCTGTCGGTCGCGGAGGGCTTCGGGTCGAAAGAGCACGCGGACGGGGCGAGCGGGAACGGGTCCGCCGACCTCACGCTGGACCGCGTGCCCGGCTGGGCGACGGTCGAGTACCGCTGGACGTTCACCCCGACGCGGCGGGGCGTCCTCCCGCTGGCCCCGCCGCGGCTGGCGACGGCATTCCCGTTCGGCCTGTGGAGCGCCGCGATCCCCGCGGAGGTGACGCGGCGGCTGGTCGTCTGGCCCCGCGGCCCCGCCGCCGGCGACGTGCCGGAGGCCGACGCCCCGCACCCCTCCGACGACCGCCTCTCCGACCGCGACCCCGGCGAGTTCGGCGACCTGCTCGGCACGCGGGCCTTCCGGGAGGGGGATTCGCTCCGCCGGGTGCACTGGGCTCAAACCGCCCGGCACCGCCGCCTGATCGTCTGCGAACGGCAGGCCGGCCGCACCGCGACCGTGCGGCTGCGGGCGGATCTCGCGGCGTCCTCCTTCGTCGAGTTCGGCACGAAGCCGGCCGAGGCCGAGGAAGCCGTCGAGGCGGCGGTGCGGGTCGTCGCCGGGCTGTGCGAATCACTGGTGCGGTTGGGGGCGACGGTGGAGTGCCGGTTGAACGGCGCGACGCACCGCCTCGGCGGCGACCCGGCGGCGCTGCGGAGCCTGCTGGACGCCCTCGCCGCGGTGCCGCGGGGCGGGTACGCCGCGCCCCCCGACGCCGGCCGGACGGGCGGCGGGGGCCTTGGCGGGGTGGTCGTCACCGGACCGAGCGGCGTCGAGGAGCGGGGCGAACGGGTGGTGCGGGTCGGCGGCCGGCGTTCGAGCGACGCGGAGGCCGCCCCGCCCTGTTCCCGGCGGTCGGCGGCGTGGGTGACGGTCGTTCCGGGCCAGGAAAGCCGGTTCGCGGCGGACTGGCGGAGGGCCTGTCGTGCGGCTTGAACCGACCTCTCGGACGGTCCGTCCCCTCGGTTCGTCGCGCCTGCGTGCCCCGGCGGCGAGCGGCGGGGCGGCGGCGACCTCGCTGCGGCTCGCGGCCCTGACGGGCGCGATCGCGGCGTCGGCGGTTGTCTCCTTGGCGGCGGCGAACGGGGAGCGGGCGCCGCTGGCGGTGGGACTGGAGATCGCCGTGACGGCCCTCCTCACGCTGGTTGCGGCGGCGGTCGCGGCCCGGTTCGTCTCGACCGGCCGCACGCTCCCGCTGTGGGGGCTGGGGTTGGTCGCGGCCTCGGTCGCGGCGGAGCCGGCGCTGCGGGCCTTCGGGGTCGGACGGGCGGTGGAGATCGTGCTGCTGGACGGCCTGCGGGTCGCGGCGCTGGCCTGTGCGGCGTGCGGGCGTTTGGCGGGGCCGAACGCGATGTCGCGGCTGCTGGCGCTGTTCGCGGCCCTATTCGCGGCGGGGCTGCCGCTGGGTCCGGCGGCCTCCCCGGGGGGGATCCGGGCGGCGTTGCTGGCGTTCGCCGCGGCGGCGGCCTGGGGGGCGGCGGCGGCCTATTGGGGCGGGCTGCGGGGCCGGGTGAGCGTGGCCGACCCGGGCCGCGGCCGGTGGGCCGCGCACGGGCTGATCGCCGGCCTCGTGTTGCTCACGCTGGCCGTGGGCGGCGGGGGGGCGGCCGCGGGGCGGGCCGGCTTCCTGTCCACCTCCGGCGGGTCCGGCTCGGACGCGACCGACCCCTTCGCCCGGGACGGCGTGGGCAACGGCGAGCGGCTCGTGGCCGGGACCGAGGACATCCGCTCCTTCGCCCCGATCGACGACGCCCCCTTCCTGGAAGACGAACGCCCCAGCCTGTTCGACGCCTACGACGACACCTACCAGGCGCCCTTCAAACCCGGCGAGAACGAACGCTCGCAGGCCCTCTCCCGGGAGCAGGTCGCCGAGAGCCGCCGCAAGGACATGACCGTCGCCGGCCGGCCGTCGGCGGGCGACTTCTCGACCTGCCGCCAGCCCTCGCCGACGTCCGGGCGGACGCCGGGCGAGAAACCCTCGCCGGCGCTGCTGTTCGTCTCCGGCCGGGTTCCGGTGCACCTGCGGTTGGCGACCTACGGCACGTTCGACGGCGAAAGCTGGCGGCGGGAGCCGGCCCCGGCGGAGCGTGAACTGCACGCCGCGGAGATCGACGGCCGCACCTGGGTCGGCCCGGAGCCGAGCGCCGCCTGGGCGAACCTGTTCCGCGGCGCCGACGCCCACGCGTTGAAGGTGGTGAACCTGTCCGGCCCGGCGCTGCCCTGCCCGCCGAACGCGACGGGGGTCTGCATCGCGGACGTGACCCGGGCCGACCTGTTCGCCCTCGCGGCCCCGGACGTGATCCGGCTGGACCGCTCGACGGTCCCCCCGCTGACGGTCGTGCACGCCGCCAGCCGTCGGCTCGACCCGGCCGCGCTGGACGATCCCCTGCTGTTCCTCACCCTGCCGAGCGGCTGCACGGAGGTGCCCGAGGCGCTGCGGGAGCCGCTGTCCGAACTGGCCGCCGAGTGGACCGCCGGGCGGAGTCGGGGCTGGGACGAGGTAACGGCGGTCCGCGATCGGCTGCGGAGCGACTACACGCTCGACCCCGCCGTCGGCGACCCGGAGACGGGTTCGCCCACGCTGCACTTCCTGCGGGAGGCGAAGCGGGGCCGGGCCTACCAGTTCGCCACGGCCTGCTGCCTGTCGCTGCGCTGCCGGGGGTACGCGACCCGGCTGGTCGGCGGGTTCTACGCCGACGCGGAGAACTACGACCGCACGCTGGGGCACACCGTCGTCTCGAAGGAGGACGTGCACGTCTGGTGCGAGGTCGCCGTCGCCCCGGGGGTGTGGGCGACGGTCGACCCGTCGCCCGGCTACGACCCGCTCGGCCCGCCGCCGACGTGGCGGGACCGGGCCGCGGCAGTCTTCGCGGCGGGTGCGAAACTCGTCGTTCAGAACTCGGCGGCGTC
The DNA here is from genome assembly GCF_007743815.1 of Alienimonas californiensis. GTDB lineage: Bacteria > Planctomycetota > Planctomycetia > Planctomycetales > Planctomycetaceae > Alienimonas > Alienimonas californiensis. The sequence goes on from NZ_CP036265.1 coordinate 1,417,782, forward strand.
GGCGGTTTGCCTGCTGGCCGTGTGCGGGGCGGGGCTCTTCCGGCGGCGGATCGCCGACGCGGGGGACATGCTCGGTTGGCAGTTGGCCCGGCTGTGGCGGGGCGAACGGGACGCGGTCGTCGCGGCGGTGCGGGTGCTGGACCGGCGGTGCCGCCGGTTCGGGCCGGCCCGGCCGCCGGGGCTGTCGCCGCCCCGGCACTTCGCGGCCCTGCCCGGGGCGGCCCCGTTCGCCGACGCCGCCACCCGGGCGCTGTTCGCCCCGGCGCTGTCCCCGGGCGACCTCTCCCTGGCCGCTGCGGCGGTGCGGGGCTCGGCCGTCCAAGTCACCCGCGAAACCGCAAGCGTCCGTTCGGGAGAGGAACGATGAGCGACATGTACGCCCCCGGCCACCGCACCGCCGTGCTGGACGCCCTGCGGGCTCGGATGAACGCGGCCCTCCGCGGGAAACCGGACGTGGTCGAGCGGGCGCTGGCCTGCGTGCTGGCCCGCGGGCACCTGCTGATCGAGGACCGCCCCGGCCTCGGCAAAACCACGCTGGCGAAGGCGCTGGCGGACGCCCTCGGCGGGACGTTCGGCCGGGTGCAGTGCACGCCGGACCTGCTGCCCAGCGACGTGACCGGGTTCAACCTGTTCAGCGAGAAGACCCGCGAGTTCGAGTTCCGCCCCGGCCCGGTGTTCGCGGACATCGTGCTCGCCGACGAGATCAACCGGGCCACCCCGCGCACCCAGTCCGCGCTCTTGGAAGCGATGGCGGAGCGGCAGGTGACCTACGACGGCGTGCGGCGGGCGCTGAGCCCGCGGTTCTTCGTGATCGCCACGCAGAACCCCGCCGGGCAGCACGGCACCTACCCGCTGCCGGAGGCCCAGTGCGACCGCTTCGCGATGAAGCTGACGGTCGGCTACCCCTCCCCGGCGGAGGAGGCGGGGCTGTTGGCGGCGGCAGTCGGCGAACGGCTCGATACGCCCCCGCCGGAGCCGCCGGTGACGGACGCCGCCGGCCTGGCGGCCCTGCAAACGGCGACCGCCGCGGTCGCCGTCACGCCGCCGGTGCGGGACTACCTGCTGCGGTTGGCGACCGCGACCCGCACGCATCCGCGAATCGAACTGGGCGTCTCCCCCCGCGGCCTGCTGACCCTCCAGCGGGTCGCCCAGGCGTGGGCGCTGCTGAGCGAACGGGACTTCGTCTCCCCGGACGACGTGCAGGACGTCGCCCCGGCCGTGCTGGGCGTGCGGCTGGGCGTCGACGCCGACGACCCCGCCCCGCTGATCGCCGAACTCCTCGACTCCACCCCCGTTCCCGACGGGAGAGACTGACCAATGCACTCTCGATTTCCCAGGTTCGCCGTCGCCGTGAGGCGGCGCGCTCGTACCGCCCCCGCGCGCCGCATAACGGCGACGGCGAACCTCGTCCTCATCGCACTCGCCGGGTGCGGCGGGACGGAGACCGACGGCGGGACCGGCGACGTGTACGCCGACCACGAACACGAAGACCGCCCGCTCCACTACCCGGAGAGCTTCCCCGCGGCGATCGCCGCGTTGCGGGACCGCCTGCCGGCGATCGCGAACGGCGACGCCCGCAGCGCCGCCGAGGCCGCCGATATCGCCGGGTGGATGCCCGAACTCGCCGCCGACAGCGACGCGACGGAAGCGGAGTGGACGCCGCTGGCCGCCGGGTCGCGGGAGTTGGCGGTCCTCCTCCCGCGGGTCGCCGTCGGGGAGGCGGAGGCCTTGGAGAGGGCGAACGCGACGCTCGACCGCCTCGCCGCCGTCGTCAGCGAGATCGGCGAGGAGGAGTTCGAAGTCACCCCCCACGAGCCTCACGACCACGGTGACGACCATGACCGCTGAACAGTTCCACGCCGCCCTCGTCGGCGGGCTGCTGCGGGCGGCCGAGGCGCTGTGCGAGGCGTCGCCGTTCCTGATGTGCGGGCTGATCGTGGCGGCGGTGTTCCGCCGGCTGGTCGGTCACGCCGGCGTGCGAACGCTGTTCGGCGACGACTCCCGCACCGGCCTGCTGCGGGCCTGGGCGGTCGGCATGCTGTTGCCGGTCGACGCGCTGGGCGTGCTGCCGGTGATTCGGGAGCTGCGCAAAGCCGGGCTGAAGGGCGGGACGATCCTGGCGTTCGCCCTGTCGGCGCCGCTGTTCAACCCGCTCTCGCTGCTGTACGGGCTCACGCTGAGCGACCCGGCCGCGGTGCTGGCGTTCGCGGTGGGGTCGCTGATCGTGGTGACCAGCGCCGGGCTGCTGTGGGACCGGCTGTTCCCGGGCACGGTCGCGGTGGAGGACCCGCCGCCGGCGCCGGTTCAACAGGGGGCGAAACGCCTGGCGGCGGTGGCCGTCGCGGGGGCGCGGGAGGCGTCGGGGGGGGCGGTCCCGCTGGTCCTGATCGCCCTGGCCGGGCCGTTGCTGCTCGGGATCGTCGTGCCGAAGGGTTTCCTCAGCACGGCGGTGAACGGGGAGAACCCGTTCGCCCCGCTGGTGACGACCGCCGTGGCGATCCCGGCCTACGCCTCGCCGATGGCGGCGATGGGGACGGTCGGGTCCATGTTCCAGCACGGCAACAGCGTGGGGGCGGCGTTCGCGATGCTCGTGCTGGGGGCCGGCACGACGCTCGGCCTGCTGGCCTGGGCCTGGCGGACGTACGGCCTTGGCCGGACCGCGGCGCTGCTCGGCGCCGTCGCCGGGGTCACGTTGGCGCTGTCGTACGGCATCGACCGCCCGCTGCGGCCGGCCGGCGCCGAGGAGGGCGGCCACACCCACGCCTTCGACGGCTACACCGCCCCCTTCGCCGCAACCTCTCCGCCGGCGGACCCGTGGGCGCGGGCCTGGACCGAACTGGTCGACGGGGCGGAGGTGCATGAACGGTACGCCCTGGTCGCCCTGGCGGCGTTCGTCCTGATGGGATTGGCGCTGCGGGTCGCCGACCGCCCCGGCCGCGTCGAAGCTTGGCTGGAACGCCCGCCGGCCGAAGACGCCGAGGCCCAACCGATCGGCCGGTTCGACGTCGCCCTGCCGGCCCCCGTGCTCGGCGGCGTGGCGCTGGTCGGGCTGGCGGCGATCAGCGTGCTGGGCTGCTTCACCTACTACCCCCCGCCCGGCGAGTGCCTGGACGACCTGAACGTGATGCAGACCGAAGCCCTCATCGCGGCGAACACCGGCGACGCGGCCCGGGCCGCGGAGTTCATCCCGGTCTGCGAGGACTGGGCGAAGCGGGCGCAGGTCGGCTACGTGCTGCGGAACGGCCCGGCCGGCGAGTTCCGCGAACTGCGGACCGCCCTCTACCTGGATCGCCTGGAACTGCTGGAGCACGAACTGGCCCACCAGGCCGCCGAGTCGAAGCTCGACGACCCCGCCGAACAGGCGATCCGGCGGGAGCTGGTCGGCCGGATCGGCCGCAGCTTCGGCCGCCTGCGACAGGCCTACGACCCCGACCGGAACTGACGACGCATGCTCATCGCCCGCCGCCCGACCGGGTCCGCCGGTCCGTCGCCGTCCGCACGACCGGCGTTGCCGCTGCCGTGCCGCGCCTATATCGTGCCGCAGGCCGTCCCGTGGGGCGGCGTTCGTTCGCCACTGCGCCCGCCCGTGCCGAAAGCCGCTCGCACCGACGCCCCCACCGTCCCGCCCGAGGAGGAGTTGCGGGGGCGGTTACGGGAGACCGGCTTGCGGGTCACCCCCGCCCGGCTGGCGTTGATGAAGGAACTGGCCGGCGCCGGCGTGCCGCTGTCGCACGGCGAGGTCGTGGACCGGATGCGGCCCCCGGAATCGTCCGGCCGCGGCAGGAAGAAGGACGCGGACGCCGAGGCTCCCCGCCGGTTCGATCAGTCCACGCTGTTCCGCGGGCTGACGGACCTGTCGGAAGCCGGCCTGCTGGCCAAGCTGGACCTCGGGGACGCGGTCCGCCGCTACGAATGGCTGCCGGCCGAGGGCGACGCCGCCGTGCACCCGCACCACGTCTGCACCGCGTGCGGCCGGATCGTCTGTTTGGAAGGCTTCGCGCTGAAGCTCACGCCGTCCAAGGGGACGGCCCGGGAGCAGGTGGGGACGATCGGCGAAGTCGTGCTCCGCGGCCTGTGCGGCGACTGCGAAGCCGCCGCCGCCTGAGGCGTCCGGTCTTCCTGCCCCGTGGGCTGAAGGGACGAGGGCTGAAGGGACGAGGGCTGAAGCGGCGGGGGCGGAGCGGGCGATGCGGGCCGCCCGCCCGGCCTTTCTGCAAAAAGTTTGCAAGAAGGGCGGCCCCGGGGGTTGCCGGCCGCCGCGGCCTCGTGTCAGATGCAAGTTGATTGCGTCTGTGCGGACACGGCGACGCGAGTCGCCGGCCGCGGCGCCGTTCGGCGGGCGCTGGAACGCCTCCGTCGGCCGCCGCTTCTGAACTCCCGATTTTCCGCCGGCGCGCCCGGCGACGCCCCCGGTCTGCGCGCCGCGGGGCGTTCCCCCCTTGGAGAAGCCGATGTCGCTTCACGACCGCCGGGAGAGAGCCCGCCCCGGCTTCACCCTCATCGAATTATTGGTGGTAATTGCCATCATTGCGATCCTCGTCTCCCTGCTGCTCCCCGCGGTGCAGCAGGCCCGCGAAGCCGCCCGCCGCAGTCAGTGTTTAAATAACCTCAAGCAACTCGGGCTGGCCCTGCACAATTACGAGAGCACGTACCAGCGGTTCCCGCCGGGCGGCTGGGACTCCTACAACAGCTTTTCGCAGCAGGCCCAGCTTCTGCCGT